>JAHZGZ010000192.1 GCA_019420545.1 Bacteroidales bacterium | reverse complement strand
CATTTAAAACAGAATCCAATCAGGTAACTGAAATTTACAATTGACTTTTGTATTGGTCCATTTGGCTGGAGCACATACTATAGCATTCGAGTTTCTATTCAGAAATGCGGCCCACCAACTGAATGAACTATTGGCAATTATGTTGTTATTGCATGCCGACATAAGTTGTATATCGCGATAGCTGTTGGCTCCACGATTCCAGTCTACAATAGTATAGGGAGCATTATCAAGAAGGGGTATGATATTTTCTTTACACCATTCGATATCGTCGGAAAAGAGATAAAATACAGGATGGTTGATGTGCTTTTTTATATGAGTTATGGCTTGGCGGTAGTAGCTGAGCCCACATAATCCTGCATAGTTTGGAGCTTTAAGATAATCGCCTCGGCGCACATGAATGCTGACGCTTGAAGTGGAGCCTGATAGCTCATCTAATACTTTTTTATTCTTACTGTCGGTTGGCGCAGAAAAACAATAGGTAGATTGTATTAATTCTCGATTCTCGATAAAATACTGAAAATTTTGCCAATAACCATTATAATATCGATTGCCGGGAGAGAATACCTCTATATTATAAGTATAGTCCTTTGCTTCGTAACACTCGGTTGTGCGTTTTGGCAGCAGTTTCCTGACGACACGGGCGAGAGTATAGTTGTATGTAGGGATTGTCACCTTGCACATTTCAAAAAATGAAGCCTGAGGCAACGATACACCAAACACTTTGTCTAATTCAAGCCCATTATGTACACCGTAGGATCTGAAAAGCGAATAATCAACAAGTATTTTTTCGTTGGGGAATTTCTGTTTCAGCGACAAGTAAAGCGCATATTGGAACATCTGATTTCCAAGTCCACCAATAATTCTAACTATTCTCATCGTATCAAAACATTATGTTTAGGCACTGTTTAGATTTATATCGTTTTGCTTTTGAGACTATTATCGGCGTATTATTACTCGACAATATTTCTAAATCTGTATGATATGAATTTTAATAGGTTCTTAAAAATACCACTTAATAACTCGGTTTAAGTACTTAACCCTTTTTTTAATTTTTCCCCAAATAGAATGATCACGACCTTTATTGAAATAAGGATCTATACGAACTTTATCTCGTATTAAAATTAAAGGGCTAAAAGGTAAACGCCAGTTCTCAGGATATGCAAAAGCCGGAGAAAGCCCTTTAACTTTATTCTCAGAAAGATATTTGTTCAGATGAGATTCATCATGAACCATGGCTATTATACCTTTATCATAGTCGGAATGGGTATTACGACTACATATTTCTATTAATTGTAGATATTCTTTCGTTCGCCCCCCGTTTAAACTTCCCATATAATAACGATATGGCCCATTATGGGGTGGAATATAAGCTTCTGAATTTTTATTTCGTTCATATGGCAATAGGAATGATGGCTTGTTATAAAAGCCTGGATGTATTACAGCGACTAAGCCACTATCATCAGGAAGAAATTCCTCATTAACTGGTGCTTTTAGCTCCATATTTGCGTTAAAAAAATAACAATAATCGAATTTTTCCAACATATCCTTAATACTTAGGAACATATCAAAGCGGAAAAGTGAATCCAAAGGGAAACCTTGGCATTCCCTATAAAATAAATGTACATCTTTCGCGGTACTAAGATTCATATTATCAGTAAACACGAAATATTCAATTTCCGCAATTCCTTTTAGTAGATACTTTTGGCAAGAATTATAAAATCCGTCAAAAAATTGGTTATATTTACCGGTACAAATATAAAGAATAGCTACTCTCATTTAGTATTAATTTAGAATTATACAATTTTTATTACGAAAAAAATAAAATCAAATTCCAGTCTCAATTGATATATAACTATAGAAATTTATGCTAAGTAATAAATTATAGAAAATACCGAGGCTTTTTTATTGTATTGCCATCAATATGATCCAAAATCCAGCTTTTTTCATATGAATAATTTAAAATTACAGGAACCGGCGTTGCGATATATTCAAATCGTGAGTTTAAAATATAATTCCTATAATTGACTGTATTAAATAACGTATTAAGACAAGCACAACATAAAAGTAGCTTAAATACAGACTGTTTTATATTTCTGAAACATTCCAAGTCAATTATCATATATGGAATTATTGCACTTATAAAAACTGCAATTCTAAATATCATTACACTATTTGTAATAAATACACACATTACAATAGTCCATACAACCATCATCCGTATCCAAACAGCATTAGGTTTGAAATATCTGAATGCAAGATAAGCAAATGGAGCAAGGAACAATCGACTAGCAGTAAATAAAATAAATCCATATATTGTTACATCGTGGAAAGTATTCCCGGCAATGCTGCTTCCTCCTTCAAAATAGAATTCAGCTTTTCTACCCATAAAAACAGATAATGCAGATACAGCAGCTAAAGCAACTACAAAACTAAATATAAGTATTATTAAAGAACGTTTACGCGAATAGCATCCCAAATAAAGAATAAAACTCAATGGAATGAAAAATAACATTGCATCATGAATGCATATTGATAATAAAAAGAATGCTATAGCCGGGAATCTTTTTCGTAAATTGAACCATCGGTGCAATCCATATATATAGTTATATACAGCAAAACAATATCTTACGCCTGATGTTGTTTGAATAAATTCAAAAAACAAGAATAAAAATAAAAATCGGATAAATGCCTGAGATCGTGTATATGATCTTGGAGAATTTTTTATCATCCATATGAATATCAGACTCAATATATAGAAACTTTCTGTCATAGATATGAGTCTGAAATATTGATAGGGTAAGCCATTATTTATCAATAACCATTTACTGAGTGTGCCAATAAAATCATGGAAGCCATCACTAAAATCAAATATATGCTCTATTGGACGTCTAAATTCATCATAATACTCCATGGTATGACGGAATAAATCTCCGGAAGGAATTTGTAACCATGACAATAGTCCACAAAACAACGCAAAGAGGAAATATGCACTTTTTTTCTGTAAATATATCCCGTATATTATAAAAGGTAGTGCAAGTAATGGGCTCGCGATCAACAAACAGAATACAGGAAATGCTCCATAACGTAATATTGGAGTATTGGATTTTATTGTAATCACCATTATAGAAATAACTTTCTTCCGATTTTTGTCCTGATACTAAGATTGACAATTATCAGTGAGGCTATAATTGTTGTAAATAATGCGAACCAAGGTAAAAACACACTTCTGGTTTTTACAGGTAAATTCGTATGATAATATAGCCACATAAGAATAAATTGATGTACTATGTAAATTCCAAAACTATATATCGCCAAAGTCTCAATAATCTTGGAATTGACAAAATAAGTTTGGAGTTTCATTGCAATCCCCAAGGAAATCAAAATACCTAAAATTTGACATGGAGCCGATAATAGATGATTTTGAATCTGATTGATACACCTTTCATTAAATCCATTAATTTCTGACGAAATATTTTCGATGCCTAAAGTGGTTATCGGGAATAATATTATGAATAGAATAATTAAGATAATCAGGTATTTCCAATTATTCAAAAAAACTCCTATATGTGTTCTATGTCTAAAACACACAAAACCGAATTGAAAATAGAATAAATAATATAATGCTCCACCGATGCCCAATGATGCTATATTCCAAGATATAATTGACAATACAAATAATGATAACAATATAATTGTATCTTTTACTTTTATTTTCTGAATTAAGAAAGAAAAAACAAAAGTCCACATGAGCATTGGAAGAAACCAAAGATGCCCTGATCCACTAAGATAAAAAAACAGACCTTTTGGGGTTGCCAGATCACTGATTTCTCCGATCAAAAGTACATACAGAATTCCAAAGGTATAGCATGGCAAAAGTAATTTTATCGTTTTTTTCGACATTAAACTTCTAAATGACAAATTCTTTCCCAAGCCGTTTATCTGATATGACCATAGATATCCACTGATAAACACCCATAACGGAAGCATGAAGCTATAGCATAATTTCCCAATCCAATAGTAAGTCTTAATATCACTAATCCCCATGGGCTTTTGCCACATATAGGAATATATAGCAAATGAATGATAGGATATTAATAGGAAAACGCACAAAACCCTTAATAGATCAATATCCACAAGCCTTTTTCTCATTTTCATGACTTATGACATATAACTAATAAACAGATGCATATTATGGCAGAGAGGTTATAGGATGCCACATAGAGGACGGCGGCATTAAAAGTATGGATGTTTACAATCAAGAACCATGCTAATCCTATTGAGAAAAAGTCTCTGAATGATCGTATAATACTTAAAGTCCATGTGCGTCCTTTAGCTATATATTCCTGAACATATACCTGAATAAGACAATTGAAGATGGATGTTGCAACGCAGATATTAAGCACCAAAGGCAAATCGACATACGATGGGCCATACATTGATGCGATGAACCGAGAAAGTAGGGATACTATAATAAAAGGGATAAGAGTAACGGTAAAGTTCAATGCAAGCATGCGATGAAGCAGTGCGTTGGAATTTCCATGCTTGGCAACATTTGTGCTAAGATGGGACAGCATTACATTCTGCAACACTCCGGGTATATAGGTAACGATACCTCCCCACTGGACGGCTGCTGAATATAGACCAAGCTGATGATAGTCTGACAGCTTGATAAGCAGCAGATTGCCAAGCCAAAAAGAGATTGAAATAGTGCTTTCCTGAATGGCTATCGGGAACGAAAAGCGGATGAGATGTTTCACCTCATTCCATACTTCGTCGGAAGAAAGGCTTATCGGCTCAATGATACGGTGTATCAGTATGTAATTAAGCAGGCAGTTTACAAGATTGGTAATAACCAAGGCCATTATCGCACCTGCCAGTCCATAGAAATATGTCCCTCCTACACTTGCAATAAAAGTGATTATCCCGATGCAGAAGTTGATTCGCGCAGTGCGCTTGAATTCTTTCAGACCGGCCAATATCGCAATCTGAACGGTTGCAAGAGAATTGAATACTACGGCAATAGCTGTAAACTTGATGATAAGGGATGTCTGCGGCATTTCAAGGTAAGTGGCAACCTGCGAAGAAAAGATAAACAGCAGGATTGCCATGAAACCACTGAAAGATAACGATACAAGATTTGCTGCACGTGAGATAATCCTGAGTTTTTCTTTGGACGTTTCCTTAAAATGAGCGATGAATTTGGTGACGCTGAATCCGAGGCCGAATGTTGAAAACACGGCAATATAAACCAGCGTGTTCTTGATCATGCCATACTCGCCGTATTCTTCTGATCCTAACCAGCGGGCTACAACAATTCCGGCCAATAAAGAAAGCCCTTTGTTGAGAACATTGCCGACCAATGCCCAAAAAGAGTCCTTAAAAAGGGTGCTTTGTTTAAGCCGAGGTATTATTTTGTCAATTAATACCATTTGGAATTATAGCGTTACAGTTCGTCGAGGTTGAGGTAGAGGAAGGTGAGGTTGGGGGTGTCGCGGAGGATGAGTGAAATGCGGGAAGTAGGAATACGACGGATGAAAGACTGCTTGTCGTTGTTGCGGAATACGATTACATAATATATGTGGTTGGCGCCGGGGCGCATCTTGTCCAACAAATCGAGTATGTGATGGCGGAAGCGCGACAGGCGCATGTTTATTGCTGCCATACTGGCCCGAGAGACTGACGTCACCTCGATGAATGTATAGCTGCCCTCGGGCGATTGATATACGCCGTCGAACATCATAGAGATGTTGTTGATACGCAGATTGTAATCGCGCATTATGTCGCTGAAGCCAAGAAGGCCTCCGACTTTTGTGATCGCACGGTTTTCGATATCTGCCATTTCGCGTGGTGTCAGCATAGAAGTCGTAGGCTGTTGGCGGGCGCCCTCTGTGCCGGCGCCGGGCGCGGTTTCCGGAGAGGGCGATTGCGCAGCCGATGCTGCTGCCGGATTTTCCGAAGATCGGGAGGACTCTACAGGCGGTTCGTGGAGATCGGAGGTGACCGGGGTGGTCTCACTGTCGCCTGCTTTTTTGGCATCGATTTCCTCTTCAACCTGCTCTTCGAGCCGTTTGCGACGGATTTCTTCAGGAGTAGCCTTCTCGATTATTTCTTTAACGCGGCGGTTGGTGTCGTCGGCTACGATTTTGAGTGACCTCAGGCGGTGGAGGCTGCGACGGATGCCACGAGCTACATCCTGCATGGAGCCAAGGTTGGCCGAGGTGCTGAACGTGGCGTAGAGCGACACGACGATGGAGACCACGGCGAGCACGATGGAGACGATGGATGAGGCGAACGATACGTTGTCCATCGCGGCGTCGCTGACGCTCTCGCGGCTCATACACACGATGAGCGCTATAATGATAATGAGGAATATCACACATAGATAGGCGATATGCCACCATGATATGTGGAAAGTTTTATCCTTTTCCATTATTTACCCAGAGGTATAGGTGCAGTTCAGTGGCCATGGCGCGCGGCCACGGCTACAATGCGGTCAATATGAATGTGAATTTATGATTATTCGGCGCGCAGCCTGGAATTGGCTGCCGCGACGATACGCTTAATAATTAGTTTAAAAAGCGGGAGATTATTTCACAACTGAAATAGGCCGAGATCAATGCAGAGACAAGGATGGAAATAACCCACCCTATGATAGTCAATATGCGCCTGGAAGTAAAGCGCACACGTGCCCATTTTACTTTTTCATTTATATAATCAATTGAATCAACAATGATAATATAACGGTTGTATGCTTTCTGATATAATTCAAGAGCCGTTAAAGTATCAGTAGCTTCTGCGATTTTTGCCTTCGCTACATATTTTGAGGCCTCGGCACGATTTCTGGAATATTCGGGATAAAATGTGCCGTTGTCTATCACCGTCAGATCAATATTTCTTGTCTGCCGGTCGAAACACTCAATACGCTGATATAATATTACGTTCAGACATTTGAAGCAATCGAGCATTATGCGTGAAATATGTCGTTCAGCCCTATCTATCTGCTCGTCAATGTATTTCGACGATGGATTTTTATAATAGCATCGCGCGATATGGTCGTTGAAAGCACGTATTTCATTGAATAACGGGAGAGGGATCTTTTCAGAACGGGCTTCGATATTGGCAATCAACGGCTTTATTATTCCGCAATAGTCAGAATAACAGCTCTCGATACGTTGTTGTTGCGCGGTTGAAATCATTTGATACGATCAATGGCATTATCAATCTCTTCAGCCGTAAAAGTGCGGTTGTACATCAGATAGACTGAACCCCGTGGAGATATATCTCCCACTGTCATTGACGGAATAAGATGTCGTTTTATTCTGGTTTCAATCGCCCGATCAACCGTAAGGACATCTGAATCGGATATGCCGGACACATCCATGCCCACAGAGGCACGGATACTATCGAGAGTGGCATTATTTAATCTGAACCGATTCATATCGCAAATTTATGAATATTATTCTATTCTAACAAATTAACCTGTTGAAAAGATTCGAAAATGCGGTTACAGGCGGTCGCCGGTGGGGAGAAGAAATTTCTTGGGGATTTCGGCAGTGACGAGGGCGCTGATACCGGCTATGCGGACAACGACGCGGAGAGAGTCGGCAGAGGTTTTCTCGATAATGCCGACACGGCCGGTGAAAGTACCGTCGGTGATGGCGACAGTGTCGTTGACTTTGAAGTCGGGTGATTCATCGCCTGCGCCGGGAAAGTAACAGCGGATGGTATCGCCACCGACATTGGCGAGAAGCATGAATGTCATCATCTCGGTGTCGGAGATTACGGCGGGAGCCTTGTCGCCGCTGCGGTAGGAGTAGACGTAGACGTCGGTGCCGAGCGCACGTTTCACCTCGCGGGCCCGGGCAGGAGTAGCGTTGTAGAACAGCATCGGCTGCATCACGCGTTCGCCGCCGCAGTCGGCACTGAAGGGGATGTAGATGTCGGTGTCCCCTACTCCGAGGCTCGCGCGGTCGTCGACCAGACGCTGGCGGATATCTTCGGGAGAGGCGGCAAAGCAGCGCATGCCATACCAATGGCGGCTGACACTCTCTATGCTGTCGGCCACGGCGCGGTACACGTCCTCGATATCGTCGGCGTCCATGTAGTCGGCGGCATCGGTATAGCGCAGCAGGGCGACGTCGGCATTTACCGAGGCGGCGATTATTGCGGCCGGAGCACCGGCCTTGCGGGCGAAAGCTACCCATCCGTCGGCTGCTGATTTCGGTAGCATGGGATGGCGCAGTCTGAGCAGCGCCCCTATCGCGTCAAGTCTATGAGCATAATCATCGTCGGATAGGGCCTTGACATAATCGCATAGTGATGATCCGAACCGGCGGTCGAAATCCGCCATGAGTTCCACCGCCTGTGGCGGCATGGAAATGACCGAACGGTTGCGCAGAGGAAACCGGGCGCCATCCGTCATCATGGAGAGCGAGCCGCGTATCGCCTCAAGCGGCATGCCTCCCAGCAGGGTGCTTAGCAGGAATAACGCGCGTGCCTTGTCGAGCGCTACATGTGCCTCTATCGCATGCGAGTCTTTCACCATCATGAGTTCTTCAGCCGTGATACATCGTGTATCGGTCTCGTTTTTCGAACTCACGGCCCGAAACGCCTCCTTCAAGTGCCCGCGATATTCAGGGCCAAGGTATGCGTTGAGCAGCGAACGCAGTGAGCGCAAGTACTGCGATATGCTTCCGGGGGACAGACGGTCGGCCAAAAACACCCGGAATCCGGCCACAAATGCGGCATCGATTCCTTCGGGCGACAGATTTTCTCCACTGTATGCCCTTACCAGACGCAATACGGCAAGATACGATTTGAGCGAAGCCTTGGCATAATTGGCCATGACAAAGCTTTCGAGACTTTCATCCGTAATATCGGAGGTGATCGGCAAGGATGGCTGCATAAAAAATTAAACCGCTTGTTTTAGCGGCAATTCTTTTTCTCCCCCATTCCGGCGTGTGCATCGAAATGGAGTATCTGTAGAAAAATTAGTTTTAACGTGTGTGTAATCGCAATAAACACACATACAATCGAAAAACGTAATCTGAAAAACCAAGTGATTACCTCTGTTGCCTTCGGGGGAGATAAAGGCTGCGTTCCGGCTGCAAAGTTAAGTCAAATATGCGATTTTGTCAAATAAATCCGACACATCATTGCGCCATGGATATGACGATTTATTATTCAGATGCCTCAATAAATTGTATATCAAACGGGAATGGTTTGCAAAAAAAATTGCAGACCACTCCCGTCTGATGATTTATCACTTGTGTTATGGAGTTGACTCGGAAAGGTTATTCCACAGTCCAGTGTTCGCCTGCAAGAATCATCGAGCGGAGCGAATCAAATCCTTTCTTTGCGCGTACCTCGGCTATCTGGGCATCAATTTCTTCGTTGTAGACCGGAGCCTCTACGTCGCGTATCACACCGATCGCCAGCGGAAGATCGTGGCCGTCCATCATGGCGAGCTGCTGGTGGAGGAAATTCGACTGTGTGTGCGCGTCGTGCACGAGCACGTCGTCGATCGTGTAGCCATCCTTGCCTATCTCTACAGCTTTCAGATAGAACCCGTCGCGCACAAGTCCGTAATTCATATCCTTTCCGAAGAGCATCTTCTCGCCATGGCGCAGGTGTATGGTGCGGTCGGCGCGGTATTCGCGGTCGGTGATATGATTGTGAATGCCATTGTTAAAAATCACGCAATTCTGGAGCAGTTCTACCACGGAAGTACCGCGATGACGACCGGCGGCAACCATCACCTCCTGAGAAGTGGTGAGTTCCACGTCGATTGAGCGGGCGAAGAATGTGCCGCGCGCGCCAAACACGAGTTCAGCGGGAATAAACGGATCCTCCGTTGTGCCGTAAGGCGATGACTTGCTGACAAATCCGCGGTCGGAGGTCGGCGAATACTGTCCCTTAGTCAGACCGTATATCTTATTATTGAGCAGCAGGAGATTGATGTCGACATTGCGGCGCACGGCATGGATGAAGTGGTTTCCGCCAATAGCGAGACCGTCGCCGTCGCCGGAGATCTGCCATACGGTCATCTCAGGATTGGCAACTTTGAAGCCTGTAGCGATTGCCGCAGCACGCCCGTGGATAGTATGAAACCCGTAGGTATTCATGTAGTAAGGCAGACGCGAGCTGCATCCGATACCCGATATTACTGCCGTCATGTGAGGTGCGACACCGATTTCAGCCATAGCCTTGTGGAGCACGTTGAGAATGGCATGATCACCGCATCCGGGACACCAGCGCACCGGCTGGTCGCTCTTGTAGTCGGCGGGGGTATATTGTTTTGTATTCATCGTAGAAATCTTTATAAATATGTTAACCGACTATTTTGCAAGAATCTCTTTCACGCCGTCAACTACTTCGCTGATCAGGAACGGCTGCCCCTGGATCTTGTTGATGCGCTTGATCTGGATGCCCGGTATCCGGCTCTGGAGGAAGTCAGCAAACTGACCGGTGTTGAGCTCGGCGCAGATCACGTTCTTATAGCGCGAAAGCACTTCCTGCGTGTTGCGCGGCAACGGATTGATATAGCGGAAGTGGGCGAAATCGACTTTGCAGCCCATCTTTCCGAGTTCCTCGGCAGCGGTGCGCAGATGCCCGTAAGTACCGCCCCACCCTATAAGCAGAGTGTCGGTGTCGCCACATCCGATCACCTCGAGTTCGGGAATGTCGCCGGATATGCGCTCCACTTTCTCGCGACGTGCATATACCATCTTATCGTGGTTTACCGGATCAATCGAAAGCGAGCCGGTGTTGTAGTCTTTCTCAAGACCGCCAAGACGGTGTGCCAGCCCTTCCGTTCCGGGTATGGCCCAATAGCGTGCAAGAGTGTTTTCATCGCGCATATATGGGCGCCAGCTCTCGCGCAGCTCCTCCGGAACATAGCGCGGATGTATTTCGGGGAAATCCTCTGCGTCGGGCACACGCCATGCGCTCGACCCGTTGCCTATAAATGCGTCAGACAGAAGGATTACGGGAGTCATATGCTCGATGGCGATACGTGCCGCCTCGAAAGCCATGGTGAAGCAGTCGGTCGGCGATGCGGGAGCCACTACGACCACCGGCGACTCTCCGTTGCGGCCGTAAAGTGCCTGCATCAGGTCGGTCTGTTCGGTCTTTGTGGGGAGCCCCGTCGATGGGCCACCGCGCTGCACGTCGATCACCACCAGAGGCAGCTCTGCCATTACGGCCAGACCGATGCCCTCGCTTTTCAGCGCGAGACCGGGGCCCGACGTTGAAGTAACGCCGATATTTCCGGCAAACGAAGCACCGATGGCAGCACATACACCGCCGATCTCATCCTCCATCTGTATCGCCTTCACGCCCAGATCGCGGCGCTTGGCCAGTTCATGAAGTATATCGGTCGCGGGAGTAATGGGATAGCTTCCGAGGAATAGCGGACGTCCTGCTTTCTCAGAAGCCATGATAAGTCCCCATGCTACAGCGGTATTGCCGTTGATATCAGTATATACACCGGGACGCACGGCTTCCGACTCAATGCGATAAGTCGATACACCGGCGTGGATGTTTGCACCGTAATCATAGCCTGCACGGATCACCTTGGCATTGGCCTCGAATACGGCGGGTTTCTTGGCGAATTTATTGTGCAGGTGGTGTATGGCGGCATCGAGCGGACGGTCAAAAAGCCAGCACACAAGTCCGAGGGCAAATATATTGCGGCACTTGAGCACGGCCTTGTTGTCGAGTCCAGAGTCGGCCAAAGCGGCCTTGGTCATCGAAGTTACCGGCACTTCCACTACCTGCGCTTTCAGATCGAGCTCCGTATATGGATCGGAAGTCTCAAACTTTGCTTTCTTCAGATCGCTCTCTTTAAACGAGTCAATGTCAACAATCGCGACGCCACCCTTTTTCAGATGTTTTACATTCTGCTTCAGAGCGGCAGGATTCATGGCTATCAGAACATCGGCCTTGTCGCCGGGTGTGTGTACGCCGATTCCAAGATTAACCTGAAATCCGGACACCCCGCTGAGCGACCCTTGCGGAGCTCTCACTTCGGCAGGATAATCGGGAAACGTCGACACCTGATTGCCCACACCGGCCGACACATTGGTAAAAATGTTGCCGGCAAGCTGCATGCCGTCGCCCGAATCACCGGAAAATCTTACTACCACCTTGTCGATGGTCTTTACATCAGCTTTTTCTAACATGATGGTTTATTATAGTATAAGTATTTATTTCATAATTTATCGCGGATCGAAACGCATGGCGCTCCCTCGCGTTTCGGGACATATCTTGCCGTCACGACATACACTCTTGCCGTTGACCCACGTCGCCACCACGCGATTATGAAGCACTGTGCCGGCGAGCGGAGTCCATCCGCAGCGACTCAATGCCATGTCGTCGGTCACGTTATATGCTTCTCCCGTACGTATAATAGCGATATCGGCGGCATATCCTTTGCGTAGATATCCGCGCTTGCGTATACCGAACAGGCGTGCGGGCGCATGACACATTTTTTCAACCACAAGCTCACGTGTGAAGATTCCCATATCAGCCATCTCAAGCATCAGAGGCAGGGAAAACTGTACCATCGGAGCTCCAGAGGCTGCCGTAAGCGCGTCGCCCTCTTTCTCCGAGGGAAGATGCGGAGCATGATCTGTAGCCACGATATCGATGCGTCCGTCACGGAGAGCCTGCCGCAATGCCTCGCGGTCAGCGGCACTCTTGATTGCAGGATTCATCTTTATCCGCGAACCAAGACGGGCATAATCTTCGTCGCAGAACCATAAGTGGTGCACCGATACTTCCGCCGTTATACGCTTTCGTGAAAGAGGACGTTTTGAAAACATCACTGCCTCTTCAGCGGTACTTACATGCAGCACATGCAGTCTGCTTCCATATTTACGTGCACGTTTTATAGCCCGCAGAGTACTTGTCACGCATGCTTCACGCGAACGGATCTCCGGATGCATCTCGACGGGCACTCCTTCCGGATGCTCTGCCGAAATACGCTCTCGGTTTGCACGTATGGTCGCTTCATCCTCCGAATGCACCGCAATTATAGCCGGCACGCGAGAGAAAATCTCGTTAAGAGCCTTCTCATTGTCGACGAGCATATTGCCTGTCGAAGAACCGAGAAAGAGTTTCACACCGGGACAACGTGTATAATCCGTTTCAAGCAGCGTGTGAAGATTATCATTCGTGGCTCCCATGAAAAAGGAGTAATTCACCGCCGACACCTCACGTCCGCGCATCAGTTTTCCACGAAGAGCTTCGTCAGTGACCGTAGGCGGCTTCGTATTCG
>JAHZGZ010000191.1 GCA_019420545.1 Bacteroidales bacterium | reverse complement strand
CGGAAACGAGGTTAAGTGTTTCTGCATTGTCAATCTCTATGTCAGAGACCCCGAGACCAAGGAATGGAGCCAACCTATTCCCGGCAGTGGCGGTTCTGCCATCGTATCAATGGAGAGCAAAGGTGCTTATGTGAATGATGAGGGCTATAAGATGGCTCTCACTGATGCACTTGCAATCGCGATGAAGCCGCTCGGAATCGGTGGCAACATCTGGTATGGTCCCAAAGCCTCCGGCCATAATGAGAGCAAGTATGAGGCATCCACAAGAGAAGATGCCAACCAGCAGTCTCAGCAAAGCCAAGGCACATCAGCGATGGCGTTCACCGGAGCACAACTCACCCAAGCCATTCAGGAAATGAACGCAACTACCACTGAGGCCGAATTTCAGGCTTGTTGGCAGAAATGGGCACAATTATCCCCTGCGTTGACAAGCAATGGCACTGACTTCTACAAAGCCGCATGTGCAAAAATCAACTCTATCAAAAATCCCTCCGCAAAATGATACAGTTCAAGCAATCCCCTGTAATCTTCGACGAGGATAGCCACAGCTACCAACTCGACGGAAAGAGGTTGCTCGGCATCACTGGGCTTATACACTCAATCCTCGGATTGGGTGTATATCCCGAAGCCGACGCCTATGTGAAAGATTTCATCATTCCTAAAGCCGGAAGTCGTGGCACCGCCATACATCACGCCATTCAGACATACGACCAACTCGGCATAAGGCAGACAGTCCAGACTGTCAACACTCGGCAGGGCGACCATTACGAGATGATGGAGTGGGATGTGAGCCAGGAACTCGACAACTACATTCGTCACCTCAACGGCTTTGAGGCTGTTGCAAATGAGTTGACCGTCTCCGATAATGACAAGTACGCCTCACAGATTGACAATGTATGGCGCAGGATTGATACCAACGGTATATGGCTTGTTGACACCAAGAGCAACAACATAGACCTATACCCCTTATGTGGCTATTTTTGTACCAACCGTTTCAATTCAGGCATTGAGGCCCTGCAAGAATATCTGGCGTGGCAGCTCTCCATCTATGCCGAGTTGTTTGAAGCAGAGAACCCTGGCATCAAGGTTGAGGGATTAGCCTGCAACTGGCTCCGAAAAGACCAAGCCGCGTTTTGGGTTATCAAGCGCAAACCGACAGAACTTGTCAAAGAACTGCTTACTACCGAATACATCTTCACTGACAATGGCCCGGTCTATTTCCATCATGACCCATCTGTATTCGGCATCAATTCCAATCTGCCGATCACTACTGAAGAATCACAGCCGCCTATTGTTCCCCAAGATGTGATTTCCTATGTCGCCGACCTCATAGCTTTGGATAAACAAACCAAAGAGAAACTTGAAGAAGCGAAAAAAGCACTTCGTATGGCTATGGAGCAACACGGAATAAAGTCATGGGATAGCGGTATGTTCAAAGCCACCATAGCGGCAGATAGTGAGAGGGCAACTTTTGACACAGTTCAATTCAAAAAGGATCATCCCGATTTATACAAACAATACACCACCCGGAAAACGACAAAGGGCGGTTTCACTCTTAAATAACAAATGCAATGATTAAACTAAAAGCGACCGCCCTCATTCGCTCCATTTCACCGGTGATTGAGATTCCATCAAAGTCAGGTGGTCAACCATTTCAAAAACGTGAACTTGTTCTTGAAGACTCATGGACAAAGGATGGCAATACCTATACTAATGTCGTTCTTATAGAGTTCTCTGGAGACAAGATGGCACAACTCAATGCCTTTGGTCCAGGCCAGCGTGTAAATGTCGAGGCGTATGTCAGTGGCAGGGAGTATCAAGGCAAGGTATTCAACACTCTCAAAGGTCCGACTATCGAACTGTTTCAGGCCCAACAGTCGGCACCATCTACAGGACAATATCCACAAGCCACCGGCGGTTATCCATCGCAACCGCAGTATCCCCAGACTCCCACCTATCCACCGCAAGGAGCATATCCTCCCGGCGTCTATCCTCCTCAGCCAGCCTACCCACAGCAGGGTGGCTATCCAAGTCAAAACGGCTATGCCCAGCCGCCGGCTCCGATGCCCAGTGCGCCGCAAGGCGGTAATCTCGGCCCCGACGGCTTACCGTTTTAATGGCTGACGCAATCCTCACCAAACGTGACGGTGTGGTGAGCATGGATAAATCATTTGAGTATTTATGCTCATTACTCCGAAACGGTGTCTATACGGTCAAGATAGTCCGAAAAACCGAGCCGCGTACCATTTCACAGAACTCGTTGATGTGGATGTGGTACAAGTGCATGGAAGAGGCGACGGGCACGCCCAAAGAGGACTTTCACGACTACTACAAGGCAAAGTATCTCAGCCGAGATGTTGCCGTCGGCAACCGCTGGTATCGGGTTACTGGCAGTACAACAGACCTCAACACCTTGCAGATGACAAACTTTCTCAACAAGGTACAGGCAGATGCCGCAACGGAGTTCGGAATCACATTGCCACTCCCTGCTGACAGACATTATCAATCATTCGTAGACGAATACCGAAAACGCTAATAATCGGGTGGTCATAGTGGCCATCCGATGTTTTTTTAACCTCTCAATAATATGGATATAAAAATCAAAAAAGCCAAACTGACAAAGAGCAGCACCATTGAGGCTACCTACATCGATGAAGATGGCAACGAAATCACCATCAAGGGCAAAAACACAGTCCACGTTGACCTAAAGTCGCGCCTTGCCGCTCTTATCCCTTACTTCGCGGATCTGACAGAGCAGAAAGAGGCAGACCGCTACGACTGGGACAATCCCGACTCGCAGGAGAACATAGACCTCATGCGACGGCTCGATGTTACCGGGGTATCACTTGGCGGCGATGACAACTGCCCCATAGCAACTCTTACCGGCCGGCGCACTCTCATGTCATCAAAGGTTCTCAATCTCAACACGCCTCCTACCGACCTTGATGCCGATGACAGCGGATGGGTGCGTGCCGAGGACTTCCGCTTTGCTATCGACGCTTTCTTCTATGAGGTGCAACAATACATCACAGAGAAGAAATGGTCTGTCAAACAGGCCGAGTTCGATTTTGAGAATAACGATGACCCATTCTCAAATGCCGGAATTACCGCAGATGTTGAATCTATCACAGACATAGACACCGCCAAAGATACCACTTCAGGACAAGTCGCCTAAAAGATGAAGCCAATATACATTACCGAAACGCCCGGCACATTCAGACTCTCCTTTGACTACAATCCTATACTGATAGACATTATCAAGAGAATACCTACCAGACGGTGGGACAACTCGGAAAAGGTTTGGGTTGTGTCAAAAGAGGGTTTATATCCGCCGGGCTGTGATGCTCGGCGGTATGTAGAGGCATTTGCTCAATGGGCCGTTCAAAAAAACTACTGCTCTCATGTTGCAAGGCGTAGCGAAACCCACGATGTAGTGTATGAGATACCGCCGATGAAAGAATTTGTCGGCGAACATTATATCTTAACACCATACACTCCATACTCCTACCAGTTGGAGGGGGTTCGCTACGCTCTCGACAACAAGCGTTGCATTTTCGGAGATCAGCCGGGCCTCGGTAAAACACTCCAAGCAATTTGCGCAGTTGTCAAGGCACACAAAGAGGCTATGACTTACGGAGAATCGTTCCCGGTTCTTGTCATTTGTCCAGCAGCTCTCAAAGTGAATTGGAAACGTGAGTTCAAAAAGTTTGCCGGCGTGGAAGCGTGTATTCTTGATGACACCAACCGTGCGAGCTGGGAAAAGTTCTGGGAATTGAAGAGGCCCGACGGTGAAGCCCTTTGCCCTGTATTCATCACCAATTACGAAAGCCTTAAAAAGTTCTTTGTAATCAAAGTCAAAAACTCATCTCGTTTCACTCTCGCCTCCATAGAATTTGATGAACGCGTCCGTATCTTCAAATCTATCATCATAGATGAAAGCCATAAATGCAAGTCCTCAAAGACCCAGCAGTCTAAATTCGTTGAAGGAATATGCCGAGGCAAAAAGTGGATATTCGCGTTGACCGGCACTCCTGTTGTCAACAACAACACCGACCTTATCCAACAGCTTAAAATTCTCGGCCGACTTGATGACTTTGGAGGATACAAACACTTTGTCGCCAGGTACTGCGATGGACCCAAGCAATCTTCCAACATGAAGGAGTTGCACTACCGTCTGTGGTGTTGCTGTTTCTTCAGACGGGAGAAAGCAAAGGTTCTGACACAACTCCCCGACAAGATGCGCCAGTACATCACCTGCGAGATAACCAATCGCAAGGAGTATCAGGATGCCGAGGATAATTTTCTCAAGTATCTGCGTCAGTATAAACACGCCGATGATGACCGCATAGCCAGGGCGATGAGAGGTGAGGTTATGGTGCGCATGGGTATCCTCAAAGAGATTGCCGCACGAGGCAAGGTTAAGGCAGTGGCCGACTTCATACACGATGTTATTGACGGCGGCGAGAAGCTCATCATGTTCGCCTATCTCAAAGAGGTGGTCATGGCTCTCAAAGCCGAGTTCCCGGATGCCGTGACTGTTACGGGTTCAGACAATATCACCCAAAAGCAGAACGCTGTCGACCGTTTCCAAAATGACCCCGAGTGCAAACTCATAATACTCAATTACAAGTCCGGCGGTACCGGCCTCACTCTTACAGCATCAAGCCGAGTAGGATTTATTGAGTTCCCATGGACGTATAGCGATTGTGAGCAGGCCGAGGATCGCGCCCATCGTAACGGACAAAAGAACGCTGTCAACTGCTATTATTTCTTGGGAGATAAGACCATTGATGAATATATGTATAAGGTTATTCAGACCAAGAAAGACATCGCAAATGAAGTGACTGGCACCACTACCCAGATAGATGAAGATGTCGTCAGCAATGTGATGAACCTGTTTAGTAGCCGCCTATGAAAAAGAATTTCAAATGGCTTATAAAAAATGGCAGGGTCATGTTGCTACGCCGTACCGTCGGTCTATTCGGTGAGCAATGGGAATGTTTCGGAAACTTCGATGACAAGGACGGTAACGAAACTCGGGGCAAGCAAATAATCAAACTACTTAACGAGTGTGCAAAGCATACGGAAAATTTTAACGAACATGACTGAGGAAGAAATTCTAAAGCAGGAGCAGACGTATTCGGAATCCAAGATACAGCACATCTGCGTAACCTGGTTCCGGCGGACTTTCCCTCATGTCGCCAATCTGCTCTTCGCAGTGCCTAATGGAGGTTGGCGAGGAGGCAGGGCTGGTGCCCAGATGGTGTATGAGGGGCAAGTCAAAGGAGTGGCCGATCTCATTCTGCTTTTTCCGTCAGGAGGCAAGGCCGCACTCTGCATAGAGATGAAAGTCCCTAAACGCAAAGGGAGCAGTGCCGGCACACAAAAGCCGGCCCAAATAGCATGGCAGACGCTTGTGGAAGAACATGGCAGCACTTATGTAGTGTGTCATGGATTGTTGGAGTTTGTAGCGGCTGTCTGCATATATCTTCGCACCAATCCTAAGCCTTACATTGACAAGGCTCTCAATCTATACCCCACATATCAATGAACTATATCGAATTGATTAACCGATATTGGCAGGAGGTTGATGTCAAGGGTTTCACGCCGACTGAGACAAACATCTATTTTCGATTGCTTGACATCTGCAATCGGCTCGGTTGGGAAAATCCTTTTTCCCTCTCCAATCCACGGGCAGTCGCGCTAATGGCGGTCACTGAAAACACGCTGGCTGCTGGTAGAGACAAGCTCGTGATGAAAGGTTTAATCGGGTTCAAACGTGGGTCTCGAAGGAAAGATATTCCAATGTATTGTTTCCCCGAGAAGATAGATGGAGAATGGGTACTTCCAAATGGCTTTGCCTCATCTTTTACCTCAAATATTGAGCCAAAACCTGCGGCAAAAAGCAGGGCAAAACCTGCGGCAAAAAGCAGGGCAAAACCTGCGGCATATAATAAAACTAAAATAGAAACAGAAAATAATATCTCTCCTACCGGAGATCGAGAGCGGGTGAGAGAGCCTGTTCAGGATGGCTTGTTTTCAGATAGAGAATTGTCGAAGATGGAGCCGAAAGGAATCAGAGCCTCCAGACTCGTTGAGTTCTCTCCGCCGTCGGTAGAAGAAGTCAAAGACTATTTTCTTCTGCAACGAGCCAATATACGACTACCCGACTGGGAAACCGAGGCCATATCATTTTTCAGCTACTACGACAGTCAAGGCTGGGTAAAGAGCAATGGCCGCAAGGTGTCAAATTGGCAAAGCCTCGTCCATGCCTGGATACTCCGAAAGGAA
>JAHZGZ010000190.1 GCA_019420545.1 Bacteroidales bacterium | reverse complement strand
ATTGATGCGCGTCGTCGCTGTGGTAACGGCTGTTGCGTATGCTTTTATATATGTAGAGGCGTATGCCGCACGTAAAGCGCCGCTTCAGAAAAGGGCTGAATATGAATTTACTTTTGATCTTCCACGGTATGTCGAGGATCTTAAACGTGAGCTGACATATCCCCTGGCATGGGGCAATGCTCCGGTGGCTGATTTCGACGAATGGCGCGCCATGGCACGCGCGAAAGTGCTGGAGTGCATGATGACACCTCCGAAAAGCGCTCCGGCTGATATGGAGGTCATTGCCGTGGAGCGTCGCGACGGATATGAGGCGCGCAAGGTGCGATTTAATGTCAATGCATATTCCCGTATCACGGCGTATCTCCTTGTACCTGAAGGCGAAGGCCCGCATCCGGCTGTGAATCTGCTTCATGACCATGGCGGCCATCTGTTCATCGGAAAGGAAAAGATGGTAAGACCGTTCGACGAGGATTCCGTTGTCATAGCCGATGCCGACGAATGGGCCGATCGTCTTTATGGGGGACGTTATCTTGGCGATTTTCTGGCAAAGAACGGTTATGTGGTTTTTTCGGCAGATGCTCCTATGTGGGGCGACCGTGGCCGTGAGGAAGGTGTTGACCGCTCGAAATATGATATCATCGCCGGTAATATGATGATGCTCGGGCGCGATTTGAGTGCATTCATGACCTACGATGACATTTCGTGTACTGAATTGCTTGCCTCTCTACCCGAAGTTGATCCCGAGAGGATAGGATGTGCGGGATGTTCTATGGGAGGCTACCGTAGCTGGATGCTTTCGGCGCTCAGCGACAGGGTGAAAGCGGGTGCCTCGGTGTGCTGGATGGTGACGACCGATGTGCAGATGTCGGTGAAAGACCGTAAACGAGAGTATGGAGGCTTTGCCAACTGCATCCCTGCATTGCGCCAGTATCTCGATTATCCGCATATCGCTTCGCTGGCATGTCCGCGGTCAATGCTATTTATCAACGGCACTCAGGATCATCTGTTCCCGGTTGATGGCGTTGAGGGCGCCTATGCTATAATGCATGATGTATGGGACAGCCAGAATGCAGGAAACCGCCTGACCACAGAAATCTGGGATATACCTCATTCGTGTGGAAAGGCGGTTCAGGATCGTCTGTTGAGGTTCTTTAATGAGAACCTTTAATGACTGTATCAGTCCTCAAGATAGAACACGATGGTTGATACTACGCGAACTTTCTTGAGATAAGGTGTGTAGGGATCGCGGTCGGAGATGTCAAACTGGCCTTGTGAGGCAGTCTTTATTTTCCCCAGCCGGCTCTTTGAGTCGGCGGCAAACTTGTCGGCGGCCTGACGCGCATTGGCAGTGGCTTCGGCGATCATGCCGGGCTTGATGTCGTTGAGCGCGGTATATTCGTAGATTGTCTGATACTCATAGTCGCCGGCTGTAATGGCTATGCCTTGACGCAACAGCTCGGTTTGGCGCGAGATCAGTTTGTTGACTTTCTCAACGTCTGACGATGTGACCACTACAACTGATGTTACATTATAGCGGAACGGACGGTCGTTGGAGCCATAACGTTCGGCCTGAAGATCGAGAATCTGTGGTGGCTGCACCAGGATCTCGTCGCTTGATATACCGTTGTCGGTAAGAAATTTGCTGATCTTGGCCGTATTGGAGGTGATTTTGTCGTAAATTGATGTCAGATCGTTGCCGACTTCCTTGCATACGATAGGCCATGTTACTTTGTTGGCCATAACCTCTTTTTCGGCGAGGCCGCGCACGGTTACAACACGGTCGCGATAGGCGAAGTTATCGATTCCGCTTTTGATGAATACTCCGAGGAAGAAAATACCGGCTGCAATCAATAATGCAGGCAGTATACGTGTCAGGATTTTCATTTTGATAGATTATTATTGTAGTTGTGAGAGTTTGGATCTATTGGTTATATGAACATGAGACAATGTACGAGGCCGGAAAGTTTAATATCGATACATAAAAATGCTTTTGCACGGATAAAAAATATCGTGTTTGATAAACCTCGAACGCATCAAGGATGTTTCTCTGTAAAATTAAGTATTAAAATCAATATGAAAAAATTATTTTTACTGTTTGTGATGACATTGGGGCTAATTGTTACAGCATGTGGGCCGAGTGTGGAACAGATTCTTGAAAAACCTTCGGCTGATATAGGTCCGCAGGATGTTAACAAACTCATTGCATGTATTGAGGAGATAAATGTTCCTGCGCAGGAACATATAAAAGCACAGGCATGGTCGGCCTTGGTGGATCTTGTGGAAAGCAATCAGGAGAAGTTTGATCTTGCCGCCGAATGCTACGCCAAGCTCAACACCCTCGGCCCCGATCAGCTTGTAGGCACTACGGCACATGAGACAATGCAGCAGTTTGCCACTCTCGTGTCAGCTCTTGCGGCCCATCAAATGCTGTCGGTGGCGGCCTTTTAGGTTGAGTCTGTTTTGATATATATGTATGGTTGATTATCTTTGTGGTAATAAATCAAGCATACATATATAGATATGGAATTTATCAAGACCTCTATCGATGGTGTAATTATCGTCGAGCCGCGTATTTTCAAAGATGCGCGCGGATATTTCTTTGAGAGTTTCTCTCAAAGGGAGTTTGATGCCGCTGTAGGCCCTGTAACTTTTGTACAGGATAATGAATCGATGTCGACACGTGGTGTGATGCGTGGATTACATTTTCAGCGTCCGCCGTTTACTCAGGCCAAACTTGTGCGATGCGTAGAGGGAGCTGTGCTCGATGTCGCTGTAGATCTGCGCAAAGGTTCTCCGACGTATGGACATCATGTGGCTGTAGAGCTTACTTCGGATAACCACAGGCAGCTTTTTGTACCGCGTGGGTTTGCCCACGGCTTTGCTGTGCTTTCCGATGTAGCGGTGTTTCAGTATAAATGCGACAATTATTATGCCCCGCAGTCGGAAGGCGGCATCTCGATTGCCGATACTTCGCTCGGCATTGACTGGCGTATAGACCAATCGCAGGCGATTCTGTCGGAGAAGGATATGCGTCATCCTTTGCTATGTGATTTTGACTCACCGTTTTAAGCTTTCAGACGATGATGCGTTTTGTCATATTTATTGTGGCGGGACTGTTGTGTCAGTTCTCCCTGTCGGCTTCTGTCGATGAAACATGGGTTCGCGGCAATTATACCAAGACAGAGCATCGGGTGCCGATGCGCGATGGCGTGTCGCTGTATACAGCTGTTTATACTCCTGACGATACGTTGCCTCATCCCATACTGATGTTCCGATCCACTTACGGATCGGGTCCCTATGGGGAGGAGTTCAATAAAAATCTCTGGAACGGTCTCGCCCGTTATACCGAGCGTGGATATATTATTGTGTATCAGGATGTGCGCGGCCAGCGCATGAGCGAAGGCGAGTTCGAGAATGTGCGGCCGGTACATATCCTTAATGAGAAGGGTGCCAACGACGTCACCGACGTTTATGATACCGCCGACTGGCTTCTTGCCAACACCCGCAGCAACGGCAATATCGGCGTGAGCGGCAACAGCTATCTCGGTTTTACGGCATTTACTGCCGCGCTGTCGGCTCATCCGGCAATCAAGGCGGTATGCCCCGAGGCACCGATCGGCGACTGGTTCATGGGCGATGATTTCCATCACAACGGAGTGCTTATGCCGTCCCACGGATTCGGATTCCTTTCGGGTTTCGGCCTCCCTCGCCACGGTCTGTCGACGCGTGGAGGCCGGAAGGCGAAGTATTATGCCGACGATGAATATAGCTTTTTCCTCCGGAACCGATCGATACCCCGGCTTACGGCGCTTCTTGGTGATACTATCGCTTTCTGGCCCGACATGATGGAGCATGTCGACTATGATAAGTTCTGGACTGACCGCAATCCGCTGAATCATATGGGTAAGGTTGGCCCGGCTGTGATGGTGGTTGGCGGACTGTACGATGCCGAAGACCTCTATGGTGCGCTTTCCACCTACAAGCGCGTGACGTCGGAGTCGCCGTCGACCGAGAGCTATTTCATGTTCGGTCCGTGGTCGCACGGCGGATGGGGCGGTGAAGGATCGCGCCTCGGCTATCTGCGTTTCGGCGGCAACACTGCCGACCGGTATCGCGAGAGGCAGCTCGTTTTTTTTGAATATTATCTGCGCGGTGTGGGCGACAAACCTTCTGACAAGGTTACGGCGTTCAGTTCCGGTGATAACCGCTGGCATGTGTTCGACCATTGGCCGCCGGAAAACATTTCTGAACGTAGCCTGTATCTCGAGTCGGATGGCGCTCTGTCAATGACAAAGCCGGCGGTCGGTAAATCGGTGTCGACATATCGTTCCGACCCATCGACCCCTGTGCCGCATACACATACTATTGCTACTTCGACAGGTGGAGGATATATGTATGAGGATCAGCGTTTCGCCTCGCAGCGTCCCGATGTGTTGACCTTTGTCACGGCGCCGCTTGACTCGGCTGTAACTCTTGCCGGGCCCGTGGTGTCGCAGATATGGATGTCGAGCACTACCACTGATGCCGATATTGTAGTGAAGCTGATTGATGTATATCCCGAAGAATTTGCCTATCCGGCGGAACTGAAACCTGACAAATATCCTATGGGTGGCTATCAGCAGCTTGTACGCGGCGACATTATGGCCGCACATTTCCGCGAGGGCTTCGACAAACGCGTGCCGCTCGTACCCGGCAAGCCTGCGATGATAGAGATGACAATGCCTGATGTTTGCCATACTTTCCTCCCCGGACATCGCATCATGGTACAGATACAGAGCAGCTGGTTCCCCTTGTTCCGCATGAGTCCCCAGCAGTTTGTCAACGACTACACTGCACCCGACTCAGCGTTCATCCCTGCCGATATCTCCATCTACCATTCCTCAACCTATCCCTCTCGACTCATACTTCCGGTTCTTCCGTGATCGGCGATATTGAAATAATCGATGATATGTAAAATCGGCTTTCTTCCTTGGAATTTCAGGAAGAAAGCCGATTTTTATGTTGGATTATGAATGTGATCAGCGGATGGCGAGGACTTCGATTTCTACGAGCACATTCTTGGGGAGAGTCTTTACGGCTACGGCCGAACGTGCGGGGTAGGGAGCAGCGAATGCGTCGGCATATACCTCGTTCATGGCAGCGAAATCGTTCATGTCGGCGAGGAACACTGTTGTCTTTACTACATTGGCAAGTGTGAGACCTGCCGCGTCGAGTATGGCGGCTACGTTGGCAAGTGACTGGCGTGTCTGCTCGGTGATCCCTTCGGGGATGTTGCCGGTCGCGGGGTCGATAGGTATCTGGCCTGATGCAAACACCATGTTGCCTGTCTCGATAGCCTGGCTATACGGGCCTATGGCGCCGGGAGCCTTGGTTGTAGATATTGCTTTTTTCATATAAAATGGTTTTTATTGGGTTTAAGCAACTGTTCTAATTTTCGACCAATTACTTATCCACATTTGGAGGTTCCGCATGATGTGCAGATGAGGCATCCTTCCTGATAGATGAGTGTCTCGTTGCCGCAGTTGGGGCACTTCTGGCCGCTTGCCTTTGTGCCGTTGGGAAGGTACTTTTTGAGCGCGCGCTCTACGCCCATCTTCCATGTATTGATCGACTGACTGTCGAGCTCAAGGCCACCTACGAGCTTGAGAACCTGGTCGATAGGCATGCCGTAACGCAATACGCCGGAGATCAGTTTCGCATAGTTCCAGAACTCGGGATCAAACTTTCCGTCCAGACCTTCGATAGTCATCTTATAACCACGCTTGTTCTTGAACTGGAAATCATAATGTTTCTTGCCGTCTTCATC
>JAHZGZ010000019.1 GCA_019420545.1 Bacteroidales bacterium | reverse complement strand
TACGTGGAGCTTATGCGCATGCGTCTCGACACGGGGATGCCTGTCAACGTCAGCCTGCGCAATGACGCCCCCGACCTGCGCATCGCACCGCTGATATTCATATCTCCGGTGGAAAACGCCTTCAAGCACGGCAACACGGGGATGCAGGACGCGTTTATCGACATCGACGTGACATGCCGCAACGGCATTGTAAGGGCGCACTTCGCCAACAGATGCTCCCCCGCCGCCGATACCCCTGCGGCAACCTGCGGCGACCGCAACCACGGCATAGGCGACGCCAATCTGCGCCGGCGCCTGATGCTCATCTACGGCGACAAAGCGTCGATAAGCACCGGTGTGACCGACGGAATATACACGGTCGACCTGACGATCGATCTCAAGACAAGCCAACTAACCTCACAGTAATAACATAACCCACTGAACAAAACAATGACAACTTTACGCTGCTGCATCGTCGACGACGAGCCTCTGGCCCGCGATCTGATAGCCTCGTATATCGAAAAGACGCCGTTTATGGAGCTTGCAGGGAGCTTCGGATCGGCACAGGAAGCCGTGCGCACAGTAATCGAGGACAATATCGACGTGATATATCTCGACATCAACATGCCACAGCTCAACGGCATGGAGTTCGCGCGTATCGTGCCCCCTACCTGCCGCATAGTATTCACCACCGCCTACGACAAATACGCTCTCGAAGGCTTCAAGGTCAACGCCCTCGACTTCCTGCTCAAGCCGGTAAGCTACGAGGAGTTTGTCGACTCGGCCAACCGCGCACTGGCCTGGTGCGACCTGCGCCGACGCGCCGAAGCAGCCGACACCTCCCGCGAATACATCATGGTGAAGAGCGAATACCGCATGGTGCAGATACCCGTGCGCGACATCATGTTTATCGAGGGAGTGAAAGATTATGCGAAGATCTATATCGAAGGCGAGGAGAAGGCCATCATGACGCTCATGAACATGAAAACGCTGAGCGCACGCTGCCCGCCAGCCGCTTTCTGCGCGTACACCGCAGCTACATCATCAACTCCACCAAGATACGCGTAATCGAGCGCAACCGCATACTCTTCGGGCGCCATGCCATACCCGTGAGCGACAGCTACAAGCAGCAGTTTGCCGACTACGTGGCCGCCCACATGCTCACGGTAGTCCGCGACAGCAACGACGACTGATCCCCCGGCACGGACAAATCAATCGCAAAAGAGAATATTAGAAGGGACGCGGCGTGCCGCGTTACATTTTGAATCCCATAATTATGTGGTACTCTTGATGTAACGCGGCACGCCGCGTCCCTACGGGTAATATCGCTGCCTCTACCGGGTGACGGCAAGCATGCGGTCGACCGTGAAGCCCGAGAGAGACGGGATGAGCAGATGGGCACGGCCACGGAGTTCTGCAGCGGGAAGCGTGGTTGACAGGCCGATTACGGTAGCGCCTGAGGCCATCCCCGAAGCCAGACCGTTGATTGAGTCCTCAAACACATAGCAGTCGCCGATCTCCATACCAAGCTTGCGGGCTCCTGTAAGATAGCACTCCGGATCAGGTTTCGAGCGGCTTACGTCGGCCGATGTCACCAACGCATCGAAGAAAGATGCAAACTCGGGATTGCCGTCGAAGATACGCTTCATCTTGTCGGCGCCGCTGCTGGTAACTATAGCTGCCGGAATGCCGTGGGCACGCAGATCGGCAAGAAAGGCCATCACGCCGTCGAACAGCGGGTAGGTCATCCGCGCCTCAAACTTCTCAAGCTCGGCACATATAGGTTCTGAAACATCAGGATTGGAGAAATACCTCCGGAGGATATCGGGCAGGGTGGTTCCCTTGACAACCATGTCGAAGCCGGGTATATCGGGGCGATAGCGACGTCCCATCTCGCCCCAGAAGTGAGAATAGGAACCCTCGGTGTCGACAAGCACTCCGTCGAGGTCGAAGAGTGCGCCATATCGTTCAGTCATAATAAATACGTATTTAGCAAGGCTTGTTAAAAATAAAAAGAGGAGGAGAGCGCTAATGGATTCCTTGGCAAGAGCAGCATTCTCTCCTCCTCAATCGGCTATCGTAAACTCGACCGCCGCTTTTATAACAGTAATCGAATTTGAACTGATAAATTACATGCTTGTAAGATATATTTTCCTACATTTTGGCACAAAGTTAGCATAAATTTCCTATTTAACAAATAAAACATAGCAGATTCTTCATTTTAAGCCAACAAAAATATCAATTTGTAAGATTACGTTGTTACGAATTAAGAGCGTATTTAAAACAATATGAATTTTAAACACGCTCTTAGAAGCAGCAGACTGCCGGTGTATCTGTTTGTACACGAGCAGCCTGCATACTTATAAGGAGCAGAAATGATATGTTGCCGGAGAATAGCTTTGTATTGCCGGAGAGCGGCTTACGATGCGAGCGCAAGCACAAGCACCTGAGCGGCGACTATGCGCAGGAACATCGTAAGCGGGTATACCGTAGAATAGGCCACGGCGGGAGCATCGTTGCCTGTGGAGTTGTTGGCGAAAGCGAGTGCAGGGGGATCGGTCATGCTGCCGCCGAACAGACCCATAATGGAGAGCATGTTGATCTTATATACTCCGCGTGCGATGGAGCCGACGATGACAAGAGGAACAAAGGTGATTATAAAGCCCCAGATCACCCACCACATACCTGTGTAGTTGAACACCGTCGAGGCGAAGTCGGCGCCTGCCGCGATACCTACCGAAGCAAGGAAGAGGCAGATACCGATCTCACGCATGAGCAGCGAGGCTGCCGACGAGGTGTAGGTGACAAGCTTGAGCTTGTAGCCGAAACGGCTCAGGAGGATAGCCACAACGAGCGGACCGCCGGCCATGCCGAGCTTCATGGGCACGCTGATGCCGGGGAAAGCGATAGGTATAGAGCCTACGATTATGCCGAGGAATATGCCGGCGAAGAGGGTGAACATGTTGGGCTCGTTGAGACGCTTCACCGAATTGCCGAGCTTCTCGGCCAAACGCTTGATATCCTCAAGCTGCCCTACGACGGTGATACGGTCGCCCATCTGCAGGCGCAGGTCGGGCGAGGCGAGAAGGTCGATACCGGCACGGTTGACACGCGTGGCATTGAGGCTGTAGCCGTGGCGCAGCTTCAGGGAGCCGAGGGTCACACCGTTGAACTCGGTCTTGGTGACAAGTATACGGCGCGACACTACCGGGCCGGGATTGCTCTCCCAGTCAAGTTCCATTTCGGGACCTATCACGGCCTTGAAACGCTCCTCGTCGTTGGGCGAGAGCACGGTGTAGAGTTTGTCCCCCTTGTGGATCACCGTCTGCGAGTTGGGAATGAATATATTGCCATCCTTGTCCTGGAGACGCGACACCACGAAGTCGCAGTTGACGATATCATGGAGCTGCACCATATTCTTTCCGTCGATAAGCGGATTGGTCACCTCATAAGTGAGGATGAGTGGCTTCTGCTGGGCGGCCTCCTTCTCGGCTTCTATGGCATCGATCTCCTTGTCAATCTTCACCCGGAAGAGCGCACGCAGCAGGAACATGGCGCCGATAATGCCGATAACACCCAGAGGATAGGCTGCGGCATAGCCCATGGCCATCTGCTCGGTAGCGTTGTAATTCTGAGGCATCACCTGAAGCACGGCCTGCTGGGCGGCACCCAGGCCGGGGGTATTGGTCACGGCACCCGACATGACGCCTACGAGCGAAGTGATCGGCGTATTGCCGTCGATATAAAATATGGCGAGCACGATTACCACATTGAGGGCAATTGTGAGAGCGGCCAGACCGTTGAGCACGACACCACCCCTCTTGAACGAGGAGAAGAACGAGGGACCTACCTGCAGACCTATCGAGAAGATAAACAGTATGAGGCCGAACTCGCGCACGAAGTGAAGCACATCGGGGTTGACTATGTAACCGAAATGTCCCATAAGCAGACCTACGAAAAGCACGAAGGTAACGCCCAGGGAGATACCGCCTATTTTAAGCTTGCCAAGCCATACACCGGCGGCGATGACAAAGGCGTAGAGAATAATGGTGCTCGGCAATGAGCTCGCGCCCGGAGCCAACAGATTTTGCAACCAATCCATACAAAAATAAATAGAACTTTGGAATTAACTTATTATCAGCTGATTACAAGTGAATCAAGAATGACGGTGCAAAGTTACGCTTTTTATTCCAATTTATATGTAGAAATATTTCAATAAAATGTATGCAGCGTACAAAAACGGACAAAAAAACGAACGAACGCACACTCCGGCCCCTGCAACCACGCGATGCACGCCTCCTGCCGGATATTCACCCTACCGGATATTCACGTCGTGCTCCGTAAGCGGAAGGATATCCTCGGGTGACGATACTATGTGGTCGGCATAAAATGCCTTCAGTTCCGAGGCGGGACGGAATCCCCAGGTGACGCCCACCGACTCGACACACGCACGACGCGCCGTCTCCATATCCACGCCTGAGTCGCCCACATACAGCACCTCGGCCTTCGGCGTAGGAACCACAGTAAGTATCTCGAACACAATCGATGGATCGGGCTTTACAGGCACCCCTTCCTTGTGTCCCGAGATTACAGACCACTCCACATCGGGGAAGAAATGGGTGATCAGGCGCACCACAGCCTCGTGATATTTGTTGGAAGCCACAGCAAGCTTAATGCCGCGTGCCTGCAACTGAGCGAGCAGCTCGGGTATGCCGGGATAGGGCACGGTATTGTCGGCGCAGTGCACATCGTAATATTCGCGGAACGCGGCCCGCATCTTCGCCACATTCTCGTCGGTGTCAAGCCCCGAGGGGAGCGCGCGCTGCAACAGGCGCGTGACACCGTTGCCTACCATCGCAGGATATGCCGAAATGGGGTGGCGCGGGAAGCCGAGCGTCTCCAGGGCGTAGTTGGTGGCCGTGCCCAGGTCGTCGATAGTGTTGAGCAGTGTGCCGTCGAGATCGAAGATGATAAGATGTTTCATAGGATGCCTGTGTGTAGGTGAAGTTGTCAGAAAGGATAGCCCACCGAGAAGTGGAAGGTGGCGTCGCGTCCCCAACGGGGGTGGATGATCGGCCACCGGTACTCTCCGAAAGCGGGATTAACGGCTTTGAGGCCAAGATCGAGGCGCAGCAGGAAGTAAGTGAAGTCAAGTCGCAGCCCCACACCGTACGATGCCGCCAGCTCCTTGTAGAACGAGTCGAAACGGAAGAATCCTCCCGGCTGGTTGTCGTAATGATGGATAGTCCAGATATTGCCGCCGTCGATGAACAGTGCCCCTTCGAGTATCCAGAAGAGCTTTGCGCGGTACTCGACGCTAAGGTCGAGGCGTATGTCGCCGCACTGGTTGATGAAGTCGGTAACAGAATTGCGCGATGCATAACGCCCCGGGCCGAGGGTACGCACGCCCCACCCTCTTACGCTGTTGGCACCGCCGGCATAGAATCGTTTCTCGAACGGGAGCATGCGCGAGTTGCCGTAGGGCACGCCGATTCCGGCTCCGGCATGGAACGATACCGACGAGCGCGCCCCCAGCACCTTGGTAAACGTATAGTCGGCGTCGGCCTTGACATACTGGGCATACTGTATGCCGAAAAAGCGGTAAGCACCGTCGTGGCGCTTCTGCCCCGTAAGGCTCGATATGGCGTAGAGGAGGTTGCCCGCAGGCTCGAAGTTGGCACGGATTGTAAACACACTCGGCTGCATTATGATGCGGTTGAAGGCGTTGCCCGACGGCTGACGCTTGTTGGTGCGGTAATAGCTGTAGCCCGCGCGCAGTATGAAGTGATCCTCGTAGCTGTAGCGCAGCAGGGGGTTGGAGGGAGCTATCTGGTTGAGGAAGTCGATGGTCGACTTGGGGAGGTACACATAGTTGACGTCGACCAGATCGAAGCGGTGGCGCAGGGTATTCTGACGGTTGGTCCACCGGTATTTCCACCCCGCGCCGGCAATGATGCGCGTATATTCGGGGCGCTCCTGGTAGTTGAACGACACAGAGAACTCCGTGGTGGCCTTGATGCGGCGCTTGAAGTCGTACGACAGGAACGGGGCCTCAAACTGCGGGAATGTGATGCCGATCTCTCCGGCATACTCCATGTAGCGGTTGTTGATGAGGCCGTTGAAGTCGCCCGACAGGCTCTCATAGCTCGTGCGGAACTTGGCCGACAACAGCTCGGAGCCATGGGCAAGATTGCGGTGCTGATAGGTAACGCCCACGCCGAATCCGAGATCGCCCTCGGAGTTGGTACCCTCCAGCTCGAGCGACACGCCCTGCTTCTTGCCGCGCGTAAGGAGCACGTAAGCGTCGAGCAGCGGCTGGCCGTCGGGAGACATCCCCACCCTGCGCATGTCGATATTCACATAGCGGAGTATCCCCAGGCGCCCGAGAGCCTCGTAGGTGAGGTCGACCTCGTGCTGGCTGAAAGGCTTCCCGGGAATGATGTGCGACGCCTCGTAGAGCACCTGCGGCCGCAGATAGCGGTCGGGGCCGTAGAGCACGTCGATATCGCGGTAATGCACCGTATCCTGCCCCTGGAAGTCGTAGCTGCCGTAGTCGGTACCCGGGTTGTAGTCGGTGACGAACACCACCTTGTTGATAAGATAGGTAAGATGGCGGCGGTCGGGACTCTGGGCCGAGGGCTGACGCAGGTTGAGGGTGAGGTTTACGTCGCGGGCACCTTCAGCAGTGTCGGCTGTAAAGGTGATATACTCTTTGGTGAAGGCATAATAGCCATGGTTGCGCAACATCTCCGAGATGCCGGCGCGCATCTCCTCAAGGCGGTTGCGGTCGAGCAGGTCGCCTGGCTTCAGGCGGTCGCGGCGCGGAGCCTGCGCGATAAGGGCGGCTATGGCCGAGTCGGGGATGGAATAGTCGATGGTTGATATGTAGTGAGGCAGCCCGGCATGTATCTTATACTCCACCTCCACCTTGCGGTTCTTGCCGGTGTGGACGGTATCCACGGTAACCTCCGAGTCGAGATAACCCTTGTTGAGCATGGCCTGGTGAAGCTGGTACACCGACGCGTCGGTAAGCTCCTGATCATAGATTACCGGAGGTTGCCCGAGTTTGCGCACCCAGCGGTTGTACCACTTCGTTGAGTCGCGCCCCGACATGTTGTAGGTGGCCAGCTGTAGCTTGAGGAAACCGAGCACCTTGTGGTTGGGTGTCTGCCTCAGATAGTTGACAAGCTGCTCCTCGCCCACCTCAGCATTGTCGGTGACGGTAATATCCACCTTGTCCACAAGGTATTGTCCCTGCGGCACGTGTCGCGTCGAGCTGCATGCCGCGAAAACCGTGGCCACGGCGGCGGCAAAGAGTGCACGTATGGCCGATATGATAAGTCGAGAACTGCTCACGCGTGCAAAGTTAGACTATTTGCCGAATTTATGCAAACCTCATGCCCGGGAGAAAACCATTGCCTCGACCGATGCGTTATTCTGTCATAGGCGCCACTATCGCCTTTTAACGACAAATCTCCACATTTTATCCTATAGGAAATGGCAACCAACGAATCGACTCAGAGCACCGCGGCAGCAACCGCCCCCTCTCCGGCACCGGCCACTCCACGCGTGGGCAACCGGAACGAGCTGTCACACGGCAAGATGAAGATAGTAAAGATACTCCATTCACTTGTACTTCTGGCTTCCATAGGTCTGATCGTGCTTATATCATGGGACTCCTTCCATAATATATCATTCCTTGCAAGCGAGCAATACATGAATATCCAGTTCTGGATATGTATGTTTTTCATATTCGATATCGTAGTGGAATTTTTCATCTATCCGCGCAAGTGGCACTACGTGCTCACCCACTTTTTCTTCCTGCTGGTAAGCATTCCCTATATCAATCTCATCGCCTACTACGACATACAGCTCAATCCCGAGATGCAGTATCTCATACGCTTCATACCGATGATACGTGCGGGATATGTGCTTGCGCTTGTGCTCGGAGTACTGTTTACCAACAAGATATCAGGCCTGTTTGCCACATACCTCGGACTTCTGATAGCCACGGTATACTTTGCCAGCCTGATGTTTTTCATCGAGGAGCACTATATCAATCCCGGAGTAAGCACCTACTGGTCGGCGCTGTGGTGGTCGTTTATGGATGTCACCACCGTAGGGTGTAACATCAACTGCATCACCCCCACCGGCAAGGTTCTCGGCGTGATACTGGCCGCCGAAGGACTCATCCTTTTCCCCATATTTACTGTGTATATCACCAACTCGCTCTCCCAGCGTGCCGTGCACGATGCCGCCGAGGACCGCAAAAGCGCAGCCTCACGCAGCAAGAAGGAAGCGCAGCAGAATGCGTCGGCATAAGGGCTACTTATGGGCAGACGGACTCGCATATTCGGCAATGGGCGGAGCGTGGTACAGCGCTGGCACCGTATGCTCCGGCGACGGCGCATGGCCATAAACATTCTTGACCGCATACTCGGGCTGCTGGCCCTGCTGGCCTCGCTGGCCTGCGTGGCCCTATTCACGGCATACCTCGGTTACGAGCGCGAGCCTGCCGAAGTGAGCATGATGATGCGGTGGTTCAAGGTAATACAGGGCATCTTTGCCGCAAAAGTGCTATTCAGCATCATATTCAACTACCGCAATACGGTCGCCGAGACACGCATCATAAAGTGGATTGTCGATATCGCGGTACTCGTAACATTGCTCCCCGCCATATATCCCCATCCCGAGAATCCGTGGATCCACTGGCTGGCAACCATGCTCTACAGCCGCAAATTCCTTGTAGGAGTGCTGCTTGCGTATGCGCTTACCGATATATGCAATGCCGTAATCCAGGCTATGGGAAAACGCACCAATCCCTCGCTGATGCTTTCAGTGAGCTTTCTGGTATTCATATTCATAGGATCATTCCTGCTTATGATGCCGAAGTGCACACTCCATCCCATCGGCTATACCGACTCCCTGTTTGTCGCCACAAGCGCCGTATGCATCACGGGCCTTACCACCATCGACGTCGCAAGCACATTCACTCCGCTCGGGCTGCTTGTGCTCGGGCTGCTCATCCAGATCGGCGGTCTGGGGGTGATGACCTTCACAAGTTTCTTCGCTCTGTTTTTCAGCGGCAACACCTCCATATACAACCAGCTGATGATCAAAGACATGATCTACTCGCGCAATATCAACTCGCTCCTCCCCACCCTGCTCTACCTACTCGGATTCTCACTTACGGTGGAGGCCATAGGGGCCGTTGCGGTATGGTTGTCGATACACGGCGTGCTCGGACTCTCGCCAAGGGAGGAGGTGATATTCTCCCTGTTTCATTCGCTGTCGGCATTCTGCAATGCCGGATTTTCCAATCTCACCGGCGGCCTGAGCAACGCGCGGCTGCTCAACTCCGACCAATCGATCTACATCGTGACGAGCCTCATCGTGATAGCCGGTTCGATCGGATTTCCGATTCTCGTAAATTTCCGCGACATGGCCGTCAACGCCATAAGGCGCCTATGGGATAAAGTCACCGGACGCGGCCACCGCGTGTACAATGTACATGTCTGCAACCTCAATACCCGGATAGCCCTCTACACCACCTCGGTAATCTTCGCGGTAAGCGTAGTGCTCTTCTGGATTCTCGAGCGCCACAACACCCTCGAAGGGATGAGCCCCTGGGTACAGTGGACGCAGGCCGTATTCAACTCCACCACCCCGCGCAGCTCGGGATTCACATCAGTCAATCCGGCACTGTTTCTCGACGTGACACTCGTGGTCGTGATGGTGCAGATGTGGATAGGCGGAGCGGCACAGTCAACCGCAGGCGGTATAAAAGTCAATACCGTCGCCGCCATACTTCTCAATCTGAAATCAATCATACTCGGACGCAAACGCGTCACCGCCTTCAACCGGAAGATAGCGGTAGGCTCCATAAGGCGCGCCAATGCCGTGGTCACTCTGTCGATAGCAAGCCTGATTGCAGTGGTGGTAATCATGCTTATACTCGAACCGTCGCTACCGGCAAAAGCCGTGATATTCGAGTGCGTGTCGGGCCTCTTCACCGTGGGATCGTCACTAGGAATCACAGGCGATCTCCATACCGCATCGAAGGTGGTGCTGTGTATCGCCATGTTTGTCGGCCGCGTGGGCATAATCTCTCTGCTTATCGGCGTCTCGGGCAGCCATGCCGATCCTCCGGTGGAATATCCCGAGGAAAACCTTATCATCAACTGACGCCGCATCAAGTGCGGGCTTTCATCCAGTCGGGCAGCCGGAATATACGGTCGATATGCCCTTTCTCAAGCATCTCTCCTACAGGCAGATTATAGAGCACAGGCGAGTCGACGAGCATGATGGCATCTGCCATATGGAGCGCAATGTCAAGCTCATGGGTAGAAAACAGCACGCACTTTCCGCGCTCATGAGCGAGCGAACCGAGCAACGAACACAGCTCGAAACGGTTGGGGAGATCGAGAAACGACGTAGGCTCGTCGAGCAGAATCACAGGCGTATCCTGAGCAAGCGCACGGGCTATCATCACGCGCTGGCACTCCCCGTCGCTCATACGGTCCATCGTACGCGATGCGTATGCGCTCATGCCTACCGCCGCAAGGGAGTCGTCCACAACGGCGTGATCCGACGCCGAAAGCCGTCCGGCCCATCCTGTATACGGGGCACGCCCCAGAGCCACCAGATCGGCACATCGCAGCCCGGGGATACACACACGCTCGGTGGTGACGAAAGCTATCAGTTTCGCCATATCGCGTGGGAGAAGCATACGCAAATCCCTCCCATCAACCTCGATTGTACCCGAATAGGCGCCGTTGAGACCTCCGAGAGCACGCAGCAGGGTGGACTTACCCGCGCCATTACGCCCGATCAGAGCGGTAAGGCATGCACGGGGCACGACCGTGGTGGCATGCTCTATGAGCATCCTTGTGCCGTATCCTATCGAAAAATCTTTAAGCGCTATCATGGCAGTCAGGCAGTTACGGGTTTGTTTCTCACCACCACCCATACCACAATCGGGATACCCACAAGCGCGGTGATAGCATTGACAGGAACAGTGAAAAATTTGGAAACGATGTCACACGCAAGCATCACGTCGGCGCCTACAAGCATACACCCGGGTACAAGCACCCTGTGGTCGGCATCGCCAAAAAGCATACGCGCCACATGCGGCAGGGCCATACCGATGAATCCTATGGGGCCGCAGAAGGCGGTGACTGTCCCCGCAAGCAGTGTGGTTGAGGCAAACAGAAGGGCTCGGCTGCGCGAGAGATTCACCCCTGTCGACCGCGCATAATCCTCCCCGAGAAGAAGAAGGTTAAGCGGCTTCACGGCCGCCACGGCAAGGAGCAATCCCGCCACAACGGCAGGCACAGCTATCGCAAGCTGCGATGAGGTGACATCGCCAAGCGAACCCATCGTCCATATTACAAACGCCTTCAGTGCATCCTCATGGCTCAGATACTGAAGCACCTGCACTATCGCGCTCACTCCCGACGAAAACATGATGCCGAGAATCAGTATCACCATTATATCGGTGATGCGGCGTCCCACGAAAGCTATCACGACAAGCACCATTGCGGCTCCGGCCCAAGCGGCTCCGGCCACTCCCACCGATGCAAGCCAGCCGGCTCCCCCCAGCAGCGGAGCACCCAACAGAAATATGGCCACCCCAAGCGATGCGCCGGAACTTATGCCAAGCACATAAGGGCCCGCGAGCGGATTGCGGAAAAGTGTCTGCATCTCCAGGCCGCTCACTGTCAGGGCAGCACCGGCAAGCAGGGCCACAACGGCCTTGACCAGACGGATGTTGACTACGATTTTTGCCGTGACTGCCGGACAGTCGCCGCCGGTAAGGGCCGCCACGACCTGCCGCACGGGTATGCCGAGCGCCCCTGTGGCCATATCGGCCACAAACAGCAGCAACGCGCCTATGCCAAGCGCAATAAATATCATAGTCCTGCGTCCACGCATCAGATGATAGTATTAAACTCAGTCAGATATCCTGTGTCCGTAATAATAGGTATTCCAGGTGTCGCGGGCATACCCCTCGCCAAGCACTTCGAAACTGCCGGCCGAGGCTCCGTCGATCTTCTTCCCGTCGAAATATGCATTCCAGTTATCCTTGGCGTACCCGTCTGCCATTACCGTGAACGATGACGAAGAGGCCCTGTCGACCACAGCTCCACAGTAATATACCTTCCACGCATCGGCGGCATAGCCGTAACCAAGCGTCTTGAACGACTGCGACGAGGCATCCGCTATCTTTTGCCCCCAATAATACACAGTCCACGGGTCGCGGGCATAACCGTCATCGAGGACAGTAAAGCCGGAGGCCGAGGCTCCTTCCACAACATGGCCGCCGAAGTACACCTTGCCGTTACTTATAATATATGAGGGGCAGTACCGCGCATCGCCGGGAGCATGGCATGCATGAGCCTCCCGACGGCAATGTCCGGCGTGACGCTCACTACGGCACCCCCTGACGCTATGATCATCGGGAATTGTGACGGCACCACATATGCCCGATGTCACCATAATGGCTATCAGCAGTAGATAAATCTTTTTCATATTCTTGCTTTGCATTCCAAAGATAGGCGAATTATTGTGCCCGAAGCTTTCATTTAACAGAGTTTAACCAATGAATATTGTCCATCATACAATATTTTATTAACTTCGCATCGGAAAAGGTAGAAATATTTTTCTGCCGATTGCAACAGATTACTAAAAAACAGTCGAATGAAGAAATTATTTATGACATTAATGCTCGTTACGGGACTGACCTTCGGGGCGGTCGCTGTCAGCGCGCAGTCGCATGTCGGCGATGAGATTTCGGCTGTCGACGAGACTCCGGCCGTACGTCCCGTAAGCGGCGGTATCGAGCTTACAGCTCCGGGCGATGCTCCGTGCCACTTCTACATCTACTCCATCACAGGGCAGATGGTGAAATCGGTCGAGATCAGCGGCAGTGCCGTTGTCGATCTTCCCCGCGGATGCTACATCATCAAGTGTGCGAGCTGGTCGAAGAAACTTGTTGTCAAATAATCCACCGGCACAGGCTCCCCGAGGGTAGCCGTTCTTTCTTTCCTCTGTTCTCCCCTTTCACATCTCTGAACGAACACCCGTATATTTCTCCAAGAATACGCGGGTTAATTTATATAAAGGAGTTTCTCCGGTATATTTTCTCTCCTTATCATCGACGGAAGCACCGTTTCGATAGAACTTTAAAGATAGTTGTAACGTTTGTCTCTATATCGGCTCTGCGGGTTACTCAGAGGAATCATCCCCGCAGTAGCATTACCAACAGAATAATTTGTCTTATAGCATAACATGAAAATCAATTTTACCTCGATCTGCATGAGCACCCTCATTGCATCAGCATCCTTAGCGACAGCCTCATCAGCCATGGCCCAGAATCCCGACGCAGTGTATTCCACATATGAAACCTACAACGGAAACGACCTTGAACTGACCGTAGACGCATCAGGCACACACTTCACACTCTGGTCGCCCAAGGCTCAGGCGGCACGTGTAAGAATCTATCCCACCGGACGCAATTCAGCCGCCGAGCAGACAATCGACATGACACGCGGCGACAAAGGCACATGGCGCGCAAGCGTGCCGCAGCAGCTTTACGGAAAATTCTACACCTTCCAGATAGAGTACGACGGCAAATGGCTCAACGAAACGCCCGGAGTATGGGCCAAGGCAGTAGGCGTCAACGGCAAACGTGCAGCAATCATCGACTTTGCCTCGACTGACCCGAAGGGATGGGACAAGGACAAAGGACCCGCCATCAAGCATATAAACGACGCGGTTATCTACGAGATGCATCACCGCGATTTCTCGGTTCACCCCTCGTCAGGCATAGCATCCAAAGGGAAATTCCTCGCCATGACCGAAAAAGGCACCACCAACCCCGAAGGCGACAAGACCGGCATCGACCACCTGAAGGCACTCGGCGTGACACATGTGCATATCCTCCCCTCCTACGACTACAACAGCGTGGACGAGGCCAATCTCCCTGCCAATACCTACAACTGGGGCTACGATCCGCAGAACTACAACGCGCCCGAAGGCTCCTACTCCACCAACCCCGTAGATCCGGCAACACGCGTCACCGAAATGAAGGAGATGGTCAAGGCACTGCATGACGCAGGCATAGGAGTGGTGATGGACGTGGTATACAACCATACCGCCGAAAACGACGGCTCCAACTTCTCCCTTACCGCTCCCGGCTACTATTACCGCCACCGTCCCGACGGCAGCTACAGCGATGCGTCAGGCTGTGGCAACGAGACGGCTTCCGACCGTCAGCAGATGCGCGATTTCATCGTAAACTCCGTGAAATACTGGGCCGAAGAATACCATATCGACGGCTTCCGCTTCGACCTTATGGCAATCCATGATACAACGACAATGAACGAGGTTGCCCGCGAGCTCAAGAAAATCAATCCCGACATCTTTGTCTACGGCGAAGGATGGACAGCCGGCGACTCTCCGCTCCCCGTCGCACAGCGTGCCCTCAAAGACAATGTAAGCGCCATGCCGCAGATCGCAGTATTCTCCGATGACATACGCGACGCCGTAAAGGGACACTATACCGACGAGAAGGACCGCGGATTCGCTACCGGCAAGCCCGGACTTGAGGAGACCGTGAAAATCGGCATCGTAGGCGCCACCGCACATCCGCAGGTCGACTACTCCAAGGGCAACAACTCCAAGGCACCCTACGCACTGTCGCCCTCGCAGGTAATCAATTATGTGTCGTGCCACGACGACCTCACGCTCACCGACAAGCTCGCCAAGTCGCTCCCCGGCGAATCGACAGCCGACCGCCAGCGTGCCGCCAAACTCGCCCAGACAATCGTATTCACCTCCCAGGGTACCCCTTTCATGTTTGCCGGCGAGGAGATATTCCGCGACAAGAAAGGCGTGCACAACTCCTACAACTCGCCCGACTCCATCAACGCCATCGACTGGAATCTGAAGCATGCCAATGCCGACCTCTTCAACTACTATGTTGAGCTGATCAAACTCCGCAAGAGTCATCCGGCATTCCGCATGACCTCGGCCGAAGATGTTGCCCGGCACCTCGTGTTCGATGATGTGAAGGGCCAGTCCAACCTCATCTCCTACTCTCTGAAAGACAACGCCAACGGTGATGCCTGGAAAGAGATCAAGGTGATATTCAACGGTGCCGACGAGCCGCGCTACG
>JAHZGZ010000189.1:241-6311 GCA_019420545.1 Bacteroidales bacterium | reverse complement strand
TGCCAATCAGCAGACATCATTTACCGCCGCACGCGACGTGCTCAACCATTACTACTCGTCGCTGTAGCGATCTTTCGCCCTAACTGAATGACACATAACGCCGATATGGAGCTTCAGTCTCCATATCGGCGTTGCTACATTATTTTTCCATCCAGTATTGGCGCTCGGCGAGATCGAGGCGCTCGATTGCATAGCGGAGCGTAGTGCGCGGCATACGCCTGCGGTGCTGGCCGAGATATGCGCGGAGGGTTTCTACGTCACGCTTACCGACTTCGCGAAGCATCCACCCTACGGCTTTATGGATAAGGTCGTGGGGATGGTCGAGCAGACGTGTGGCGATGCGCAGCGTGTCGTCGAACTGTCCGGCACGGATCAAGGCGATGGTCGACACCATGGCGATGCGCTGTTCCCAAAGGTTGTCGCTTTGTGCCAGGCGATCTAGTATGGCGCGATCGGGCATTACGGGGATATCAGCTCCGGATTGCGATGCGGGGAGCGGATGGAGCAGCCACGGGCCGAGGATGTAGCCGCACGACAGGTCGACCAGATCCCAGTTGTTGGCGCATCGGGCATGAGCGAGATAGAAGTCTACGATTTCCTTGCGGCGCATGGCCTTCTCAGGCGTGTCGGCACCACGGCGAGGCAACGCGGCATTCATCTCCTCGACAAGCAACAACAGTCCGCAGAGGCGCACTTCGTGCCAGCGTGAAGCGAGCAGTTTCACGATCTGAGCGAGCGGGACATGCAGACGTGCCTCCTTCATCACTCCGCGTGTCACAGGCACTTTCAGTCCAAGAAATTGGTCGCCCTCGCCGTACTCTCCGGGCCCGGTTTTGAAGAACCGGCACAACACCTCGCGCTGCACGTCGTCGCGCAGCTCAGTCATCGTCTCTATAATCTCCTCGGCAGTAATCTCTTTCGTCATAAATAGGAATCTGGAGGCTTAAAAGATTGGTTAAATTTTTTGACTTAAAAATTCATTATCCCCGAACAAACGGAGCCGGCCCCCACCCTTGGGAACCGGCTCCAAATTTACGAAATATTTTTAGTATACCTGTCGCTGACTACTCCGACTTGAAGGTAATGTCGTCGGGACGGGGATGCACAAACTCGAATTCGAGGGTACGGGCGAGGCCGTCGGCGAGGGTGTATGGGGCTTTGAAGCCGCACGAATGTACCTTGGTGGCGTCGAACTCGGTGGTGGCGCAGAATTTCTTTACGCGGACCGACGATACGGTGAGCTTCTTGCCGGTAATTTTGGCCAGCAGGTCGAAGCAGTAACCGCCCGTCATGCCGAGCCAGTAAGGGAAGTGGGTGGCGGGGATGTGCTTGTCGAGCACCTTGGAGACGTGGGCCACGAGCTGATTCATATTGTTGTCGGGCTTGTCGATGTAGTTGAACACGTTGTAGCCCTTAGTAACGTTGTCGATCATGTACTTTACGAAAGCCACGATGTTGCCTACGTAGGCCATCGATTTTTTGTTTTCGCCCTTGCCTACCATGAGGAACTTGCCGGAGGAGATCTGCTTGAGCAGATTGTATACGTTGCCTCTGTTGCGTTCGCCGAAGATTACCGTGGGGCGGATTATGTCGATGTTCCAGTCGGGATGTGTCTCATACCATTTCTGGAGTACCTGTTCGGCCTGCCATTTCGACTTGCCGTAATGGTTGAACGGATCGGCGGGATGGTTTTCGTCGGGATTCTTCTTGTTGAGACCGTATACAGCCACCGACGAGAAGAAAATGATGCGGCGGATGCCGTTCTTCTCCATGGCTTTGAGAGTGACCTCCATGCCGCCGACGTTGGTATCGTAGTAGAGCGACACGGGCGACACGTCGTCGCGGTGCTGGGCGGCGAGAAGTATCACGACGTCGGCGCCCTTCAGCTCGCGATCCATCTGCTCCTGCGAGCGCACGTCGCCAATGGTGGTTATTTCATTGAAAAAATGGCTCGGCAGCAGGTCGATGTTCTTGCACTCATATTTAGTCGGCTCCTCCTTCAGGAGATTGATCAGCCGGGTGCCGACAAACCCGCTGGCCCCGATCATTGCTATTTTCATAAGAACTTTTTATGTTGGAATTGTTGTTTTAAAATGTTGTTAAATCTGCAAAAAAACATTTGAGAGCAATGGTTTCACGCGAGGACCTGAAAATGCGTGATCTATTTCCCTAAAAATAGTTTGGATGTAACAGTGAATTGTTTAAGAAGCCAATATCCCCCTAAGGTTATCAAAAATGCCAGTATAAATATCACAAGAACCTGAAAGGTCAGATTCTCGATATTTAGATATCCGATAATCCCGGATTTCATTAAAATTGAAATTATTGATTGATGAATGGCATAAATACCCAACGTCATACCCCCCCCAATCTCGCAGATAATAAGCACTTTAGCGTTGTATAGCCGCATGAGGCCGAGGAAAGCGTAACATCCGATTATCCCGACGATAAATTTATATGCAAATATGACTGCCTGTGATGATGTGTGCATAAATGTCGGACTTTCAGTACGCATCCAAAAGAATGCCGACACTAAAAACAATAAGAGTAATGGTACAATCGATTTATGCAGAATTGGGGATAATATCTGATCATACTTCCTTGTCATGGCACCCATACAGTAAAATGGAAGATACCATGCAAACAAGTGATATCCAAATGACAGCTTGCTAAAGAACAATACGCCTATAAATACTACACAGCTTAAAGCCATTATAATCTCTTCTGCAATATTGTATTTTGCACTGAGCTTTGACATCGCAATATAATAGCTGCCGATCCAGAATAATACCCATAAAAACCATAATGCAGTGTCGGGCGTCGTCAACCAATTAAAATTCCAGTTACCTTTTAATGACATGGAAACCATTGCCCATGCAATGAATGGAATTACGAGCTGTATGAATCTGCGCTTTATTGAAGTCCAGTGATATTCTCTTTTATAACTGACAAAACCACTGATAAACATAAACAATGGCATATGAAAGCTATATATGTAGCGAAATACTATATTATGGTCAAAATCGATATCCAGATGCTGTATACAATGCCCCAATACAACTAAAATTATAAGAAATCCACGAAGATTATCGACATAAAACAGTCTATTTGAAGTTTTCGTATCAGGCATATTCTTTTTTATCGTAATAGTTTGGAGTATATAAAGGCGCGGACGGAGTTGGGCAGCATGTAGACGGTGCCACGGATTATTGAACCTTTCAGGGCCTGGAATGTGGAGATGAAGCCCATTCGGCGCAGAGCCATCTGAAAGCGGGCGCTGTCCTTGGCATAGCGCCATCCGCCACGGCGTTTGAACGTGTCTGGCGACGTGCGGAACCATAGTAGGCTTTCGGGGATATTTGCCAGACGCGACCCGTTGTGGATCATCCTTACCCACAGGTACCAGTCTTCAAACAGCGGGAAGTGCTGATAGCTGCCGGCCTTTTCCACAGCTGATTTGCGGAACATTACCGACGGATGGTTGAGCGGATTGCGGCTGCGCGCAAATTCGGCAATCGCTTCGGGACTCTCCACCGTTTTGCGTTGGGAGGTGACATTGTCTGTGTCTCCGATAAACTCGTCAATCCAACTGCCGCATGCATCAATGTCGGGATGAGCCGCCATATATGCCGACTGTTTCCGGAATCTGTCGTGCTTGCATACATCGTCGGTATCCATTCTAGCTACGAGATCGTTGTGGCAGTGTTTCAGCCCCTCTCGCAATGCCAGCCCCAACCCGCCGTTTTTGCTCAGAGGCACTACATGCAGCTCGGGATATCGGGCGGAATATTCTTCAACTATCCGGTCTAACTCAGGCGTAAGCGGGCCGTCTTCAACAAGAACCACTTCGTCGGCCCTGACGGTCTGGTTAAACACGCTGTCGAGGCTTTGGCGCAAAAAGTCGGGTCGCTCCTTGAAATAGAGCGACATCAAAACAGAAAATTTCATACCGAAGTACTTATTTCTTTAATGCGTAGAAAAATGCTTTAATGGAGGATATTATGCCTGACGGCATCAGACAGACAATATTCTTGGCTGTATTCTTTATTTTTCGAGAGAGTGATAATGAATTGTTGTAGGTAGCTACAACCTTTTTTAGAGGCATTGATGTATCGGCAAGCTCTACTAACAGCTGATCGCGCAACCGGGTATTACAGCCATATGATTTGCCATAGCTCTGATATGGCATGAAATTCTCGAATTTCTGAGGCTCGACTACGATTTCCGGACGTATGGAGTCGAAAAGCTCTTTACCGGAGGAAGAGCATATAGTCACTCCCGACACTCCTTTATGGTTGGCTACATAGCTCTTTCCCCAAAAGTCGCCAAGACGGATGTCGGTATACTCAAGAGTGCTCCTAAGAGCACAATCGTAGCATGAATCATTAAGTACAAGATCGGAGAAAAACATGGTGTAGAACGGGTCGTTGATCTTCGACGAAACCACCTCAATCGGGTAGCTAACTCCCTCTCCTACTTTTACTACTACTACGTAACAATTTCCCCAACCCCGGACTTTGCTTCGGAAGTTGGCGGACAGGACTTTTTTTCCGTCAACTTTCTGAAGTATCTCCCGAATGTATTTCTTCCAAAGATTGAGGCTCGGACAGCCATGGCAGTATAGGTCAATCAGAATATGACGGTCGCGTGTTCCTCGGAGCCGAAGATAACGGTCGATGGCATAAATTTGGCACGGCAGACCGAAAACAGCGAATTTTTGGCTTTTCTGCTCCTTAACGAGATTCTTGAAAGCATCAACCGAAAGCGACTGGATGTATTTTGATCCCTTAAACTGCTGCAACTCATCCGTTGAACCGGCCACAGCTCCGACAGCACAATCTGTATCAGCGTCATATGCGACTCCGATACATTTATATCCTTGTGAAATAAGCTCATGAGCCAGCAGATCTGCTATACCTCCCGATGTTGTGGTTTCAACAATACCGGAATCTTTGGCCCATGCCGCAAAAATTTTTTTTGAGTTTAAGTCGGTAGTTTGTTTGATCGATTGATCAAATTTATAGCAGCTTTTTACACAAAGTCCACAATCTATGCATTCATCAGAATCAATTACCGGGCGATAAAATCCGGTGTCATTGAGCTGTATGGTGATAGCTCCGGTAGGGCATACGGCACCACACATCTGGCAACTGGTACAGACCCGTATCTGCGAGGCATCGTTGATATTCATGCGCTTATGCATTAACAAGTTGCAACATATGGTCGAGATGCGACATCGACTCAGACCTGCGACGCTCAATTTCCTTGTTTACCGAAACATAGTCGATCTCGGGTGTCATTGTATCGGACAGACTGTTCCAGTCTTGGAAAATACGCTGTACCAGACCATACTCTTTCAGCAGATTTCTGAGCTTGAAATGATTGCTGTTGCGTGTTTTCACAGCGAATTTAGCTCCGGTAATCAGTGACATCACACTACCGTGGAATGTGTCGGTAACCACTTCCGTAGCATGCTTGAAATATCCTAATAGATTTACCGGATCAACGTCAATATTGTAGTCACACCAGTCGTGATAGAATCCGGGCGACAAAGTTTTCAATCCCCGACTACGGGCGTAATCACGTATGGCCTCGATTTCTTCACGGGAATTCATTCGGTTGTCGTAGGCATATACAAGCAGATAATTGCCATGTGCCGGGTTGGGAAGATTAGATATCTCGTTTTTATAACCATAAAGAAGCACCGGATCCACTACAATCGGAGGTTCTTTTCCGGTAAGTTGCCGTATGACGGCGGCACTGTTGGCGTCGCGTACCGTAACATATTTCATCGATTCGATACCGGAGCGGACAAAGGCTGTGGAATGCAGATCGCATATATCCTGATAGGTCGTTGGTCCGAAACTCCCGGCATACGAAAATACATTTTCAGTAGGCAGACAATGACCGAAAAATACCGGAGTCGGCCCGGTATGGAGAGCGAATACTTCATCGCTTCCTACAATCACTGCATCCAACAGTGGCGATTCGGCATAATAGTCGCCGATAATCCCAGATTCGGCTTTATAGCGATTCAATGTACCGCGCTTTTGATAATTGTATCTTGTGC
>JAHZGZ010000189.1:0-231 GCA_019420545.1 Bacteroidales bacterium | reverse complement strand
TGTCTTTCAGGTATTTTAAATATATGCCTACTGATTTTATCGAGACATCGTACTTTACTTTTAAAGCATGTCCCATAAAGTCGTAATTTTTGTCAAATCTCAACGCTTTCGCTTCAATACCTTTTTCGGCAAGTACACGAATCAAGGCCGTAAGTTGCAGTAATGCACCATGATTATGCACATCATAGTGGGTTATTATTCCAATCTTTTTCATTTAAAACAGAATCCAAT
>JAHZGZ010000188.1 GCA_019420545.1 Bacteroidales bacterium | reverse complement strand
GAATCCCTTTGTGCTCTTCTCAGGCCTCTCGGCGACGTCCGTAGCCGCAAGATGATGGGCGACTATGTAATCTATGTCAATGAAAAGTGTGTGATTACTGCTTGCGACAATACCGCTTATGTCAAGAAGCTTGACTGCATCCACGCATTGATGGCCGGTGCCGCGACAGGTTGCCCCTATCCCGGCGCAAAAGAAGCCTACATACTCGATCTGGCCGATTCCCGCGCCACCCTCAATGTCATCGCCGCGCTTTGGGAGCATCTCCCGTATCCCAAGTCCCGCAAGAAAAGAAGTTAGTCTGCGGTGTGAAACACGATGTTGCCGTTGCTGTCGGCGGGGCCTGCTGCGGCGTAGTTGTCGCCACAGAGATCGCTGAGCACGGCAGGGGAGTCGATGTTCTCCACGATGATCTGTCGCAGAAGTTCTCCGCGCAGGGTTTTCAGGCGGTTGGAATTCGGTGTGCGCACGGCTCCTCCCGGCTGTATTTCGCGGAAATCGGCTCGCCATACTTTGGCCTCCGGCGCTATTCGTTTCCAGTCGATGCAGCGTGCGGCGTCGCCCGGCATCAGGTCGAGAATGTCCGTACAGCTTTTCTCGTGCAACTCTTTGAGTAGCAGATCCGTCACTTTGTCGCGCCAATAGGCCATGAATGTCCGTCCATCCGGAGCCAGAGGCGTCGTGAAGTCAAACCGGTACTGCTTTATTATGTCGTCGGGCCGAAGCCATCCGTAAAGCGACGATATTATTCTCACCCGATCGCACGTGGCAGCCCGGGCCGCATCGTCAAGCGAATTATACTTGAAAGCCTTGAATACCACCCCGGTAAACGCTCCCATTGCCTCCCCTCCGACCGCTTTGTTGGGGAACTCGTAGATCATCTGCTGCAACCGGCGTACCATCGGCAGACTGATCTTCACCTTGGCGTGCAGCATGTCGGCATTCATCCTGCGCAACGAGCCCATTATCGCGTCGGCCTCGGCCTCAAGAGCCGGACGGTGTGCGAGATATTCGTCATGTCCTATAGCGGAGTCGCACGCCGCCATGGTTTTCGATTCTGCAATCAGTATAAGCATAAACGCGCTCTAAAAGAAAACATACTCTAATATCATTTGATTTCAAAAATACCAACAAATCCTTGATTCACCAAACCTATACATCATTTTTTCTCATTAATGTGTTACATAATAGTCATACCTCTATGTTCAATATATTAATATACAATGGTTTAGGAGATGCGGTTTCCAACCGCATTAATCCGCAATGTCTTCGCCATAATGTAAATTAACCATGGATAATTTAAGATTAACGCGAAAATAATTGCAAAATAATTTGCACATATCAAATATGCATTGTAAATTTGCGGTGTTGATTAAGATGGATTAATAAAAACTTTATCTCACTAATTATGAAAACACGATCCCTATCTCACATAAAGGTCCCTCCATAGGCAATCGCCTATATTTATGCGCCGGAAATCCCGGTGCCGGAATTCTGCTGCACCTGCTATATTCCGTTCATTCATCCATGCCCGTATTTTTGTGGGCATCGACCTACTTTTGTCTTATGAAAATGTCTTATGAAAATCGTAATTTTGCATATGAAAATCAAGAATATCATATTCGACTTCGACGGTACGCTGATGGATACGGCGCCCGTTATTATCGCCACGATGGAGGCTACAATCCGTGAGATGGGCCTCCCGCCATGTTCTCCCGAACAATGCCGCGCCACTATAGGGCTGCGCCTCGAAGACGTCCCTGCCACGCTCTTTCCCGATCATCCAGGCATATCCGCCGGGTTTGCCGCCACTTACCGTCGCATTTTCTTCCGCGAAAACTGTCCGGGCGCTGCAAAGCCATTTCCGGGCGTTATCGACATCCTCCGTACGCTCCATGCCGAGGGCTATCCTATGGCCGTCGCCAGCAGCCGCAGCCATAAGTCGTTGCAGGAATTTGCCGATACCTTCGCGCTGACCGGCCTTTTCAGCATGCTCGTCGGCGGTGACGACGTAGCCCGAGCCAAGCCCGCTCCCGATCCGGTATTCTTCATATGCCGCAAAATGGGGTGGAACCCTACGGAGACCCTTGTGGTGGGCGATGCTACCTACGATATACTCATGGGCCGTAATGCCGGCTCGCCGACATGTGCCGTGACCTACGGCAACCAGTCTCGCTCACAGCTCCTTTCGGTTTCGCCCGATTTTATTATCGACCGCTTCTCAGCCCTCAGAGATATACTGCCATGACCGATATTGAATCCATACGCAAATACTGCCTGTCGTTGCCCCGCGCTACCGAGGATATGGCTTTCGGCGAGGATTATCTGCTGTTCAGGGTATGCGGAAAGATATTTGCCTGCTGTGCCCTCACCGGCACCGACTACTTTGTAGTGAAGTGCGACGCCGACTATGCCCTCGATCTACGTGACCGCTATCCCGACATCACCCCGGCGTGGCACTGGAACAAGCGCTATTGGAACCAGCTCAGCCTTCGCGGCACCCTCTCCTACGCGTTCATCTGCGAACTGATCCGACACAGCTATTCTCAGGTCGTTGCCAAACTACCGCGTAGCGTGCGTGCCGCATTCCCCGAAGTCACTGCCGTCCACCCCTGAGTGTGTCAACACAACTGTACCTGCAAGCGTTAATAATGTTATACATATCTCCATATGCACCAGATAATCCGACATTTTACCGACGACGATCTCTATAAGTTCACGATGTGCTGCGCCGTGATTGAGAATTATCCGCGCACGCAGGTCAGATACCGCTTCATCGACCGCGACAATACCGTCTATCCGCCCGGTTTCGCCGACGAGCTGCTCCGGCAGATCGTTCTGCTTGAAAACGTGGTGATTACCGACGGGGAGATCGCTTTCATGCGCCGCCGCTGCCGCTATATCCCCACGTGGTTCTATCGTTTCCTTAGGGGATTCCGCTACGACCGTCGCTGGGTGCGTGTGAGCCAGGACGCCGAAGGCCATCTTTCGGTGGAGTTTGAGGGATGCTGGAGCGACACGATAATGCTGGAGGTTAAAGTGCTCGCCATTATCTCCGAGCTATATTATATCATGACCGGCCGCACCGGGCGCCTTGATTATGGTGCTTCTTACGAAAAATCGTATCGTAAGGCGCAGCGGCTGATCGCGGCCGGATGCATGTTCAGCGATTTCGGCACACGCCGCCGTGCATCGTTTGATGCGCAGGACACTGTGGTACGCTCCATGAAGCAGTGCAGCGATGTCATGGGTGGCCCCGGAGGGTTTATCGGCACGAGCAACGTATATTTCGCCATGAAATACGATCTGACTCCGATCGGCACCATGGCTCATGAGTTTGTATGCGCCATAGCCGGTATGTATGGACCCCAGATGGCCAACTATCTGGCGATGAAGACATGGGCAAATACTTATCGCGGGGCTCTCGGCACATTCCTCTACGACACCTATGGCTGGCGCATATTCAGCCTTAACTTCTCGGAAGATTATGCCAACATGTTCAAGGGGTTGCGTATCGACAGTGGTGACAATCGCACGCAGCTCGATCTGATAATCGACAAATACCGTTCGCTTAACATCGATCCGCGCACCAAGCAGATCGTATTCAGCAACGGCCTCGATGTCGATACTGCTATTGAGCTGCAGCGTTATGCTGCCGGCAAATGTCAGCCCTCATTCGGTATCGGCACCCACTTTACCAACGATTTCCCGGGCGTAAAGCCCATGAATATCGTTATCAAGCTTCTGGCGGTGAAGATTACCGAGTCGTGGCCGTTTTATCTCGAGACGTGCAAACTCAGCGAGGACCACGGCAAATACACCGGCGATCCCGCCACCGTAGCCCGCTTCAAAGCAGCCCTCCATCTTCGCGCCGACTGACCGTCCCGCCTCTCCACGCTTTACCCCCGATTATATTGTTTGATGGTGTTGCAAACTGCAAAAAATATAGGGACGCGGCGTGCCGCGTTACATTATGCAAGCCGTACAATCCTGATTATCTTGATATAACGCGGCACGCCGCGTCTCTACATTCTATGATCGGAATAATAACGGTGTGCAACACCCATTTAAAAAATTTTTGAGAGATTTTTGTCGACTTTTTTGTTGATTTATATGTTTTTATTTTGGAAGATAAATAAAAATATTTATCTTTGCCACAGATTATCGCCCTTAGGTGGAAAATACTAAGGCTCGCCCACCCCGCAATCAAGGTGGGCTTAATTTTTATATGGAGAAACAAAGAGTCATAGTCTATATCGATGGATTCAATTTCTACTACGGACTCCGTAAGGACATCCGTTGGAAGAAGTATTATTGGCTTGATATAGTCAAGCTGTTTGAGATGTTTATGCGTCCTAATCAAGAACTGGTTGCTGTAAAATATTTCTCGGCCCGAGTGGATGATATCGATCAAAGTCTGAGGCAGAGCGCTTTCTTTCAGGCTAATAAGGAAAATCCGAAGTTTCAATGGATTCTGGGTAAATATCTTAAAAAAGAGATAACATGCTTTAACTGCGGTAATAAGATTCATACCCATGAAGAGAAGGAGACTGATGTACGTATAGCCACACAGATCGTATCGGATGCATATCGCGATAATTGTGATCTTTCAATTGTGGTCTCTGCGGATAGTGATATGATTCCTGCGATAGAACTGGCAATTGAGGCCGGACATAAGGTTGTGGTATATTTTCCTCCATATCAGTACTCAAGCAACCTTGCATCAATGGCCTCCAGCAAGCCTGTGCAATTGAAGCAGTATGAGAGCCGATTCAAGCAGTGCATATTCCCGGATACGGTTCATCTTGCCATACCGGACTTTGATTTGCATATACCCCAAAAATGGAAAGCGTTTCAATAGGATCGGTGAATTTGAGTTGAATACTACCCCTTTCAGTTGATGTCGACTTTATCCGACATACGTTTCTTCCGCCCGGCTCCTGAGCTGCGACCTTATGTGCGTTACTATTGGGCGATGCGTGGAAGTTCGGCGTTCAGTGCGCTGACGTTTCCGATAGGCTGTCTGCAACTGATATTCCATCGCGAAGAGCCCCTCTTTGTGCCGGAACTGGGGAACGCTCAGCCACGGTTTGCCGTAAGTGGCCAGGTCAATTTTCCGGCGCGCCTGGAAAGTGCCGGTAACCTTTCCATGTTGGTGGCGGTGTTTTATCCCCATGCTTTTCAGGCTCTGTTAGGTGTCGATGCTGCAGACCTTTATAATCGGGAGATCGATGCGGGTCTGCTCTCTGTCGACGGCCTGTCGTCACTCTACGGGATGGTAGGGGAGGCTCCCGGCGATGCGGAGGCGGTTCGGCTGGTTGAGCAGTGGCTTCTCTCGCGCGTGGACCGTATCGTGGCGCGAAGGGCGCTTGATTTCCGGCGTATCGGTAGTTCCTTGGAGATGATGTTCCGGTCACCCGGTACTCGTGTCGCTGATCTCGCCGGCGCGGCATGCCTTTCTGGCAAACAGTTTCAGCGCACCTTTCTTTCTACCGTAGGAATGCTTCCTAAAGAATATTCGCGTATAGTGCGGTTCCAGAAAGCGCTGCATCATTTACAGGTGTCGCGCCCTTCCGATACTTTCGGATTTGCCCGCACCGCTTATGTTGCCGGTTACTCCGACCAGTCGCACTTCATCCGTGAGTGCCGCCGGTTAAGCGGTCACACTCCGGCTCGCCTTATTGCCGTCCAGCCTCCATATTCCGATCTCTTCACCGATCCACTCATGATGGCATAATGTCCCTCAGCTAAGTAAGGCAAAAATCTCCGGATTGTTCATCGCGATATGCGCCGCTTTCTGCTGGAATATCTGAATATCACGCTGGAGGGATCATATGGAGGAGGAGCGGTAATATGTCCCGATAATCGCCTCCGATTGATACAGGAACAAAACGGAAGACATCGGTGTTGGTAATTTTGGAATTTATATCTATTTTTGCGTTTATGACACGATTGGCCGCAATCATATCATGCGTTATCGCAACTCTGTTTCTGATCGGGACTCATGCAGAATGTGCTGAGCTCTCGGAATCTTACTGTGAAACAGAGATGGAATGTTGCCCTGTGTCCTATGGCCAGCCGGAATATGAGATAGCCGGTGAAAAGTGCATAAAGCTTGAACTTTCATCACCTGGATATGTCACGACACATAATCCGATGGTCACCGTCAGTGCCGTTGCGGCTGTGAAAAAAGTCCCCTCCAGGGTGCTGTATTGTGTGTTTCGGGAATAGGATGTATAAGTTGTTTCTCTCTCTTGTTTATAACCGGAGCATATTGTATGTTCCGGCAGTTCTGACTTATACAAAACAAAATGACACTTATATTCCTATATCTTTTCGGAGCACTTGCTGTTTCATTTATGTGTTCTGTTCTTGAGGCTGTACTGCTCTCAACACCGATATCATTCATATCAATGAAAGAAAGACAGGGCGCCAAAAATGCCGCTCTGATGATGAAATACAAGACCAATGTCGACAGGCCTGTGGCTGCAATACTTACTCTCAACACCATAGCGCATACTATCGGTGCGGCCGGTGTCGGATCGGAGTCGGTAAAAGTATTCGGAGAAGCATATTTCGGCATTATTTCTGCTATTCTTACTCTGCTGATATTGGTATTGTCGGAGATCATTCCTAAAACTATCGGCGCATCATACTGGCGCACACTGGCTATGTCTTCAGCAAAGTTGATACGTGTACTTATTGTGTTGACCTATCCGTTGGTATGGCTTTCGGAACTTTTGACCCGTTGTTTCTCACTTAAAATCCAGCCGCTGACAGTAAGCCGTGAAGAGGTTGCGGCGATGGTAAATGTAGGTACTGACGAGGGAGTGATCGAAATAGCGGAGAATAAGGCTATCCAGAGTTTCCTGCGACTTTCTAATGTAAACGCCAGGGAGATTATGACACCGTTTGTAGTAGTATCCTCGGTTACCAAGGATACCACTATGAAAGAATTTTATGACGACAAGACACTTACGGCTTTTTCACGTATACCGGTATATGATACGCGCCGGGAGTTTATCATCGGTTATGTGCGTAGGGCTAATGTTTTGGAAATGCTCGCTCAGGATAAGTTTTCCATGCGTGTGGCTGACATTATGCGTCCGGTCCTGTTTTTCCCGGAAGCAACCAAAGTTTCAGATATATGGCAGAAAATGTTGGAGAAAAAAGAGCATATCTCAGTAATAACTGATGAATACGGTTGCATACGCGGTATAGTCACGATGGAAGATGTAATCGAGACGATGCTTGGTGTAGAGATTGTAGACGAATGTGATACAATCGAAGATATGCAGGCTATGGCACGTGAAAAATACAGCTCTGTAGAGTTAATGGAGGCATAGTTAAACCCCGGCATTTTCATAGAGGTTGTCTAAATCATATGAGGTTTTAGGCAGCCTCTATGTAAATGTCTGTTTTATTCTATCCGGTATAGTGCGGATAGTATAATTTTGCAGAAAAAAAAGCAGATATGGTGAAAGAAGTTAATCCGGCGCAGACGTCGAGGAAATATGCGTTTGATATGTGGATGAAGGCACCGATGCCTATGGTGACGCTTGTCAGAACGTTCGATGTAAGCCGCCTGAGGCGCATTAGCCGTCGGCGCGGGCTGAAGTTCAATATGCTGATGTGCTGGTGTGTGGGGCGTGCGGCCTCGCAGGTAAGGCAGTTTTATACTCTCCCTGTCGGCGACAGGCTTATGGAGTATGACTCACTTGCCGTCAACACCATAGTCGCCAATGCCGTTGGCGACATCAGCTCGTGCGACGTGCCCTATTCTGACGATATGGCGCGCTTTAATGCCGACTATCTGCGGCTGACCGGTGAGGTCGCCGCCACATGCTGCAATCACGACATTACAGATAGCATGGTGATAGGCACCTCGGCACTGGTCTCCTGCGACATCGACGCCGCTGCGGGCATGTACAGCGGAGTGTTCAACAATCCCTTCCTCATATGG
>JAHZGZ010000187.1:10647-10965 GCA_019420545.1 Bacteroidales bacterium | reverse complement strand
CCGGCACCAGCAACTATATGTTTATCTGGGGCATGGGCGGTGAGAATCTTGACTATGGCGACATGGACAAGGTGACATATCTCGAAATGAAGTAAAAGCAGTCATACGTCAATTATCCTATTGGTCTGACTGAAAAATTGATAAAAGATGTTAAAATCCCTGTCTCTGTTTGTATATAGCGGCAGGGATTTTTTATTTTTGCCTGAAATGGAGCGTCGTGTGACATCTAAGATACTGGAAATTTGTGTGATATGTTGTATTCTGGCTATATGTGGGGATGCGACTGCCTCCAATCTGTACATACGCAGTCTGGCCGAC
>JAHZGZ010000187.1:0-10637 GCA_019420545.1 Bacteroidales bacterium | reverse complement strand
CGGGCGCACACTCAGTGATCTTACCGTCAACACCATTTATAAGGATTCTCTCGGATTTGTCAATTTCGGTACCGACAACAGCGTCGAGACGTTCGACGGCTGGCACGTGCGTCATTACAAGCTTCCCGGCGACGAGTCGCTGCAGAAGCGTGTCAACGCCATTGCCGAGGATGGCCGCGGCAACCTTTTGATCGGCAACGGCCTGGGGCTGTGGCGTCTTGACCGTAATGGCCGTGGAAAATTTACCAGGATTGCCTATCCGGTGGCCGCCGACCGGCATGGAGTGAATGCCATCGCTCCGTCAGGCGATTCGCTGCTTATCGGAGGAAATGCCGGGCTGTTTGTGTATCATGCAGGCTCCGACCGTGTGAAGCCGCTCCTTACCGCCTCAAATCCGTTTTCCCCGACTGCGCATATCAATGATATCGCGGTGGCCGACTCGGTGGCTTATCTTGCTACAAAAGGCGGTGTTACACGTATCGATCTGCGCACACTGGCTGCTGATAATATTGCATGGAACGAGGTGGGAGCGCCAGCATTCCATTCAATCGTCATTTCCGGGAAGAATGCCTATCTTGGCACTGCTACCAATGGTCTGGCCGTGTTGAATATGTCGACCAACAGTATAAAGCAGGGTCCTGATGTGGGATGCAGTGTAATATCCGCTCTTGACACCAGAGGTGATTCGCTACTTGTGGTAGGTACTGACGGCGGCGGTGTGTCCTTTATACGGCTCCCTTCACAGAAGGTCATATCTACCTTGCGTCATCAGCCCGGCAGAGAGAACGTGATACGTTCCAATTCGGTGTATTCCCTGTTGCTTGACCGTGACGACCGCATATGGGTGGGATTCTATCAGCTTGGCGTTGATTATTCTTTGTTTACTACCGGCGAGTTTTCCACTTATTCCAATGGCGACTTCACAACGGCAGGCATGCCGATACGCACCATAGACCGCATCGGCGACGGGATGTTGATAGGTACGCGCGACGGACTATATTATATCGACCCGTCGCGCGGCATACGCCGTGAGTTCCGGCGTCCGGAGATGCGGTCCGAGATGGTGATATCGTCGGCAGTAGCCGGCAACCGCTTTTATGTCGGCACATATGGCGGGGGAATGTATGTGTTCGATCCTTCGACGCTTGTGTTGGCTCCATTCCTGCCGAAGGGGAGCCTTGGCGCTCTTGCCAGCGGCCATGTGTTCAGCATCGCTTCTGATGCTGATGGCGACATGTGGGTAGGCACCTCCGACGGTCTGTTTCGTTATCGCGGCGGTGTAGAAGTGGCGCGATATACATCGGGCAACAGCCATCTGCCGGAAGGAAATGTCTATGAAGTAATGTTCGACAGCTCCGGAAAGGGATGGATATGTACCGAAAACGGCATGGCCCTGTGGAACCCTTCACGGCAGGAGATCACAACATCGGCATTTCCGGGAGGATTTGTGCAGAACGACAAGATACGTGTGGTATACGAAGATCGTGGCGGCCGATTGTATTTTCTCCCCGACAAAGGGGCGATTACCATTTCCGACCTGGCCATGACACACTTCCGCAAGGTTGATACGGGAATGTTCGGTGGTGCCGATCCTAAAGCTATAATAGAGGATGTACAGGGACACATGTGGGTTCCTACGCATAACGGCATATTCCATTGGGATCCATCGCTCGGCACCTCGCGCAAATATGACTTTATCGACGGCGTGCCCAGCCCGGTGTTCAACAACTGCGTTCCGGCGCGTGATGACGACGGCACACTCTGGTTCGGCAATTCAAAGGGATTGGTGGTGTGGAATCCCGGTTTCCATGGCGATACCGCTCCGGCCTATCCATGGCGCATAACCGGTGTCCGTGGCGACTCGGAGACACTTATACCGGCTCCCGTAAACGATGAGGCGGGTAGATATGTGGTGTCGTTCCCGTCATATACCCGTTCGGCGGGGCTTCAGCTTTCGGCATTTGATTATTCCATGCCCGACGCTCCGCGCTACCAGTATAGGCTGGAGGGTGCCGACACGACCTGGATCGATCTCGTCGGTGAGCCTCTGCTCCGGCTCACCGACATAGGTGGTGGAACGTACCACCTATGGATCCGCTACTGTAATCTCCCGGCATCGGCGCGCGGGGTGGTCGTCAGCATGCCTCAGCCGTGGACTTTTTGGGTGATGATAGCAGGTGCCATTACGGTTTTTGTGCTGATTGTGGCTCTGGTGGTTGTAATGCGCCGCCGTCGTCGCCGTCGTCGTAACCGCAACCGAACGTTTATCGGTATCAGCCGAAGTCCGCGTGAAAGGCCTCTTGATACTTCACGAATCAATGTGGCCGAAGCCGAGATGATTGAGGAACATCTTCTTGATGTGCTTGATACTCAGAAACCGTATACAAATCCCGATCTACAGTTGGCCGACCTCGCGCGCATGGTCGGCGTAAGTTCCTACAAGCTTTCGATCTACTTTTCGCAGTCGCTCGGTGTGACGTACTATGATTTCATCAACAACTACCGTGTGGCTGAATTCAAGCGCCTCGCCGCCGAGGATGCCGGAGAGCGTTATACACTGACCGTTCTTTCGGAACTCGCAGGATTCAGCTCGCGCGCCACATTCTTCCGCTATTTCAAGAAGACACAAGGGGAGACTCCCGCCGCTTATCTGCGCCGTTTGCAGGCAGGAAAATAGCCGTGTTTTGTCGTTATCGGATGAAAATTTTCTGAAGATTTTTCCATACTCGGAAATCAAAGTCGAAATGCGGTTTCCCGAGCCGTTTTTCTTGCTCTCATTTTGATGTGCACTCTTTTGCCGTCACGATAAATATTCGTAACTTTGCGGAAATTTTAGAAATTGCCCTTGGACTCTCCTGCGGAATCGCCTTTCGGAGGGTCATGCGGCCGATGAAACATATATTCCGACTAATCAGATTATCATATAAAATAGTATGAGCAAGAAATTTAATGAGTATGACAAGCTCAACCTCTCAGAGGTAAACCGGCAGGTGCTCCAGGGATGGAACGACGAGCATCTGTTTGAGCAGAGCATGAAGGTGCGCGAGGGCGCGCCGTCGTTTGTGTTCTATGAGGGTCCCCCCTCGGCCAACGGAATGCCCGGCATTCATCATGTCATTGCCCGTACTATTAAGGATACATTCTGCCGCTACAAGACCATGAAGGGATTCCAGGTGAAGCGCAAGGCCGGCTGGGATACCCACGGACTGCCCGTTGAACTTGGCGTTGAGAAGAGCCTCGGAATCAAAAAGACCGATATCGGTACCAAGATATCCGTCGACGATTACAACGCCGCCTGCCGCCGCGAGGTAATGAAGTATACCCGCGAGTGGGAGAACCTGACCAACTCCATGGGCTATTGGGTCGACATGAACGATCCCTACATCACCTACGACAACCGCTTCATCGAGTCGGTATGGTGGCTTCTCAGCCAGCTCCACAAAAAGGGCTATCTCTATAAGGGCTATACCATCCAGCCCTATTCACCTGCCGCCGGTACGGGTCTGAGCAGCCACGAGCTGAATCAGCCCGGATGCTACCGCGACGTGAAGGATACCACGGTCACCGCCCAGTTTGTCATCACCGAGCCGAAGCCCGAGATGGCCGAATGGGGTACGCCCGTGTTCCTTGCCTGGACTACCACCCCCTGGACTCTTCCCTCGAACACCGCACTCTGCGTAGGCCCGAAAATCGAGTATGTGCTTGTGCGCACATTCAACCCCTATACCGGCGAGAAGGTATCGGCAATCATGGCCAAGGAGCGCGTGGCCGCCTACTTCAAGCCCGAGGGCGCCGAGGCCGAGATGGTATACACTCCCGGCGACAAGGTTCTCCCTTACCGCGTGGCCGCAAACTATACTGCCGCCGATTTGATCGGCATGCGCTACTGCCAGCTGATGCCATGGGTAAAGCCCTGCGAGAAAGTAGGCCGTCTTGCTCCCGACTTCGTGCGCGCATATGCCGAGGCTCATCCTGAAAAGACTTTTACTGCCGGTCGCGATACATTTGTGGAACTTGCCGATGAGGCGTTCCGTGTGATCCCAGGCGATTATGTTACAACCGAGGACGGTACCGGTATCGTGCATATCGCTCCGACATTCGGTGCCGACGACGCCAAGGTGGCCAAGGCCGCGGGCATCCCCGGCCTATATATGGTGACCCCCAAGGGTGAGACACGCCCGATGGTCGACCTCACCGGAAAGTATTACAACGTCGACGAGCTTGCTCCCGAGTTTGTAAAGGCATGTGTCGATGTCGACGCATATTCCCATCACGCAGGCGAGTATGTCAAGAATGCCTACGATCCGCGCTTCAATCCCGACGGAAAATACGATGAGGCGGCTGCCGCAAAGGCCGAGGATCTCAACATCGTGATCGCCATGGAGATGAAGAAGGCCGGCGAGGCGTTCAAGATCGAAAAGCATGTGCACAACTACCCCCACTGCTGGCGTACCGACAAGCCCGTGCTCTATTATCCTCTCGACAGCTGGTTTATCCGCACCACCGCCGCCCGTGAGGCGCTGATGGCCAACAACAAGACTATCAAGTGGAAGCCCGAGGCGACAGGTACCGGACGCTTCGGCAAGTGGCTTGAGAACCTTCAGGACTGGAACCTCAGCCGCAGCCGCTACTGGGGTACTCCGCTCCCCATATGGCGCAATGCCGACGGCACCGAGGAGATCTGTATCGACTCGGTTGCCACGCTCTACAATGAGATTGACAAGGCTGTAGAGGCCGGTGTGATGAAGAGCAATCCTTACCGCGACCGCGGCTTCGTGCCCGGCGACTATTCGAAGGAAAACTACGAGAAGATCGACCTTCATCGCCCCTATGTCGACGATATCGTGCTGGTAAGCCCATCCGGCCAGCCTATGCACCGCGAGCTCGACCTTATCGACGTATGGTTCGACTCCGGCTCGATGCCTTACGCACAGATCCACTATCCGTTTGAGAACAAGGAGGCTTTCGACCGCGGCGACCTCTTCCCCGCCGACTTCATCGCCGAGGGCGTCGATCAGACCCGCGGATGGTTCTTTACCCTCCATGCCATTGCCGGTATGGTGTTTGACTCCGTGGCCTACAAGGCTGTGGTGTCCAACGGCCTTGTGCTCGACAAAAACGGCAACAAGATGTCGAAGCGTCTCGGCAACGCCGTCGACCCGTTCAAGGCTATCGAGACCTACGGTTCCGACCCTCTGCGCTGGTACATGATCAGTAACTCGTCGCCCTGGGACAATCTCAAGTATGATCCCGCAGGTGTCGAGGAGACCGTGCGCAAGTTCTTCGGCACGCTGTTCAACACCTATTCTTTCTTCGCCCTTTACGCCAATGTCGACGGCTTTGACAACTCGCAGCCGCAGATACCCGTTGCGGAGCGTCCCGAGATCGACCGCTGGATCCTCTCGGTGCTCAACACCCTTATCCGCGAGGTTGATGCCGACCTGGCCGACTACGAGCCCACGAAGGCTGCACGCGCTATCAGCGAGTTCGTGCAGGACAACCTCTCCAACTGGTACGTGCGCCTCAACCGCAAGCGTTTCTGGGGCAAGGAGATGGATGCCGACAAGCTTTCGGCATACCAGACCCTCTACACCTGTCTGGAGACTGTCGCCCTGCTGATGGCGCCCGTGGCTCCCTTCTTCGCCGACCGTCTCTACAAGGATCTCACCTCTGTAACACGCGGCAATACCGAGTCGGTACACCTTGCCCTCTTCCCCGAGGCCGGTGCCAGCGACAGCGAGCTTGAGGAGCGCATGCGTCTGGCCCAGCAGATCACCTCGATGGTGCTCGCCCTGCGCCGCAAGGTCAACATCAAGGTGCGCCAGCCTCTGGCAACCCTCATGGTGCCTGTGGCCGACGAGCACCAGGCCGATATGCTCCGCTCGATGGCCGACCTCATACTGAGCGAGGTCAACGTGAAGGAGATGCGCATCGTTACCGATGAGGACGGTGTGATGGTGAAGCGTGTGAAGCCCGACTTCAAGAAGCTCGGCAAGAAGCTCGGCAAGCAGATGAAAGCCGCCGCCGCCGCTCTCGCAGCCCTTTCGCAGCCTGAGATCGCACGCTTTACACGTGAAGGTGCCATCACTCTCAGTCTCGACGGCGTTGACACCGTTATCGAGGTGGCCGACGTCGACATCGTGAGCGAGGATATTCCCGGATGGGAGGTTGCCACCGACGGTACCGTTACTGTGGCCCTCGATGTGACTGTCACCGACGAGCTGCGCCGCGAAGGCATTGCCCGTGATGTGGTAAACCGCATACAGAACCTCCGCAAGGAGCGCGGATTCAACATTACCGACAAGATACGCCTTCAGTTTGCCCCCAATCCGGCTACCGACGAGGCACTCGACGCGTTCGCCGACTATATTAGCCGTCAGGTGCTCGCTACCGAACTTACCATAGCTCCCGTTGATGAATCGGCCCCGGATGCCGCTGTTCTTGATATCGACGGTATCACTCTGGTAGTAAAAATAAGCATTGTATAAAATTCCTATTTCCCTTACATTAACACATTATGAGTGAAAAAACACGCTATACCGATGAAGAGCTGCAGGAGTTCAAGGAACTCATTCTGAAAAAGCTCGACAAGGCCCAGAAGGACTACGAACTTCTGAAGGCCAACGTCATGAACAGCGACGGCAACGATACGGCCGACACATCGCCCACATTCAAGGTACTTGAGGAGGGCGCCAGCACCCTCGGCAAGGAGGAGGCCGGTCAGCTCGCACAGCGCCAGATGAAGTTCATACAGCATCTCCAGGCCGCCCTGATCCGTATAGAAAACAAGACATATGGTATCTGCCGCCAGACCGGCAAGCTGATACCGAAGGAACGTCTGATGGCTGTGCCCCACGCAACCCTCAGCGTCGAAGCCAAGGAGTCGGGCCGCAAGCGCTGACCCTCGGGCGGTATGGCCGTGCCTCCGGCCGCACAATCTCATGTCGCCGATATGATACTGTCCGTGCGGTCCGGTAGGGCGCGGCCATGCGGCTTACCGGCACTTACGCCGCCTCGGGCTTTTCTCAAAAATTATTCATCTGCCTATGAAGCTTACAAAGGGATGGCTCGCAGCCATCATCATCATTGCCGTGCTCCTCGTCGACCAGATTGTAAAAATCTGGATCAAGACCCATATGTACCTTGGCGAGAGCATTTTCGTGACCGATTGGTTTCAGATATATTTCATTGAGAACAACGGCATGGCTTTCGGCATGGAGATGGGTAGCAAGCTTTTCCTCACCCTGTTCAGGATTGTGGCCGTTGCCGCACTCATCTATGCCATATTCCGCATAAAGGACAAGGCCCGCTATTCCGCCGGGTTCATGACCTGTGTGGCGCTGATTACCGCAGGCGCCGCTGGCAATATCATCGACTCGGTGTTCTACGGCGTGTTGTTCAACGATCCGGCCCCGCCAATGGTTGCGCAGATGTTCCCGCCCGACGGAGGCTATGCGCCGCTGTTCCATGGAAAGGTAGTCGACATGCTCTACTTCCCGCTGTTCAGCTTCTACTGGCCCGACTGGGTGCCCTTTGTCGGCGGACAGTTCTTCCTATTCTTCCAGCCGATATTCAACATCGCCGATGCCGCGATTACCGTGGGCATACTGGCTCTGATACTCTTCTATTCCAAGGCCCTCTCGCTCCCCGAAGAGGGGGAACATAAACCTACCGCTGCCGAATGATGCGCCGACGCTCTCTTCTTATACCTGCCGCCTTGGCTCTTCTGGCCGTTGCCGGAGCTTGCGACCGCACGCCCGACTATGTGCTCAAGAAGGGTCAGATGGTCGATCTGCTCACCGACATTCACAAGGCCGAGGGTGTGGTCGAGCTCAACCGTTCGCGCTACGGTACCGATTCCATGCGCAAGGTGATGAAGCAGTCGGTGCTGATGCGCCACGGCGTCACACAGGAGCAGTTCGACACCTCGATGGTATGGTACGGCCACAACATCGAGAAGTATATCGAAGTCTACGACGACGTCATAGCGCGCCTTGAGGCTGAGGTTGCCGAGGTCGAGGCCGATCAGGGTGGCGCGCGTGTCGACATGGCCGTCGTCGGCGACTCGGCCGACGCATGGCCCGAATCGCGCATGCACCGCTATTTCTACGGGCAGCCCGACGCCATGGTGCGTTTCAATCTGCGCCGCGACGAAAACTGGGAGAGCGGCGACATATATACCTGGCGCTTCTTCATAAGCCGCATGCAGTCGCCGCTGTATTATGCGCTTGCCACGCAGTATACCGACGGCACCTCCGACTATGTTACCGGCACCGTTTCGGGGCAGGGATGGAACGAGATCGTAATGCAGCTCGACACCGCCCGCACGGCCCAGAACGTCTACGGCTTCGCCACCGTGTCGCCCGGCCCCGCCGAAGCCGCCTACATCGACAGCATCTCCCTTGTGCGCACGCGCTTCTCTCCCGACCATTACGACCGCTCGCATCTCCGCACCTACCGTCCCGGCCACGACCGCGACGACGAGTAAGTGCTCTCTCGGATAATGTCGATTGGCTGACGGCCAGTCGTAACGGCGTCCACGCCGTTGTGTGCCGTTGATGTATAGGATTGAAAATCGCTCAACGGCGGTTACGCCGTTATCACTATCAGTAGCTCAATGTCATTTATGCAATATCTCGCTCTCGGTGTGCTTCACCGGGGGCAGCTCTACCGTAATTCCATAGTGTATCTCGACGAGGGGCAGGTTGTGATCCGTCCCTTCGACCGCGAGGTGCCGCAGACCGTGTTTGTCTCCGGCCTCGTTGCCGTGTGCGCCGCCGAGCGCCTCACCGACGCCCATCGCCGCGCCCTTTCCCTCCGTGTGCAGGACGCTCCGCTGCTCGACCGCGCCATCCTCCGCACCGACCGCTATCTCACCTCCAACTCCCTCTATCTCTCCACCCCCGCCTCTCCGTCCGAGACCCCCGTCCTCCTGCTCCTCCCCCGTAAATAGCGTCTGACCCAATCCTATCCACGCCTTAACGATACCTTTGCGCAGAGCATCCCAATCCCCATTCGTCAATTCCATCAACCCTGACTGGGAGGGCGGCGCTTTAGGCCGCCACCAAGTTGATGGCCTTATCAAAATGGCGTGGATCGTGGCGGGCTAAAGCGCAGCCCTCCCAGTTAGGGTTTGCGGATAGGTTTTATCTTTCTCTTAGATATCGTTTTTCGTATTCGGCAAGGATGCGTTGAATGTCTTTTTTAAGTTCAGGGATATGTCGTATTACCAGACTCCACAGAAATTCGGGCTGCACATTATCATAGGCGTGTATGATTCGGTTGCGCGTGTCGATTATGGCTCTTGCATTTGGAATTTCCACAGATGGATCCGCTTTTCTTATCCGATTTATGGCCTCTCCCATAATTTCGGTTTTACGTTCCACGACACATTTACGCATTATATCTTTCTCAAATAGATCGTATCTGTTGGGAAAGTCCACAAAGCAACTCTGCATGTCGTTGATTGCGTCTAATACGTCTTGCAGATAGGTCAAAACTTCTTCAGTGGCCATAAATCATTTGCTTTGTACGGTTTACATTGGCAATGAAATATTTGTTTCGTAACCCTCCTTCTTCAATCAGATCCACTTTTCTGCCGAAAAGTCGTTCCAATGCGTCACGAAAATCAAAATAGTTTGTAACATAATCCCATTTCTCATGGTCGGATGTATCGAAGTTTACAAGCATATCCACATCGCTTTGGTCGTTGAATCTATCGGTAAGGATAGAGCCAAAGACAGCCAAGGTCTTGACCTTGTGCTTCCGGCAAAGGTCGATGATGCGTTGCAGATTTAATTCGATCAACTTCATAGTTGTTTGGATTATAAATGCAAATATAGTAATACTTTACGATATATAAACGCACCAACCATAAAAATCGTTGGAATTGACATTATGATGTTTTTATTCCTACCTGTATGGTAAATCCGCTGACCTACAATTAGTAGGGGAAATAAAAATCAGGCAGCAACCGATGGTTGACTGCCTGACGGGGTGAGCGGCAAACGAGGCTCGAACTCGCGACCCTCAGCTTGGGAAGCTGATGCTCTACCAACTGAGCTACTGCCGCATGATTTTTTTGTTACCGATACCGGGAGGAGGTGGGGACGGAATGCTGTCGATTCTGCGGAAGATCGAAAACCGACGATGCCGGGAGAGGGGACGCTGATTGGTGTTAAGCTCGGGGCGTCCCGGTACGGTGGCACAAAATTAGATATTATTTTTTAATCGGGCAAAGGTTTGGGAAAAGAAAATGGCGCTACTGCTCATGGCATTGGCAAAAATTTCGTAAATTTGCGCGATAAAAAGCCCTTTGCGGGGCAACATATTTTCCAACAAGACTTATGAATATATCATATAACTGGCTAAAACGGTATATCGACCTGGGGCTGTCGCCCGAGAAGCTCGCCGAAGTGCTTACCTCGGTAGGCCTTGAGACGGGTTCGGTCGAAGAGGTCGAATCGGTGAAAGGCGGTCTGCGCGGCATCGTTATCGGCAAGGTGCTTACCTGCGAGGAGCATCCCAACAGCGACCATCTGCACATCACCACCGTTGACCTCGGCGACGGACAGGCTACACAGATCGTTTGCGGCGCCCCGAATGTGGCTGCCGGACAGACCGTGGTTGTCGCCACT
>JAHZGZ010000186.1 GCA_019420545.1 Bacteroidales bacterium | reverse complement strand
AATCTGCTCGACGACTGACCGCCCTGCCGGTAACATTTATTATTAAACAAGCTCTAACTAAATCAACAACGACATTTTATCATCATGATTTACAATCTCGTAGCCCTTCAGGCCGCCAACGGCGGTGGCGGTATCATGAATATCGGCCTTATCGTCATACTCTTCGCTGTGTTCTATTTCTTCATGATACGTCCGCAGCAGAAGAAGCAGAAAGAGATCAAGAAGTTCCGCGACGCTCTTACCAAGGGCGACAAGATAATCACCGCCGGCGGTATCTACGGCAAAATACGCAGTGTGGGCACAACCACTTTCGATGTGGAGATTTCCGACGGCGTACGCATTACCATCGACAAGAACTCGGTATATCCCTCTGCTCAGGAGGCTGCCGAAGCCCCCAAGCAGGTAGAGGCTCCCGCCCAGAAGTAATACTCGGCCCGACCCTTTGATGATGGTGTTGCAAAAAATGTAGGGACGCGGCGTGCGGCGTTACATTATGCAGACCGTACAAGCTTGATTACCTTGGGGTAACGCGGCACGCCGCGTCCTTACAAGGTATGATAACGTATAGTTTTGCAATACCCTCCATATTGGTTCAGCAGAATATTTTCTGCGAAATTATGGTATAGACATTATGGCACTTACGGATAAAATCCGGAAACTGACCGACAGAATCCACCTCGCAGTCACCTCGTCGCGTGGCCGCGAAGTGGGTCTGTTTGTTTTGTTTCTGGCAATCTCCTATGTGTTCTGGCTTCTGCTTACCCTCAACAACGAGTCGCAGGATGATATCGACGTCCCTGTCGCCATCGTAAATGTGCCCGACAGCGTTACGTTTATCACCGAGGTGCCTCCTGTGGTGAAGGCGAGTGTGCGCGACAAAGGCTCGATACTGATGCGCTACCGCTTCAACAACTCAAAGGTGATGAAGATAGAGTGGCACGATTATGTGGGCCGCACCGACGACAACAAGTTCCTCATGGGGCGTCAGGATCTGTCGGCGCGGTTGCGCGACTATTTCGGCCCGTCGTCGCAGATAGTGACCGTATCTCCCGACTCGCTGAAACTCATCTACACTACCAGTCCGGGCCGACGCGTGGCGGTGCATGTCAATGCCGACGTTCGCCCGGCTCTCGGAAATATTGTCAACGGGCCGCTGACTGTCTCCACCGATTCAGTGACGCTGTATTCGGTTACCGACATGCCCCATTCGCTCACCTCGGTAGAGACCATGCCGATAATCCGCTCGAAACTCACCGACACCACGTCGGTTCAGGTAAAGATCAAGCCGGTCGACGGCGTGCGCATCGTGCCCGACAATGTTACCGTCACCATCCCCGTGGAGCCGCTTATCGCCCGTAGCCAGATGGCTTCGGTAGTGGTGAAGAATATGCCTCAGGGCTACGGATTGCTTACCTTTCCATCGCAGATCGAGGTGAGCTATCTTGTGCCCATGAGCGCCTACAATACCGAGCCTTACGACATAAAGGCTTACGTAGACTTCGCCGATGCCCTGGCGTCGCCCACGTCGAAGATCCCCGTAACGATGTCGCTCATGCCCGAGCTTTACCGCGATGTGACTATCTCGCCCGACAGCGTGGAGTACATCGTGGAGCAACGACGGCCCTGAGCCGTGCATCTGTCCCCTACGTCTCCTCCTCTCTTAATTCTCTCTCCATTCATTGACCCTAAACTCTAAAAAAAAGCTTGTAAATCTGTCAATTTAATACCAAATCATTCGAATAATCAATACTAATACCACCATGAAGATTACCGCAATTACCGGAGGAATCGGTAGCGGCAAGTCCGTTGTATCGGAAATGCTGCGCACAATGGGCTACCCTGTCTACGACTGCGATTCCCATGCTAAAGGAATTATGGATGCTGACGAAGAAATCAAACATGCAATTGCCACACAGATCTGCTCGGATGCCGTGGATGCCGAAGGGCATATCGACCGGCGGCGTCTGGGTGAGGCTGTATTCGCCGACTCCGAACTGCTCGAACTGCTTAATTCGATAGTGCACGGCGCCGTGCGCGCCGACTTCAAGCTATGGGCCGAGGCTACCGGCGCCGACCGTGTATGGCTTGAAACCGCATTGCTCTATGAGAGCGGGATTGACAAGATCGTCGACGAGGTGTGGGAGGTCACCGCTCCCGAGGATCTGAGGATAAGACGTGTGATGCGGCGCAACGCCATGACCCCTGAGCAGGTAAAGGCACGCATTGACGCTCAGCAGCGCACGGCCCATCCCGAGAAACATCCATGCGTCGACCGCATTGTCAACGACGATGTGCAGCCATTGCTCCCGCAGGTACTCGCGCTGCTCTGACACGTGCCGGAAAACCGGTTTCGGTCCGGAGAAATACCAATGAATTAGTTACAACACCGCCCCACAGGCACTCTATCCTGTGGGGCGGTGTAATGTTATGAATTGCAGGCTATCGCCGGCTTTGTAGGAGATGTGGTTTTCAATTGTATTTTATAAACTATTGGTTATAAGGAGGTTGGAAACCTCCTCTCCTATGCTGCGCAGTGCATCGCTTTGCGATCGACCCTGACTGGGAGGGCGGCGCTTTAGCCCGCCACGATTAACTTGGGAGCATGCGAGCACATTGAACCAGATATATTGCTTATTTGGTTGTGGCGCCCTAAAGAGCCGCTCTCCCAGTCAGGGTTGGTCGTATAGCTCTGTCGTTATGTCAATGTTTATTTGGCGTGGTGCACCGACTTGCCGCGGGTGAGGCCCGATTCGCTGAAGGAGTCGACGGCGAAATAGTATTCGGGCGATGCGTTGAAGATACGCATGTCGAGGGAGCTGTCGCCGTAGACCATTGTGGCGCTTGTGAGGCGGTCGGGAGCGATGCCCCAGCGCACGATATAGCCGGTAGCATTGTCGACAGGCTGCCAGTCGAGAGTGATGTGGCGTCGGTCGGAGGCATCACGCACGGCCTTGATGCCGTCGGCACGTGCCGGAGCTTTGCCGTCGGCACGGCCGAACACACGCAGTCCGCTCAGCGCGAAGCAGGCGCCTTCAGGCATGTCCTCGCAGTTGGTAACGCGTATGTAGCGCATCTTGCGTGCTTTCTTGAATACGGTGAGTTCGTGGGGATGGTCGGTTGTGTTGGCGCTCTTGTCGTCGAGCATCGTCCAGTTGCGGCCGTCGGCCGAGCCTTCGATCTTATAGCGGTAGATGAACGGCTGCTTTTCGCGGTGCATGATGCCATGGTCGGGGAAGTTGACGTGGATGGCGTTGACGTCCATGCCTTTGCCGAGGTCAACCTCAAGCCATTCGCCTGCCTTTCCGGTCGATGCCGCCCACCAGTTGCCGATCTCCTCGTTGACTGCGTTCATTCCCTCAAACGAATCCTTTATCTTCCAAGGGTTTTCCCAACCTTTCGAGGCCGCCTGCGCGCGTTCGCCGCGCAGTGTCGACGATGTGCGCACCGGCTTGAGATATGAGAGCAGATTCCAGCCGAGCGACAGGTCGTTATGGGTGAAATCGGTCTTTTTGTCGGGCATGAGGTAGGGGTAGTCGGTGAGCACCGTGTGGGCGTTGAGCGTGCCGTCTTTTTCCACATAGGCGGGGAAAAATCCGATGCGGCGCTCGAAGCCGTGGCGCACGGCGATGACCATTGTCGACACGTGCCAGAGGTTGTCGTAGCGGTCGAAGAATGTGTGTCCGTGGCCCGCGCCGTAGAGGAATCCTCCGGGCTTGATTGAAAAGGGGTTGTGGGGCTGGTATTTATACGGCCCGAGCGGTGAGTCGCTTACATATACTCCGTCAGCATAGGTGTGGTACTGGGTGCCCGCGGCTGCGTATTGTAGATAATAGCGCGAGCCGATCTTGGTCATTGTGGCACCCTCGTTGTAACCGTTGGTGTTGCGCTCGTTGTTGTGGCCGCCGACTTCCCAGCCATGCTCGGCGATGTCGTGGGTGATTATTGCTACCGGCTCACCGATTTTTGCGAAGTCATTTTCGGGATCGACCTCGACGCCCCAGATTGGTTTGTCGGGGGCGCATCCCCAGTAGTAATAGACACGTCCGTCGTCGTTCTGCCACAGGCACGGGTCGGTCTCGGTAAATGGGAAACGGTCGGTGATCTTTTCCCACTCTCCCGATGCGGGATCGGTGGTGCGGTATATGTCGCGCGAGCCCGATGCCGTGAAGTACATGGCTCCGTCGCGTATCATCACCGAGGGGGCATAGTGCTGAATGTTTTTAATGGAAGTAACCGGGATGTAGCGCCAGTTGGTCATGTCGGTCGATGTCCAGTAGCCGTTGGAGCGCGATGCGAAGAGGTAGTATGCACCGTTGAACCATTCGCACACCGGGTCGGCGGCTTCGCGGCGCGGTATGTTCTCGTTCTGGAACTGGTATTCGAGCGGAATGGGGTTGATGGTTACGCGCGACAGCTGGTCGTCGGTCAGTTCGGCTATATAGTTTGCGCCGTGGCATATGCCGCTGCCCATCAGCAGCGCGCACATGCCGAAGATGTGTTCCTTCTTAATCATAAACTGTATATAATCGTTTCGTTTCTGCAAAGATAGCAAATTAACCCGGGATGCCGGAAATTTCCCGGCGGGAAATCGCACATGATGTCACATCTTGTGATTGCTGATCGCTTCGATGGCTTTGGCGATGTATTCGGCAGTAGGAGAACTGATTTCGACTGACCGGCAGTCGATGCCGTCGTCGGTGGTGCCAAGTATGCGCGGCTGGATTTCGACAATGTTGTGTGTGACAAGCTGCTTGCGGGTGAAATCGCAGATTTCCTTTGGCGAGAGCGTATCTTTGAGATTTTTGCGCTCGGAGTGGAAGCCGGCCTTCAGGAGCGGCACATGGAAGGAGGTGATATTTCCTGACTCGTCAAAGCGCGGATTGACCTCGTCCGGAAACATGATAAAGAACGAGCCGTCGTCGAGAAACAGCCACAGGGTGATCAGAACGGGTGTATCCTGAGGTAGCGCTTTGAGCATGTCGGCGGTAGACGCGTCAGGCAGATACAGCTCGAGACTGTAAAGATTCCGCTCGTCGAAACATACTTTCAGCGGCAGACTGTATTCTTTTTCAGCCTTCATGTCGAGTGGCGGAGTAAACGTCTTGAGGCATGTTATTCCGTCGTCGTCGGCAGTGCCGACTTCGTAGGGCCGGTCGGAGCTTACGACTAATTCATATTTCTCTTTGTCAATGCCTTTGCGCTTGAAGAAGTCAAAAATACTCATTGTATTCTGGAATATAATGGGACTATTTTGAGTCGGGGTTATCGAAGAGCTTGTCTTCCTGGTCGAGCTTGAAGTAGTGGGCCAGGAGGGCGATGAAACGGGTGATATGGGCCATGGCGTCGGACGTCTCTTTGGATATTTCCTTGCCCTGGAGGCGCATCAGCAGCGTGCCGTAGAGCGCGGCGAAGCACGTCTCGATCTCACCGAGCTTGTTGTCGCCCTGCCGGGCGCGCAGTTCGACGATGTAGGGCAGTGTGTTGTAGAACGCCGACTGGTAGTCGACGAATTTCGGGTCGGCCATAAGCTGACGGTGGAGGTCGTCGAGCTGTATTATCACGTTTTTGTTGAGCTGCAGGTGGCCGCTCTTCTCAACGCCTTCGCGGCGCATCATGTCGATGAGCGACTCGTACCATGCTTCCATCTCCTTTTTCTTTTCCGGAGGAAGGTCGTAGCGGTCGATGATGGATGTGCGTATCTTGTCGAGGTCAAGGCTGTTTGCGCGTATCAGATCCTCGATCTGCCACATATACAGGAGGTATTCGGCTATGTTTTCTTTGCGTTTCTGCGATGCGGTGTACATGATTCAATGGATTTTATTTCTATAACAAATTGCGGCCCGCTTTGTATCGGGTAGTAAACGGTATAATTTGTTACAGATAGTATTTGAAGGGGTTGTAAATGTTTCTACAAATAATGAAATAGATTTAGTTGTTCCGATTCCAATTTTTTTGAAATTTTGGTATATGCTCTTTGTTTATTCGAATATAATTCATCGAATATATTATTTATATTTTGCTCCAGATCATCGATGTGATTATTCCCGTTTTCGAGTCTTACCAAAATTTGTTCAGTCAAATTTTCTATTTCTTTGCGAATATTTTCAGTTGGCGTTATAAAAGGAATTTTTTTGATATAATTGGCGGAATTGTTCGTGGAGGGATTGATTGCGTTTATCAATTTCGTGCATATCGAGGAATTGAAAAATGCAAGTAGATAATATACTAACGATTCATCTTTAGGGAAAACACCGACAATAGACTGATCAAAAAGACGATTTGAAATTAAGGCGCCGGTTAATCTTGAAGAACGAATCATTGGGATTCCAATGCCGTTCCTGAAGTAATATGATGAATTTTGAAATCTACATTTTTTGCTCTGACGGTATTCATTAATTGCCTCTCGTGACCAATTCATGAACCAGGAATCAGATTTTAAGTATTTTGTATTCCCACCCTTTACAATGGGAACAAAACATCTTGAGGATTCGATTCCATATTGTTTTTCTTCTTTAGTTAATTGGCTGAAACATAAAGAACTGGATTCTGCCAAACTATATTTCCGAGCATTTTTAATTTCATAGTTTAAAGGACGTAAATACTTTTTGTCATCGCCGGAATAAAAGCCGGTAACACAATTGGCAATATCCCCGATCCTCAACAAACTATCGTCATTGATTAGTTCGGTCAACCTATCAGATGAATTAAACATGAATGTAGAATCAATTCTATTATATATTGATTCTTGAGAAATAATTTTGATATTTCCGGCTTTAGGGTTTTCTAAGTCTCTGACATTATTGAGATTTGTTCTGATAATCAACTTGTTTTTAAGATTTTTAGCAATATCAGAGCATTTTGAAAGAGTTATGATGCAAAGGTTTGCATATCCGAAATTAATGCCGGGAAAGAAAGAAGAGGGAAATAAAGACAGCTCGCGTATTGACGTATGTGTAAGAATGAATTCTCTTATTCTAATGTGTCGGTGTAAGGACAGGAACGTATCGGGGATGATAAAAAAAGTGTATAACTTTCTTTTGTATTTAATCCTGAATACAATTGATTGAGTTTATCTTTCTTATTTTTTTCAATTCTTGCTCCATATGGGGGATTACCAATAATTTTGTCAAATTTGCAACGACCTGAAATGATATCTTCATCAAGTAATGTGTCAGTTTCCTTAATGCTGATTTTTTCAGAATTCGCGTATTTACGTCGTAAAGTCCCTACTGCATCCGGATTCAATTCATATATGAGAATGTTGGATGCTGGATATTTTTCAAGTATTTTATCTACGAACGCTCCATCCCCGCCACAAGGCTCAAAAATAGAATCTTGCGGTCTGAGATTCAGCATAGCAATCATATAGTTGAGGATATGTTCTGACTTCGTATAATGGGATTGATAAATAAGAGAAGCGCTCATAATTACCAGATCAAGTATTTTTCTAAGTCATTATTTAAAATGGATTCACGCATTTGTGGAGTAAAGTCATTCATCCAATCAACATTTTGAAGAATCCATTCATGAATGTTGTAACCTGTGAAGTGATATATCTGTTTGTATGTGTCTTCTTCACAGAATGTTTTCCATACTCCGGAGTGCTGAAGTGTAGTAAGGTAATGATTGTTTTCTGCTGAGCGCACAAAAATAAGGCAATTGAAGTTCTCAGCTTCAATATTTTTATAGATGCTGCCAACTAATAACAGTCTGTTTGTGTTGCCTTTTTCATTGGATCCGAAACCACTCTTGAAGTCCACGATATATTTTTCATTGCCATATGAAAAATGTAAATCACATTCAAGTCTGATTTCACCGGAAGTGACAAGTCCCCATACCTTATTATAGTATGTCTTTAGCTGTTTCTTCTCATTTTCTTTGATACGCAGTCCATCGATATAATTTGATATTTCATTTGTGAGATCTCGTTTGACATCTTCAAACAGAGGCGGTATGAAGAGCCGTATATCAGTCAGAGGATAAATAAAACACAATTTACATAATGGCTCCCACAATTCGCCGATACGACGAGAGAAAGACATGTATTCGTATTCCCAGATGGAATTTCTTGCTTCCAGCATAACCACATCGTTGGTGTATGTGA
>JAHZGZ010000185.1 GCA_019420545.1 Bacteroidales bacterium | reverse complement strand
TTGTAGCCGCGCCCGCGGTGCCTGTTCCTGCTGTGGCTGTGGAGATCCCGGCCCGTGAGGTTGCCGAGGCCGACTCGGCGTTGATCGACTATGCCGCATTTCCCGACTCCCTGCGCCTTGGCGTGCCACGCAACGAGCGCGTCCTGGTCGAGGGCGACTCGATTGTCAATGAGGGTGACTCTACCGTGGTTATCCCCGAGGGGATGGTGCCCGTCGACAATACAGGCTGCGCCGAATGCGCCGCCGACAGTATCGCGGCAGCATTCGATCCGGATTATGTGGTGCGCGAGTTCAATCCCGACCCCAAGCGCGCGGTATGGCTTTCCGCTCTGTTCCCCGGCCTCGGTCAGCTTTACAACCGCCGCTACTGGAAGCTGCCTCTCGTGGTGGGCGGTTTCATGGGCCTTACCTACGGCATGTCGTGGAACAACCGTATGCTTACCGATTATACGCAGGCTTATCGCGATCTTATGGACAACGACCCCAACACGCGGTCGTACATGGATTTTTATCCGCCGAATACCGATGAGTCGCAGCTCAACAAGTCGTGGCTCGAAAAGACTTTCAAAGCCCGAAAGGATTATTTCCGCCGCAACCGCGACCTCTGTATAATCTCGATGATAGGACTCTATCTCGTGGCGATGGTCGATGCTTATGTCGACGCGTCGCTCACCCACTTCGATATATCGCCTGACCTTTCGGTCGACTTCTCTCCCGCCGTAATTCCCGATGCCCGTGGCGCAAGGCCCGGTATCGGCCTCCTCTGGGCCGTGAACTTTTAGTTCACAGGCCGTCGATCCTTTTCCTTACAGTATCTCTCCGCCTCTCATCCACCCTCAATTACTGCTACGGACAATGAAAAAAGTAATTTCATCAATCATTATCGCTTGCGCCGCCTTTACCGTCTCGGCAGCGCCTTCGATACTGTCGCTGAAGCACTCCATCTCCGACAATTCAATCACTTATCCGGAAAGCTTCGAGACCGACACCCACAAGATGCTTCAGAACTGGTACTTGCAGAACTATACAGTGCTTGACACCAATTTTGACAAGGCGCAGCCTCTCAACGCCACCGACGAAGTATATATCAAGCGTCTTTCGGCTCTGCCCACTACCATCGAGATGCCTTACAACCAGATCGTGCGCTCGTATATCAACATGTACACACAGCGCAAGCGCGAGCTGGTAGAGGCGATGCTCGGCATGAGCCTTTATTATATGCCGATATTCGAGCAGGCTCTGGAGCGCCATGGAGTGCCTCTGGAGCTGCGTTATCTGCCTGTGATCGAGTCGGCGCTGAATCCCGATGCCGTGTCGAAAGCAGGTGCTACGGGCCTGTGGCAGTTCATGCTCCCTACCGCCAGGGGCTTGGGAATGGAGATCTCGACGCTTGTCGACGAGCGCCGCGACCCCTATGCCTCCTCGGAGGCGGCCGCCGTATATCTCAAGCAGCTGTACGGTATGTATAATGACTGGTCGCTTGCGATCGCCGCATATAACTGCGGTCCCGGCAACGTCAACAAGGCCCTGCGCCGCGCCGGCATGGAGAATAAAAAGGACAAGGACTTCTGGAGCATATACTATTTCCTTCCCCAGGAGACCCGCGGCTATGTGCCGGCATTCATTGCCGCCAACTATGTGATGACCTATTACAACCAGCACGGAATATCGCCCGCGCTGGCCAAACGTCCGATCATCACCGATTCGGTGCACGTAGGCAAGCGCGTGCATTTCAATCAGATTTCCCAGGTGCTCAACATTCCGGTAGAGGAGATACGTGTGCTTAACCCGCAGTACCGCCATGATATCATTCCGGGAGATGTGCGTCCGTATTCGCTCGTGCTTCCGTCGATGCAGGTGTACAGTTATATAATGAGTGAGGACAGCATTATCGGTCACGATGCCACCCTTTACGCACGTCGCTCTGTAGTCGAGCCTACCTCCATCGAAGAGATTGACGCATCCGGAGAGTTTACTACCAAACTTGTGGTGAAGACTCATAAGGTACAGCGTGGCGAGACACTTTCCGGTATAGCCAAAAAATACGGAGTGTCGGTATCTGATATCAAGAAATGGAACGGGATGCGCAAGAACAGTGTGGCGCGTGGGCGTAAGCTGAAAATCAACACCTATCAGCGTGTGCGCGTAGAGAAACCGGCGTCGCAGGAGGCTCCTGCCGAGACGCAGCCCGCAGAGGTTGAGGCTTCTTCGGAACTTGCCGACGCCACTCCCGCTGCTGATGACAATACCGCCGTGACGGAAACTGCGTCGGTAGCCCCGGAGCCGGCAAAGCCTGCACCGGCGGATGTTAAAAAAACTCCCGCCAAACCGAAAAAATCGGCAACTTCTTCGAAAAAGAAGAGCGGCTTTACCAACCACAAAGTTAAGAAAGGTGAGAGCCTTTACCGTATCGCCAAGGCAAAAGGGACTACGGTCGATGCCATACGCAAGGCTAACGGTATTACCGGCTCAGATATACGGGAGGGACAGACCCTGAAGATTCCGCGTTGATATGCCGACATTCAGGTTCTACCTGTGTAAGTAAAAATCTCATGGCGCTTGTCCCCGGTTGCGGGATATGGCGCCATGCGCGTAAATACAAGCTACATATAATAAATGTATATAACCATCATGTCACGATTTATTTTAACCCTGTCCCTGTCGGCGCTGTCGCTGGCAGCATCGGCGGTGACTCCGCTGTGGATGCGTGATGCCGCTATCTCTCCCGACGGCTCACTTATTGCGTTCACTTATAAAGGGGATATTTTCACCGTGCCGGCAAAGGGCGGAAACGCCACGCGCCTTACCACTCTCGATTCGCATGACTCGGCTCCGGTATGGTCGCCTGACGGCAGCAAGATAGCCTTTGCCAGTGACCGCGAAGGTAGTTTCGATATTTTCGTAATGGGCAGTGACGGCGGTACTCCTCTGCGCCTCACCCGCAACTCGGCCAAGGAGATACCCGTATCTTTCACTCCCGACGGCAAATATGTGATCTTTTCGGCCGCCATACAGGATCCGGCTGAAAGCGCGCTGTTTCCCTCGGCACGCCTGAGCGAGGTGTACAAGGTGCCTGTGGATGGTGGCCGTACCACACGCATGCTTGCCACTCCGGCCGAGACCATGAGCTGGTCGCCCGACGGCACATGGTTTCTGTATCAGGACCGCAAGGGGATGGAAGACATATGGCGCAAACACCATACGTCGTCGGTTACCCGCGATGTGTGGCGCTACGACGTGGCCTCGGGCAAGCACACCAATCTTACCTTGCGGGGCGGCGAGGATCTGAATCCCGTTGTGTCGCCTGACGGCAAGACGGCATATTTCATCAGTGAGCGTGGCGGCGACAAGTCGCTCAACGTATGGTCGTTCCCTGTCGACAATCCCTCGCAGATGACAAAAGTGACTGACTTTACCGTTCATCCCGTGCGCTTCCTTTCGGTTGCCGCCGACGGCACGCTGGCCTTCACATACGACGGCGAGCTTTATACGATGCGCGCCGGAGCCAAGCCGGCGAAAGTGGCCGTGGATGTGGTGGTCGATGAGGAGATACCGGCCTACAAGACCTCGGTACGTTCGTCCAACGGGGCGGCAGTATCGCCCGACGGCAAGCAGGTGGCATTCGTAGACCGCGGAGAGATATTCGTTACATCCGTAGAGTACCCTACAACCAAGCAGATCTCCCATACTCCGGAAGCCGAGGGTATGATAACCTGGAATCCCGACAACCGCTCGATAGTATATGTAAGCGAGCGCGACGGCCATTATGCCCTCTATGAGGCATCAATCGGACGTAAGGATGATCTCAACTTCCCGAATGCCACTACGGTCGACGAACGTCCGCTGTTCAGCGACAACGCAGAGCGCACATATCCCGCCTACTCTCCCGACGGCAAGCAGCTTGCTTTCATTGAGGATCGCAGCAAACTTATGGTGATGGATGTGGCCACAAAGAAAGTGCGTCAGCTTACCGACGGCTCCACATACCCCGAGCGCGACGGCGGTTTCTATTATGTATGGTCGCCCGACAGCCGCTCGATCGCTTTTGAGCTTACCGGAAACGGCCATGAGCCGTATGCCGATGTAGCGATCGTGAATACTACGGGTACCCCCGAGGTGACCAACATCACACGGTCGTCGTACTTCGACACACATCCCCGCTGGGCTCTGGAGGGGAACGCTATCGCATTCGGATCGGACCGTTACGGCATGCGCAACCATGCCAGCTGGGGCTCGCAGGAGGATGTGATGCTCGTGTTCCTCAACCAGGATGCTTACGATAAATACCGTCTTTCGAAAGAGGACTACGAGCTGCGCAAGGAGCTTGAGAAGCAGCAGAAAGATGATAAGGAAAAAGCCGACAAGGCTGCTGCCGACAAAAAGAAAGGCAAGGACAAGAAGAAAAAGGATGACAAAAAGGATGTTGACGCCGATAAGAAAGATGACACTAAGGTCATTAAGGTAGAGCTCGACGGGTTGCGCGACCGTATGGTGCGCGTGACCCCCATGTCATCGGCTCTCGGTGACTTTATCGTCACTGACGACGGCGAGACCCTGTACTTTTTCGCTAAGTTTGACGACGGTTACGACCTGTGGAAGACCGATCTGCGCAAGCGCGAGACATCGATGGCCAAGAAGCTCGGCTATCGTTACCGCTCTATCCAGACCGACAAGGATGGCAACACGCTCTATCTGCTCGGATCGGACGGTCTCGGGAAGATGGGCATATCTTCCGAGTCGATAAAGCCGATCAAGTACTCCGCCACCATGAAGATAGATCCGCAGGCCGAGCGTGAATATATGTTCGATTATGTAAAGCGCGAGGAGGCGGCCCGCTTCTATGAGACCGGCATGCATGGTGTCGACTGGGAGGCTATGACCGGTGCCTACCGCAAGTTCCTGCCCCATATCAACAACAACTATGACTTCGCCGACCTGCTTTCAGAGATGCTTGGCGAGCTTAACGTGTCGCACACCGGCGGACGTTATTATCCCGCCGGAGCAGGCGAGCGCACCGCATCGCTCGGCCTGATCTTCGACTGGGACTACTACGGCGACGGCCTCCGTGTGGCCGAAGTAGTGGAGGGCGGTCCGTTTGATCATGCCAATACGGTAATAAAGAAGGGCACCATCGTCGAGAAGATCAACGGTGTGGCGCTCAACGACTCGACCGACTATACCGCCCTTCTGGCCGATGTGGCGGGGAAAAAGACTCTCGTTACATTATATAACGGTAACGGCAACAGTGTCGACGAGGTAGTGCTCCCGATATCGCAGGGTGAGCTCAACGAGCTGCTTTACCGCCGTTGGGTAAAGCAGCGTGAAGCGGATACCGAGCGGCTGTCGGGAGGACGCTTGGGTTATGTGCATCTCCGTTCGATGGACGATGCCAGCTTTCGCCGCATATATACCGATCTCCTTGGAAAATATGTTGACAAGGAGGGTATCGTGATCGACACCCGATGGAACGGCGGCGGCCGTCTGCATGAAGATATCGAGATGCTTTTCAGCGGCGACAAATACCTCACGCAGGTAATCCGCGGCGTGGATGTGTGCGATATGCCCTCGCGCCGGTGGAACAAGCCGAGCATTATGGTACAGTGTGAGGCCAATTACAGTAACGCTCACGGTACCCCTTGGGTTTACAAGCACAAGAAAATGGGAAAACTTGTAGGTATGCCTGTGCCGGGCACGATGACCTCGGTCAATTGGGAAACGCTTCAGGATCCGTCGCTGATATTCGGTATTCCTGTGATCGGATACCGCACGGCTGAAGGAACCTATCTTGAAAACTCGCAGCTTGAGCCGGATTTCAAGGTTGCCAACGATCCGGCCACAGTGGTTAAAGGTACCGACAGTCAGCTTAAAGTGGCCGTTGATGAGCTGTTGCGTCAGATTGATGTCGCAAAGTGATACGGCGCCGATGACATATCACGGGAGACTGTGATCTTTGAAATATGCCCGACTGCGGAATGTTTTCCCGGTCGGGCATTATTCATTTTAAACAGTTTCTTGAGCTGCCGGTTCGATTTCGATTTTACGTAAACGTATTACATGGTGTTACAATAGGGTGACATAAGTGTGTTGATTGTGTGTAAATGTATTGAATACAATATCACAGCATGGAGCATGCATGTTACAATGCGGACACATGATTGTAACATCGATTAACTTAAAATTAAGTTAATAGTTGCTGTGTTTCATAGAATTGTGTGTGATTTGTAATTTGTTTGCAATCTCAATTGAATTTATACGAGTTTATAAAATGTTGGTAATCAACGATGATGATGTGTATAAATGTTAAAAATTCAATTTAACTGAAAATTTCTTTCAAAAACTATTGCCAATTCAAAATTTGTTCCTACATTTGCTGTGTAATCATTCTGTAACACGTTTGTGAAGCGAATGAAACCGATAAAGACAACAACTATCAACAATCACACAAAATATCAAGTTATGGGTTCATCTAATTTCCAAACCAAGCTCTTAGGTCTCCAGAAAAATCTTCTGAACTTTGCCTATATCCTTACCGCAAACCGCGACGATGCTTACGATCTGCTTCAGGATACCACACTCAAGGCTCTCGACAACCAGGACAAGTATGTCGACAACGTAAACTTCAAGGGATGGGTTTTCACCATCATGCGCAACATCTTCATCAACAACTACCGCAAGGTTGTCCGCTCGGCTACGATCATCGACCAGACTGAGGATCTCTATCATCTAAATCTTCCTCAGGATTCGGGCTTTGAGACTCCTGAAGGTTCGGTTGCAGCCAAGGAGATCACCGCCGCCATCAATGCATTCTCCGACGATTACCGCATTCCTTTCTCGATGCACGTTGCCGGATACAAGTACAACGAAATCGCCGAGAAGATGAATCTTCCCCTTGGCACTGTAAAGAGCCGCATCTTCTTTGCACGCCAGCGTCTTCAGCAGACTCTGAAAGATTATCGTTAAGATTGCGCCATAGGCCAATCTCCCACGCTCAGAGAGCGATCAATGACACCTATGACTTATTCGCCTCTCACCTCATCGGGATTTAAGCTTCAGGCTGACTCAAATCATTGCTCTAAAGATAGTATTTTACGGGATTGCCCCGAAAGAGAACATAAAAACATTACTAATTGCACTTAGTACAACATATATCCTCATATGATGAGGGATGAACTACAAGATTCAGGTATATATTACATCCATTACATACTGACTTATGATTCACACACAAGGCGCCCCCGTTTCAGGGGGCGCCTTTGTTATGTGGGGAGAAGTCGTAAGACGATTGTCGCCGGGCTACGCCAGGCTCAGATATTTTTTAATTTAACGCGCTTGGAAAGCGCGTCTCCTACTGGCTGGCGAGGCATATCATGGGGGCAGAGTATATCGCGGCAGCAGAGTATCGTGGGGCAGAGTATATCGTGGCGGGCTAAAGCGCCGCCCTCCCAGTCAGGGTTGGTGCGTTTCAAAGGGATGACGAATTGGCGAGATCATGAATTGGCGAGATCGCGATTAGGCGAGATTTCACATCGGTGAGTGAATAATGATTTTAGAGGCTATTGGGGTTGGCGATGGTCCATAAAAAGCCCCGGCAGACAATGGAGCGTCTGTCGGGGCCCGGGGGTATTGAGAATGATTCGGTTAGAATACGTAGGTTACGCCGAGACTCATGTTGGCTGTGTTGAAGCTTAATCCCGTGAATTCATAGTCGTGGCAACGTTTGTAGCCGGCGAAGCCGAGAGCGGCAGAGAATACGACGTGATCGTTGATGTTGTATTTCACACCCGGTTTAAGACCGATTCCCCAAAGGGTTCCGTTGATGATTTCGTCGCCTGCAACGTCTTCGTCGAAGAACTTACCTGTCTGGAACTGGCCTGCGAGGTCTACATAGAAACCGACTTTACCGATGTTGACGAATGTGTAACGTACGAAGGGATTGAACTTGAAAGATGCACCATGGATCGATGGTCCGTCACCGTCCTTCTGATGTGCATAAGCAAGACCGATCTGTGCGGCGATATCCCAGTCGCCGAAGTTGTAACCTACTTCAGGAAGCACAGCCACGCTGATATTTTTGTAATCGCCGTGCTTGTTCTGGTTGGCGCTGAGCTGACCGTCGACCCACCATGCCTGAGCGCTTGCTGAAAGCGACATAACCACTGCTGCGAGTGCAATAAGTAGCTTTTTCATAATAGATACATTTAGAATTTTGGTGTAAAAAAGTTGTTATAATTACGTTTATGTACGTATTGTGATGAATCATGCTGTTCACATGACCTATTGTTATTACACATCAATGCCTTAATTGTTCATACTTTAACATTTTGTGAGTAACCTGCGGTGGGGAATGTAATGTTGTCTAAGTCGTGGGGATTTGTTAATTTTGCGCGTATTTTAGTGTGTCAATATATCCACACGTATCAACAATCGGTGAGTGCAATCGACATCATATTGACTTGTGTGCTTTTTGGCTCGATAGCCTACGGGGTATGGAAAGGCCTGATCCGTCAGGTGGCTTCCCTTGGTGGCATCGTGCTGGGGCTTGTCGCATGCCGCATATTCGGATCGCAGGCGGGGGCGACGCTTACGGAGATGTTTCCGGGTACGTTTCATTCCACTGTTTCCTCCGCCATTGTGGGCAATGTATTGCTGTTTATATTGGTCTGGCTTACGGTGAGTGTGATAGCATCGATGCTTCACAAGGTTACGCATGCCCTGATGTTCGGCTGGCTCGACCATCTGCTCGGAAGTGTGTTCGCTTTGTTCAAATGGCTGCTCGTGCTCAGTATCCTTCTGAATCTCTGGCATATCGTGGCCCCTGAAAGCAGCATTTTCAAGACCTCTGTGCTGATGGACGGCGATATGCTTCCCTGGGTTATGAAGATAGCTCCCACCATGTTTGGTATAGTCATGGGTAATACCACGCTCGTTATGCCTTCCGAGGTGTGACTGAAACAATAGTGCAGTCTGTGGCGTTTACACATTAATTATATAGTAATGACTAAAATATCCTGTCTCTATAGATATGAGCGCTGATAATCCGAACAACAAGAATAACGGAAATGACGACGACGTGATCAAGGATGTCACTTCCGGCGAATACAAATATGGATTCGTCTCCGACATTGATACCGACGTCATACCGCGCGGGTTGAGCGAGGAGGTGATACGCCTGATTTCGGCCAAAAAGCATGAGCCGGAATGGCTGCTTGAATTCCGCCTCAACGCCTACCGCTACTGGCTTACCCTTGAGATGCCGACGTGGGCACATCTCGACATTCCGCCTATCGACTATCAGGCGATAAGCTACTATGCGGCTCCGCGCAAGAAGGAGGGTCCGAAGAGTCTCGACGAGGTGGATCCCGAGCTGCTCGAAACCTTCGACAAACTCGGCATTCCCCTGGCTGAGCAGAAGATGCTTTCGGGTATGGCGGTAGATGCCGTGATGGACTCCGTGTCGGTAAAGACCACACACAAGGAGAAGCTGGCGCAGCTCGGCATTATCTTCTGCTCGTTTTCCGAGGCCGTGCGCGATTATCCCGACCTCGTGCGCCGCTATCTCGGCAAGGTAGTGTCGTACCGCGACAATTTCTTTGCGGCGCTTAATTCGGCGGTGTTCTCCGACGGGTCGTTTGTATACATTCCCAAGGGTGTGCGTTGCCCGATGGAGCTGTCGACATATTTCCGCATAAACGCCGCAGGCACCGGTCAGTTCGAGCGCACGCTCATCGTGGCCGACGACGACGCTTATGTAAGCTATCTCGAGGGATGTACGGCCCCGATGCGCGACGAAAATCAGCTCCATGCCGCCATCGTGGAGATCATTGTGGAGGACCGTGCCGAGGTGAAGTACTCGACCGTACAGAACTGGTATGCCGGCGACAAGGACGGCAAAGGCGGCGTCTACAACTTCGTGACCAAGCGCGGCCTGTGCCGCGGCGACTACTCCAAGCTGTCGTGGACGCAGGTGGAGACCGGCTCGGCCATCACGTGGAAATACCCCGGATGCATCCTCAAAGGCGAGGGGAGTGTGGGCGAGTTCTACTCGGTGGCGGTGACACGCAACCGTCAGCAGGCCGACACCGGCACAAAGATGATACATCTCGGGCGCAACACCCGTTCGACCATAGTGAGCAAGGGTATCTCGGCAGGGCATAGCCAGAACAGCTACCGCGGCCTTGTGAAGGTCGCCCCCGACGCCGACGGATGCCGCAACTATACCCACTGCGGCTCGCTGCTGCTCGGCCCCGACTGCGGTGCGCATACTTTCCCATATATCGACGTGCTCAATGACACCGCCGTTGTCGAGCATGAGGCCACTACCTCCAAGATCAGCGAGGACCAGGTGTTCTACTGCAATCAGCGCGGCATACCCACCGAGGAGGCGATCGGGCTGATAGTCAACGGCTATGCCAAGGAGGTGATGAACAAGCTCCCCATGGAGTTTGCCGTCGAGGCCCAGAAACTTCTTCAGATATCCCTGGAGGGGAGCGTCGGTTAAGAGCTTGTTTAATAATAAATGTTGCCGACAGGGTCGTATAGGTTGAGTCGAT
>JAHZGZ010000184.1:2074-18841 GCA_019420545.1 Bacteroidales bacterium | reverse complement strand
TATTGTAAGAGTGGCGGAAACATCGGCGCCGGTATCGTTGATATCCGGAGCCGTCACGGTGATGGATCCGGAATTATCTGTGCGTGCGGTAAATCTATCGGCATTTTCTCCTGTAATCACATATTCCCAGTCGACGTTGGTGTCGATGGAGATGCCGAGGGTTCCACCGGTACGTTTGAATATGAGAGCGGCAGTACTGAGGTTGAGAAACGGCTGTGCCTGATCCTGCACCACGGTTATCACATTTTCCTGCGGCACGCCGTTGACCGATACTCGGAAATTCGCCGTGCGTTCGGTAGCGCGGGTATTCTCCTCGGCATAAAAGCGTATATAGCCGTCGTCGTCCCCCTCCATGGGGTATATCTTCATCCAGGAGCAGTCGTCGCTTTCTGGTTCTATTGTCCAATGGCCGTTGGCACGGATTATCACTTTCTGTCCTTTGCCGTATGATGACATATCGATCCCTTTGCATGGGATGCGATAGTCCGAGTCGAGTTCGAGATTATAATAAAGTTCGCTTTCGGGTATTGCATTGTCATCGTCGTCGCACGATGTGACTGTCGCGCCGCAGAGCATCATGATGGCGCATGCAGCAATGTATTTCAGTATATTTTTTGTTTCCATAATAATGTGTCAGTTTGTGGCGTTGTCGGGACGTATCTCGCGGAAAGTGCCGTTTATGGCCTTGTAGCTCCACCATACGGGGATTGGAACCTACCGATTCCGACGGATAACCCATGCGCTGGGGGAGGTGCCAGTTGTTGTAGAACGCTCCCTTTCCGATGGTAAGTTCGGGCCACGACGTGCGCCGTAGCTCATGATATGCTTCCAGACCTACCCAGAAGAGCGACAGGTATTTCTGTTCGGCGATAAGGCGCGCCTTGTCGGTATGGTTGTCCCAGCCGGCGAGGCGTCCCGAGAGCAGGCGGTTGATGGCTGCGTCGTCGATAGGTGCCTTTACTTTGGAATATTGTTCGAGTTCGGCCCATTTCTGACAGGATGCCTTCACGGCCTCTTCATAATATGTGCGCGCTTTGTCTTCTCCGCCGTCGATCCAGCCCTTTAGGGCGGCTTCGGCAAGAATGAAACGGATCTCGCTGTAATCCATCAGGAAGTTGGGTGCCTCGTCACGTACAAGCACTTCGTAGTTGAGATAGGCACAATCCTGCGCGTCGACCTGTTGGTCGGCAAGCTCGCATCCGGCGGTGGCTCCCTTCCAGTCGTCGCCGTCGCGAGTCGCCCATGTGGTAAGTCGCGGATCCTGTTCCGAGTTGGCTCCGTCGGCGATGGTGGTCATGGCGATAAACTGCTTGGTCATTTTGTATGCTCCGCTGGTGAAGTTCATCTTGGTGATCTCCGAAGGGCGGAAGCGACCGAAGTATGGATCGACTCCGGTGTTGTGGATGGTTGCGCTTTCGGCGTTGGATGAGATGATGGGATATTTCGAACTGTTGCCAACGATCTCGGCTATCTTCTGTGTGGCGTTGATATCGCTGCGGCCGCTTACACGGCACAGTAGGCGCAGATACATGGAGTTGTTGAATTTGCGCCAGAGTTTCATGTCACCTCCGTACATTACGTCGATCGCAGGGCGCTCGAAGTCGGGATTGCCGGCATAGAGGTCGTTGGCGGCCTCGAGCTCGGCGAACATCTGCTCGTAGACCTCCTTCTGAGTATCGAACTTCGGACGGTCGATCCCTTCGCGCTGCATGTATGCTTGGCTGTAGGGTATGTCGCCGAATAGGTCGGTGAGGTTGCTGAGTGCGTACACTTTCAGAGTGAGGGCGATGGCCTGGCATGCCTTGTCGTTGAATTTAACTCCGAGGTCGTACATATGCTTGGCGTTCAGGCCTTTCCCGGCGAAGTTATTCCAGAGCGAACCCCACTGGGCGTCGGTTATCTTATAGCGGTGGCGTTCCTGGGCGGTGAGGGTGGATACGGTAAACTGGGCCAGTTCGTCGTTCCAGTAGTAGGAATAGTAGGTCTGTGTGCTCGCCATTCCGTAGAGCAGCGGCTCAAACATGCCGTAGGGCTGTAGGTCGCCGATCTGCATCTTGTTGGGATCGGTGTTGATTTCCTCGAAGTCGTGGGTGCATCCGGCCAGTGAGGAGGCAAGCAGGGCGATGCCACAACATATTGCGCTTGATTGTATTTTCATGTCGGTAGAGTGCGGATGGTTAGAATGATAGTTTGAGATTGAAGCCGTAGGTGCGTGTCATCGGGAGAGCACCGATTTCGATGCCGCTGTAGATGTTGGTACCCACTATGTTGCCCGCCTCGGGGTCGAACTGCGGGAAGTCGCTTATGCAGAATATATTGGTGGCATATGCGCCGATCGATGCTCCCTGCAGTACCTTGAGCTTGCGGCATACCTTGCGCGGAAGGGTGTAGTCGAGACGTGCCTCCTTCAGCTTGAGGAAGTCGGTCTTGAATACGTTTTCCTCGGCATTGTCGCGTGCGAAATAAGTGGTGTAGTACTTGTTGACCTGCTCGGTGGGTGTGCGGTTGAGTTTGTATACGGTGTTGCCGTTGGCGTCGGTGCTCACGTTGACACCCTCTACCACGAGTCCGTCATAACGCCCGGGGAGTGAGTTCTCGAGCTTGCCCTGATAGGCGAGGATGGCGTTGGTGAATGAATAGGCGTGGCCACCCATCTGGGCGGTGAAGTTGAGGCCGAGGGTGAAGTCGCGGTAGCGCAGCGATGTGCTTAGGCCGCCGCGCCATGTGGGGTTGACCTTGCCGAGGCGCACGTTGTCGGTGGTGAGCACGGGATAACCGTTGCTCTCGGTGATGATCTTCATGCCCGCGCAGCTTACGGTGTTGCCGTTGGCGTCGACATATGTCGCGCCCTCGGGAGCGCGCTGGTAGCCGCGGCCGTAGATTATGTTCATCTCCTCGCCGATGTATGAGAGTATGCGTCCGTAGTTGCCGATGAGGTTCTTGGTCTGCTCGTAGGGTGTGCGCGGATCCCATCCGTCCTCAAGGCTTACGAGCTTGTTCCAGTTGCGGCTCCAGTTCACGTCGATGCTCCATGTGAAGTTGCGTGTGCGCACAGGCACGGCATGGAGGGCGATCTCGATACCGCGGTTGCGGATCTCGCCGGCGTTGATCTTCTTGCTTGATGCGCCGGTCATGAGGTCGGTCACGGCGTCGACGATCTGATTGGTGGTCGAGGAGTTGTAGAATGCGATGTCGAAGCCCAGGCGGTTCATGAAGAACATGGTTTCGATACCGGCCTCCCAGCTCTCTACGTTTTCGGGCTTGATGTAGTAGTTGGAGCAGTTGGTGGGGTAGGTGTAGCCGCCGGGATAGGTAGTCGATGCCGAGTAGGCGTCGGTAAGTGCGTAGGGCGATGTGTCGTTGCCCACGTTGGCCCATGATGCGCGTATCTTGAGCATGTTGATCTGGGGTACGGTCTCCTCCATGCGGAACACCTTGTCGAGGAGCACGCTGGCGCTTACGCTCGGGTAGAAGAACGACCAGTTGCCGCGGCCAAGTGTCGACGACCAGTCATTGCGGGCCGTGAGGTCGAGGAAGTAGGTGTCGTCCCACGATGCCGATACGAAGCCGTAGAAGGAGTTTACAACCTTCTTGCTGCGCCACTGATAGGGGCGCGATGTCTCGCCTGTGGGTGTGTTGGAGGCATTGTATACGCCCGGCTCGCCGAGTTTGTCGAGGGTGATCTGCGAGCGGAACACGCGGCGGCTCATGTTGTTGCCGCCGAACGCGGCATTGAAGCCGAGGCGCTTGCCGATCATCTTGTTGTTGACGTATTTGAGGAGGAAGTCGATGTTGGTCTCTTCGTCGCGGTTGTTCTGCTCGCGGTAGAATCCTGATTTATAGCCCGGAGAATAGAACGGCTTCTGCTGCTGGCGGAAATCGGTGGAGATGTCGGTGCCTCCGCGAAGGTCGAGTGTAAGCCCCTTTACCGGGAATGAGATGGAGAGGGTCATGGTGCCGTACACGCGGCTCTTGTTGATGGCGTTGGTGGCCTCATAGAGCTGATGGTAGGGGTTGCCCGGCTGTGAGTTGCCCAGAGAGTTTACCATTCCCAGACCGTCTTTACAGCCGCCTCCGTAGTTGGCTGCATTGACGCGTCCGCTGAAGTATTCGTCCTTGTAGAGCTTCATGGAGTTGGAGGTCAGACCCCATACTATATAATATGTGGGCGATGAGGTGGAGTAGCCGGTTACGGGGGTGTTGTCGCTGGTCTTGTGGAGGTAGTTGACCTTGGCGTTGAATTTAACCCACTTGTTCATCTTCGTGGAGAACGAGGCCGATACCGTCTGGTTCTGATATCCTGTGTTGGGCATGATCCATGAGTTGCGCGTGTCGGTTATGGAGAGTCGGGCCGAGGTGCCCTTGCCGTTGTTGGAGGTGATGGTAAAATTATTCTTGTAGGTCGCGCCCGTCTCGTAGATTCCCGAGTACCAGTCGTCGGCGTATTCGAAGGGGGTGAGGGTGTATTCGCCGGTCACCCAGTTGTAGGAGTTGAACTGGTTGCGCAGTTTGTCGGAACCGAATGCCTCGCCGTAGGAGTAACGTGAGGCGTTACGTCCGCCCTCGAAGCCTTCGGGAGCATCTGTCTTGCTGAAATTCCAGGCTGCGAAAGGCTTGTAGCCGTTGTCGTTGCCAGGGCCGTAGACCTTCTGGAATTTCGGGAAACGCATGGCCTTCTCGAACGTTACCGATGAGTTGATGGTTACACCCACGCCTTTGGTGTCGCGGCCGCTCTTGGTGGTGATGACGATAGCGCCGTTGGCTGCGCGCGAGCCATAGAGGGCTGTCGCAGCCGGCCCTTTGAGCACGGATACCGACTCTACATCCTCGGGGTTGATCTCCGATGCACCGTTGCCGAAGTCGACTGTGGCATCGGTGTTGCTCATGCCGCCACCGCCGGTGCCTACGTCGCCCGACGAGATGGGTACACCGTCGACTACAAACAGAGCCTCATTGGAGCCGTAGTTGAGCGACTGGTCGCCGCGCAGTACCACGCGCATCGAGCCTGTGGGGCCTGACGCGCCTCCTGTGGTGCTCAGACCGGCTACCTTGCCGTTGAGGTTGTTGAGCCAGTTGCCGCTGACGCTGCTGTTCAGCTCCTCGGTACCGACCTTGGATACGGCATAGCCGAGCGACTTCTGCTCGCGCGTGATGCCGAGAGCGGTCACCACTACTTCGTCGAGATTCACTCCCGAGCCTTTGAGCACGATATTGACCGGAACGCCTGGAGTTACTTTCACCTCTTTCGGTGTATAGCCTATGTAACTTACTTTCAGCACCGGTTTGTCGCCGTTGACATTGATGGTAAACTGTCCGTCGATGTTGGTCACAACACCGTTTTTGCTGTTTTTAAGCATTACGGTGGCTCCGATTACCGGCTCGCCGTTCTCGTCAGTGACGGTGCCGGTGACTGCGTTTTTTGATCCGTTCTTTTTGGTATCCTTTTTCTGGGGAACGGTGAGGAGAATCTTGTTGTCCTGCACCTTGGCTACAACACCGGGGATGACTTCGGCAAGTACTTCGCCTACCGGCTTGTCGGTTGCCGTTACCGATACTTTCTTGTCGAGTGGTATCTGTGAAGTTGCATAGGCAAAGGTAAATTTACTTTGGGCTTCAAGCTGCTTGAGAAGTTCTTTTACAGTAATGTCTTTTGCGTCGATGCTCACTGCGGGCGTCTGGGCGCGTAGCCCTAACCCTGTCATGGCGCAAAGTAGCATCACCCAAAGCATCCGTCGTGAAATACTTTTCATGTGGAAATGTGATGGCATAATAGATTTAGTAAAGAGTTAATAGATTGGTATATAGTTTCTGTATTCCGGTGCGTCGGCTCGATGGCTACTTCCGCTCGGGAGCCTGTGCGCGGGTTTTATCTTGCGATATTATCCTGTTTTGGTAATGTGAGATTAATTTTTTGTGTATCCAAGATGCGCAACCATTTCAATATGCTAACCTCCTCCAACGATTTTTTTGTTAAAATCCGCACACCCCGTTTTTCTTTGTGCCCTTCGTGTGCTGCTTTGTGCGGGATTTTCATTATTCACACAATAAAAACGGGAGGGCGTGGGTTTATATATTACTTATGGGTTCGCAGGAGAGATGGATGCAATTGCCGTTTGGATCGCATCCACGCCGGCGGACAGGTCATGACCAAATTATCAGCAAAATCCATCATGTCAGATAACTACCAAGTACCGATGCCGACCGACGCGAGCATTATCCTCACCTACCGCTGTCCGATGCGCTGCAAGATGTGCAACATATGGCAGAACCCTACCGACAAGCGCGAGGAGATAAAGGCCGCCGATCTGCGTTGTCTGCCCGACCTGAAATTCATCAATCTTACAGGCGGAGAGCCTTTCATCCGCGAAGATCTGGCCGAGATCGTCGAGGAATGTTACCGCCATACCAAGCGGATTGTGATCTCCACGAGCGGATGGTTTGAGGATCGGGTGGTGGCGCTTGCACGCCGCTTCCCGAATATCGGTATCCGTATCTCGATCGAGGGGCTGAGCTGCAAGAACGACGAGCTGCGCGGACATGCCGGCGGCTTCGACAAGGGGTTGCGCACGCTTCTTACCCTCAAGCAGATGGGCCTGAAGGATATAGGATTCGGCTGTACCGTAAGCAACAACAACTCGGCCGACATGCTGTCGCTCTACCAACTCAGCCGTTCGCTCGGTATGGAGTTTGCCACTGCCGCGTTCCATAATTCCTACTATTTCCATAAGGATGACAATGTGATCACCAATAAAGATGAGGTATGCCGCAACTTCGAGCAGCTCATCGAGTGGCAGTTGCAGGAGAATCATCCGAAATCGTGGTTCCGTGCGTGGTTCAACATGGGCCTCATCAATTATATCGAGGGGGGGCGCCGTATGCTCCCCTGCGAGGCCGGTTCGGCCAACTTCTTCATTGACCCGTGGGGCGAAGTATACCCTTGCAACGGCCTGGAGTCGAAGTATTGGAAGAAATCGATGGGCAATATACATACCACACCCGACTTCATGGAGCTGTGGCGCTCTCCGCAGGCGGCCGAAGTGCGCAAATGTGTGGCGCGTTGTCCCAAAAACTGCTGGATGGTAGGTACTGCGTCGCCAGTAATGCACAAATATGTGAAGCATCCTATGCGCTGGGCCATTAAAAACAAGCTTCGCTCGATGCGTGGCCTCAAACCGTGTCTCGACAAGACGTGGCACGATGTCGGCCAGGATCCCGCGCAGGGCGATCTTCGCGAGAAATTCTGAATTCCTGCTTAAATAGAATATCACCATGAAAATATTCGTAACCGGCACACGAGGCATTCCGGGTGTGATGGGCGGAGTCGAAACCCATTGCGAGAACCTGTATCCACGCCTTGCTGCCATGGGTTACGATATTACCGTGGTGCGTCGCGACTCATATGTCGCCGACGATCCTCGCCGAGAGTGGCAGGGCGTGAAGCTGCTGGATGTGGCCACTCCGCGCAAGAAAGCCTTTGAAGCGATAATCCATACCGTCAGGGCTGTGGTCGCCGCACGTCGTGCCGGAGCGGATGTGGTGCATATTCATGCCGTGGGGCCTTCGCTCGCCGTGCCGCTGGCCCGTTTGCTCGGGCTGCGCGTAGTGACAACCAACCACGGTCCCGACTATGAGCGCGCCAAATGGGGACGCGCCGCGCGCATGATAATCAAACTTGGCGAAAGCCTCGGAAGCCGATTCTCCGACGATGTGATTGTGATAAGCGACGTAATACGCCGCAATATAGCCACGCGCTACGGACGCACGCGCCGTGTGCATCTGATATACAACGGCGTGCCGGCTCCGGAAATATGTACTGACGACGCCTATTTCGCCTCGCTCGGCATCGATCCGCAGCGCTACGTGCTCGGGATGAGCCGTTTCGTGCCCGAGAAGAATCTGCATCATCTTGTCGAGGCATTTGACAGAGCAGGGCTTGCCGCAAAGGGCTATAAACTGGTGCTCGCCGGCGACGCCGACTTCGAGGATGACTATTCGCGTTCGTTAAAGCGGCTTGCCCGCGATCATGGCGCCGTGCTTACGGGGTTTGTGCGCGGACGCCGCCTGCATGCGTTGCTTTCCAATGCCGCATGTTTCTGTCTCCCCTCGTCGCACGAAGGACTCCCGATCGCGCTGCTTGAGGCTATGTCGTACCGCCTTCCGGTAGTGGTGAGCGACATCCCCGCCAATGCCGAGGTGGGACTTCCGGAGACCGACTATTTTCCTGTAGGTGACATTTCGTTGCTTGCCGACAGGCTACGCTCGAAAATAGCTAACGGGGGTGCACGTGTCGACTACGATCTCGGCAAATATGACTGGGACACCATCGCGCGTCAGGTAGCGGCCGTCTATGGCCGTCCCGCCGGGGAGGCATAGTTGCCTGAATCCCTCTTTTTGCGTAAATTTGTAGTCGCCGAAAATACTCCGGCGACCATGTTATTATAATGATGATTATGAATTTAAAGACTATATCCATCGCCATTGCGGCCATTGCCGCGGGCCACATTACGGCATCGGCCTGTACAAGCCTGATCGCAGCGCCCGGCGCCACTGCCGACGGAAGCGCCATGATTACCTATGCCGCCGATTCACATACCCTCTACGGAGAGCTTTACTCCACTCCTGCCGCCGATCATGCTCCCGGCTCCATGCGCGAGGTGCGCGACTGGGATACGGGCCGGTTGCTCGGCAGCATTCCCCAGCCCGCACATACCTATGCCACTGTAGGCAATATGAACGAGCATGGTCTGGCTATCAGCGAGAGTACATGGGGCGGTCGTGAGGAGCTGGTCGACACTACCGGAATTATCGACTACGGCTCGCTGATATATATTACCCTTGAACGTGCAAAGACAGCCCGCGAGGCTATCAGGACGATGACCGATCTTGTGGCCGAGTACGGCTATGCAAGCGAGGGCGAGTCGTTCTCCATCGCCGACGGCAACGAGGCCTGGATCATGGAGATGATAGGCAAAGGCGGCAAGAGCAAAGGTGCGGTGTGGGTTGCACGCCGTATCCCCGACGGAATGATTTCCGGTCATGCCAACCATGCGCGTATCCATACTTTCCCTCTGAATGATCCCGAGACACTTTACGCGCCCGATGTTATCGACTTCGCCCGCTCGCAGGGTTATTTCTCCGGGAAAGACAAGGATTTCGACTTTTCAAAGGCGTATGCCATCACCGATTTCGGCGCTCTGCGCGGATGCGACGCCCGCGTGTGGTCGTTCTTCAAAAAGCATTCCAATGAGGATATCGACCGCTGGCTTCCGTGGATCAACGAGGCCAAGGGTGAACCGATGCCTCTGTGGGTGAAGCCTGCCAAGCCTCTGACTGTGCGCGACATGCAGTGGGCTATGCGCGATCATTTCGAGGACACTCCTTTCGATATGACTCAGGACGTGGGTGCCGGTCCCTTCAAGGTACCTTACCGCTGGCGTCCGATGACGTTTACGGTCGACAGCGTGGAGTATACCAACGAGCGCGCCATCGCCACTCAGCAGACCGGATTCAGCTTCGTGGCACAGCTCCGCAAGGATATGCCCAAGGCTATGAAAGGCGTGCTGTGGTTCGGTGTCGACGATACCAACACATGTGTCTATGTGCCGATGTACTGCTCGCTACAGCGTGTTCCGCGCTGCTATGCTCCAGGCAACGGCGACATGCTTACCCTGAGCTGGGATGCCGCTTTCTGGGTGCACAACTACGTCGCCAACCAGGCATATAACCGCTATAGCCAGATGATTCCCGACATACGCCGCGTGCAGAACGATCTTGAGGACAATATCGCGCTCGGAGTGGCCGACATCGAGGCCCGTGCCATGCATCTTGCTCCCGAAGATCAGGAGCGTCTGCTCACCGAATTCTCCTGCGACTGGGCCGACCGCTCGACAAAGCGCTTCAAGGAGCTGGGCGATTATCTGTTTGTGAAATATCTCGACGGAAACATCAAGAAGGAGACCGCTCCCGGCAAGTTCACGCGCACTCCCGAAGGACATTGCGCATCGCCCGTATTCGGCGGCTACAGCGACGACTACTACCGTGCCGTGGCCAAGGATGCCGGCGAGCGCCTGAAAGTGGTTAATCCCTGATTCGCAAATTCGAGTATATAAACAATCATACCGAACATGTCAAGACGAGACAACGAGATGCCCGGGCTGAGCCTTCTGGGCAACACATCCACGCATTATCCCGACAAATATGCCCCCGAAGTGCTTGAGACTTTTCCCAACAAGCACCCCGACAATGAATATCTGGTGACTTTCCACTGTCCGGAATTCACCTCGCTATGCCCCAAGACGGGGCAGCCCGATTTCGCAAAAATCATCATAAGCTACATACCGCGCGAGCGCATGGTCGAGAGCAAGAGCCTCAAGCTCTATCTGTTCAGCTTCCGTAACCACGGCGACTTCCACGAGGACTGCGTGAACATCATCATGAAGGACCTGGTGGCGCTTATGGATCCGCGCTACCTGGAGGTGAAGGGTATATTCACCCCGCGTGGAGGCATCGCCATACATCCGTTTGCCAACTATGCCGACGATGAGCACCGCGACATGGCGCGTGCGCGCATGCTCGCATCCTTCCCTGAATCCTGACTTTGAATATGATTCCCGACAAAGGTAAGAAATATACGTTCCCGGCCCGTGAGATCGAGGTCAACCGTGAGTCGGGAAAACTCTTCTTCAATATCAATGCGTTCGGCCGCACCTATCGTGTGCCGGCATATAATTTCCAGCGCGACAATCTGCCGGAAAGCATTACATGTGTACTGCGGTCCGACGGCAAGATGGAGCAGGATCTCGACACGATACTTCCGCAGTTTTATACCGTAGGTGAGGATTACGCTTTCTGTGTGCTCTCCGACCTGCAGGCCGGTGGCTACAAGGTGCGCGACGATCTCAACGGGTTCACATTCCCGCTTACCGACTTCGGACGCCGCAAGCTTCAGCGTTTCAAGCGTATCGTGTGCCGGGTAAAGGGTATCGCCGACGGCGCGTTGCACCTGTCGCTTGTCGACTATGAGAAAGAACGCTCTGCCAGAAAGAGTGTCACCCCCGACCAGATAGCGATGTTCGACCCGGAGGGTGCGATTACCGGCGACTGGATCATGGCATTCATGCGCGCCCACAGTGTGCTGGGCGAGGCGCTTGCTCTCTGTGAGAATTCCGATCCGCGGTGGGTGATAGCCGCTCTTGAGGCGGTGGAGCGCAACTTCGCGCAGTGGCTTAACCCCAAGGGTGCGCCACGCCGTGAGGAGTATATGCGCCGCAAGCTCCGCTGGCTTGAGCGCTATATCGCTATCGCCACTGGGGTGCTCGAGCGCGGCAGCATACTCGGTGCATTCCCGGTGTCGTCGCACGACGGCATTCAGGCGCGCCTGTCGCGCATCATCACCCATGCAGGCGACTACCGCGAGGCAATATGGCTGCTGCTCGACGGCAGGGAGCAGGCGTTTATCGACGACGCGATCGACACGCTGAAACTTTCAGGCTATCTCTATCAGCCCGAGCGCCGCATGCGTGTGCTCATGTCGCTCTTTACGCTGCGCACGGAATATCTGCGCCGCTATGTGGCCGACATATTCGACATCATACGCGACCGCCACGCGCAACCACGCTTCGACAAGCTCTACAGTAAGGCGTTTATCGAAATGCTCGACATCTTCATACAGAATGAGAGCAAACTGGTCGACGCTGTAAACAAAGCATCCGTCCGCGAGATGATCGTGGCTCTGGCGTTGCAGCTGTTGCTGACTTCGGGCCGTGACTTCTCGTCGTGGAACCTTTACCGTGCCATGCTTTACCGCTATGCGTCGATGCTTATCGACAAGCGTAGCTCGGAACTTATCGACAAGGCATTCTGCACGTTGTTGGGAGAAAACGAGGACGCGATAGAGTTTGGCTGGAATGATCTTGACGACGTGTCGCTGCTATGCTCCACGCGTCTGCTGCGTCCGATACAGCACCACGGCATGGCGGTGCAGGGCGTATACGAGGGGAGCACGGCGGTAATAAAGCTGCGCGACGGAGTGATTACCCTGTCGCATCCCGACAGCGAAGGGGCGCACAATGCCATACCTTCTGACATGTTTGCTCCGCGCCGCGTGCAGGCATTGGTGGGCGACAAGCTAAGCGAGAAATTCAGTGCCGATATTACCGATCTGAGCCGTCTGCAACTCGTGTGGAACGATCTGCAGCATACGCTTACCGCTCCGCAGAAAATTTCGACATCAAAAGGGGAGGCCCCGACACGGACAGTGCGCCCGGAGGTCGGTCAGTCAGTGCTCGTGCGCGTGGTAAGCGCTATGCCCGACAATCCCCATAACTTCCTCTGTATGGTGGAAGAACCGGGTTATACGGGGCAGGGCACAATCAATACTTTCGACATAGTGATATATCCCCTCGCGGCCAAGGTCGAGGACTTTGTGGATTTCGACAGCGGGCGGCCGTTCCTGCTGAGGGCGACGGTCGAAGAAATCGATCCCGCAACCGGCATGATGCGCTTCTCGATGCGCAAGGGGATCCGCGATCTGACCATTCGCCTCGCTTCGGAGGCCCGCGACACGAAGGAGGAGTGCCGTACGTTCCTCTACGACTATCGTGCGGCCACAAACCAGTGGTTTGGGGTTACCGATGCCGGTTTTCCCGTGGTTTTCAAGGCTCCGGCCGATGAGCTGATGGCCAATGAGGTGGTATATACCTGCGTTGACTATATCAATGCGCGGCCCGACAACAAGCTGTTTATCAACGGCCATTTTGTGGATACGGAGGAGAAGGACGACAATCTGTTCCGCTTCAAGCGCAATGCGTTCTACTATCTGCTGAGCCGTTATGCCGACGGAGCGCTTTATGCTCCCGCTGTAGGGGCCGACGCGGAAGAGGAGATGCCTGCGCCCACTGAGCCTGAGGTGTATCTCCAACCCGAGGAGGTGCGTGAGCTTATTCGTCTGGTCGACAGTGTGGCCACGTTGCGCCATACCGACTATGTGCCTACCTATAACCATCTTGCGCTGGCGCGTCTGCTGTCGGCCATACTCGACGATACATTCCTGAGTGAGGTCTATTCGGTGAAGATGGCGCTGGTAGAGGCGCTGTGGGCATTTGCGGCGGTGGGACGTATCGATCGCGAGAAGTTTGACGCTCTTGACCGCCGCGCATCCATGCTCGCGCAGGGTGATCCCGACACGCGGCGACGCCTGATGCTGCTGCGCGTGCTGTCGCGCCTCGACACACCATGGCAGGAGTCGGGTGCGCTAGTCGATGCCGCGTCGAGCGGTGACAATACCACGCTCAGTGCTCTGGCCCGTCTGGTGATGTCGTACAACTTTCTGCGCGGTATCGAGGTGTATGAGGCCCGCCAGTCGCTCAAACGCGAGATATACCGGCTGCTTGACCTGCGCATGCCCGACACGCTGCATACGCGCGTGGCCCAGGAGGAGGATCTCTATACCGAGTTCAAGACTTCGCTTATTTTCCCTCCAGAGCGCGACCGCCATATGAAGGCCGACCCGCGCCTGCAGGTGGCCGACATAATGAAGGGCATCGACGCAATGCTCAACCAGAAGGGTGGCACGCTCTTCATCGGCGTAAACAATGCCGGTCTGCCGGTGGGGCTTCACGGCGACTTTGTGTATCTCAACGGCGGCATCGACGACTATGATCTTCAGGATGTCAAGGACAAGTTCCGTCTGCTGCTCGACAACGGCATGCGCCGCCATTTCGGTGCCGCGCCCGAGGGTGTGGTGCTCTATCCCGACTATGTGAATCCCGAGTTTGACTTTATCGACGGCCAGTGGGTATGCCGGATCGACGTGCGTCCTGCTCCGGTTGTGATCCCCATGACCGACGGCGCCGTCTATGTGCGCGGTATCAACGGCAAGGGTGACCCCCTCACTCCCAAGGAAATCAAAGCCCTCCGCGCCACCCGCTGATTGCTTTTTTTGGAGTGGATGGTTGTGGCGCTGAAGCACCACGCTTGGACAAAACAGGACCACTTCGTTTCTTCGGCTTGGTGGCCTCTGTGCTTTCTGTGCTTTCTGTGCTCTCTGTGCGGAAGCTTTATCAAGTTAAGCTTCCGGCTGAAAAAAGGAAGAGGAGGCGCCGACCTGCATAAGGGTCGGAGTCTCCTCCGGGGATAATATAATGACAGCAGATGGATAAGATTGTTGTAGAGATTTATTTAGGCATCCAATGCTGCTGGATCCGCACACAATATAGGATTGGTGCAATAAGTTATCTTTGATTCGATTCTCAACAGAGGATTGTGGCATACTGCTTTTGAGGCCTCTGTCCGGCTATGTATGGTCGGTTGTGGTTCTATGCCTTTGTGCCTCCTTTCAGTTAGGTTCTACTTCCCGGCGCGGGAAGTATTGCTGTCCTCCGTAGCCGGCTTCCGGATGGTAAGAGCGGGAACGTCCGATTTGGGGTTTCTATAGTGAGAGCCATTACAGTGTGTCCGGGCTCTTGCAGTTCCGTCGGGAAACTTTGCATACATCCTTTCAGGACCGCCCCCGCTCTTGCCGGAAGTATAAGCATAACCGTCAGACTTCGATAAAAGTTGGCTCCCCAAGCCCATTTTTAGCACCTTTATCAAAAGTTTTACATTGCTTAGGTTAATATGTGCCTTTCTCGTAAATTGTATGTCGCTCCACACACCATCCTGTGTGGAGCGTGGAGAAGTTCAGCACAATAAATCATAGGTCTTATTGGCCGCTTTCAGAAGAATATAGGAGATGATTGTATCAATTTTAACTGAGGAAGTCAATCCAACAGTTTTTCTACTTCGGTTTTAAGCAGGGGAAGGTGTCGTACTACGATTCCCCAGATTATATCATCAGTAACGCTATCGTAGCCATGAATCACATAATTGCGTGTGTCCACAATCCTGCGTGCCGCTGTAATCTCGATGTCGGGCGCCGTTTTCAGCAGCCGGTTCATAGCTTCGCCAATTATTGTTATGTTGCGTTCGACAGCGCGACGCAAACATACATCCGAAAGATATACGTCGTACCGTTTTGGGCGAGTTTCAAAAAAAGAATCGATCTCCAAAATGGCACTCAGGATATCCTCGAGGGTCTTATTCATTGTACGCTCCATAACAGTCGGCGGGTTGCATCAACTTCTGCGCGGAAGAAGCGGTTTTTAATCGATTTGTTTACGACCATGTCGACCTTTCGGCCCACAACAGCTTCGATTTCATGAATGAAGTCGAAAAAATTATCGGCATAGTCAAGCAGTTCGATACGCTTATCATCGAAGTCGACAAGAAAATCGATGTCGCTCTGGTCGTTGAAGCGCGGTGTGAGTATGGAGCCGAATACCCACAGTTTTGCTACCTTGTACTTTTTGCACAGGGCGATGATTTTGTCGATGTTCATCTCTATCAGCTTCATACGGATGCAAATATAATGGTTTGGTACCAATATAACAAAACCGAATCAGAAATTTCTTTCCGATTCGGCTGGTAAAGTGGAGTATAGCGGACTCGAACCGCTCACCTCGACACTGCCAGTGTCGCGCTCTTTGCGTTGCAAAGGTAGCGAAATGTTTTTGATTATACAAGAAGTACACCGAAAATTTTTTAATGGAAATTTTGGAAAGAAAGATTGAACTGGAAAGTGGAAGCTGAAAACGGGGAAACGTGAGAAGAACAGAAAATGAGCGGGGAGTTTATCGTTGAATAATGAAAATGATAGGGGATTTTACGGGCTAATTCGGGTGTACGGCAGGCAATTCGTGGCGAAATCGTGGGCGCGGATTTGCACGGCTTGGGCCAAAATCGTAACTTTACATCATTAACCGAATAGAATAAATGGCTAAAAAGATAGTTGAGACGCCGCTGATGAAGCAATATGTTGAGATGAAAGGCAAGCATCCCGACGCAATACTCCTTTTTCGTGTTGGCGATTTCTACGAGACGTTTTCGGATGACGCTATTGTTGCCTCAGAGATACTTGGCATTACCCTTACGCGCCGCGCCAACGGAACCGCTCAATATGTGGAACTTGCAGGCTTTCCCCACCATGCTCTCGACAGCTATCTGCCGAAACTTGTCAGAGCCGGTAAGCGTGTGGCCATATGCGAGCAGCTTGAGGATCCCAAGCTCACCAAGAAGCTGGTAAAACGCGGTATTACGGAGCTTGTTACCCCCGGCGTGGCGGTGAGCGACACTGTGCTCAATCATCGTGAAAACAATTTCGTGGCGGCCGTGCATTTCACACGTTCGGCTACTGTCGGCGTGGCGTTTCTCGACATATCTACCGGTGAATTTTTTGCCGCCGAGGGTGATGCCGACTATGTCGACAAGCTTATCAACAACTTCGCGCCCAAGGAGGTGCTTGTAGAGCGCGGCAACCGACGCCTGCTTGAAGAAAAATTCTCGGGCAAGCTCCTGAGCTTCGAACTTGATGACTGGATCTTTACCGACGATGCCGCCGGCGACCGTCTGCTCAAACAGTTTGCCACATCGTCGCTCAAAGGATTCGGCGTGCATGGCATGCATGCAGCCATCGTCGCCGCAGGCGCTATTCTGCATTATCTCGATATCACCAACCATACTCAGACCGGGCATATCACCAAGCTGACACGCGTTGAGGAGGGCACTTATGTGCGTCTCGACAAGTTTACGGTGCGCAATCTCGAATTGGTCGACCCGCTGTGCGAGGACGGTCGCAGTCTGCTTCAGGTGCTCGACCGCACGGTGACCCCGATGGGGGCGCGACTGATGCGCCGCTGGCTTCTGTTCCCGCTTACCGATGTGAAAGCCATC
>JAHZGZ010000184.1:0-2064 GCA_019420545.1 Bacteroidales bacterium | reverse complement strand
GCTCAAGGAGGGACTGGAGCAAGCCGGGGATATGGAACGCGTAATCTCGAAGGTGGCTGTGGGGCGTGTATCGCCGCGTGAACTCGTGCAGCTGCGCGACGCCCTGCGTGCGGTTGCGCCGATAAAGGCGATGTGCATGCAGTCGGCTACCGTAGCACTGCGTTCTATCGGCGAGCAGCTTAATCCATGTGAATGCATCCGCGATCGCATCGCCCGCGAGATTGTAGATGATGCCCCGGCAGCTCTCAACCGTGGAGTTGTGGTGCGCCCGGGAGTAGACGCCGAGCTTGACGAACTGCGCGAGATCGCCTACCAGGGCAAGGACTATCTGATGAAGGTGCAGCAGCGCGAGATAGAGGCTACAGGTATTCCCAGTTTGAAAATCGGCTACAACAATGTGTTCGGCTACTATATCGAAGTGACAAATACCCATAAATCGAAGGTGCCGCAGGAATGGATACGCAAGCAGACTCTCGTCAATGCCGAGCGCTACATCACCCAGGAACTGAAGGATTATGAGGAGAAAATACTCGGTGCGCAGGATCGCATCGCTATAATCGAGACGCGCATATTTACCGACCTCGTGGCTGCCGTCGCCGAATACATCCCCGCCATACAGCTCGACGCGCATATGCTCGCACGCCTCGACGTGCTTGCCGCATTTACCCGCGTGGCTCAGGAGAACCACTACAACCGCCCGGTGGTCGACGACTCGCTCACAATCGAACTTCACGACGCGCGCCATCCTGTAATCGAAAAACAGCTCCCTCCGGGGGAGCCTTACATAACCAATAGCGTCAATCTCTCCAACGACGGCACGCAGATAATGATGATCACCGGCCCCAACATGTCGGGTAAATCGGCGCTTCTGCGGCAGACGGCACTGAATGTCATCATGGCGCAGACGGGATGTTTCGTGGCCGCCGATTCGGCCCGTATCGGACTTGTCGACAAGGTGTTTACCCGTGTGGGCGCCAGCGACAACATCTCGCTCGGCGAATCTACATTCATGGTCGAGATGAACGAGGCCGCCTCGATCCTCAACAACATGAGCGAGCGGTCGCTGATACTCTTCGACGAGCTGGGACGCGGCACTTCGACCTACGACGGTATCTCTATCGCGTGGGCCATCGTGGAGCATATCCACGAGCATGGCGCCATGCATCCCAAAACGCTTTTCGCCACCCATTATCATGAACTCAATGACATGGAGGCGTCATATCCCCGTGTGGCCAACTACAATGTCTCGGTAAAGGAGATCGGAGGGAAAGTCGTGTTTCTGCGCAAGCTCCAGCGCGGAGGCTCGGAGCATAGTTTCGGTATCCACGTAGCACGTCTGGCCGGAATGCCGCAGTCGATTGTCGACCGTGCGTCGCAGGTGCTCCATCAGCTTGAGACCGCCAACCGCCGCGAGGATATCGGCAAGGCGGTCACCGCGCCGGCAGTGGAGGGCGGCATGCAGCTGTCGTTCTTTCAGCTTGATGACCCCGTGCTATCGCAGATCCGCGACGAAATCATCACTCTCGACATCAACAACCTCACGCCAATGGCTGCTCTCAACAAACTGCACGACATCCGTGCCATCATCACCGGCAAGGAGTAAAGTGGCATTGTTGCAAGGCGACTGATATGAAATAAACAGCCCCGACCGAATCCGGTCGGGGCTGTCCTATTTTGATTATGGCTATTGATGCGGATTATGCAGCAACTTTCTTGGCGGGTGCGCGGCGCTTGTCGGTGAGATAAGCTACGGGTGCTGCGATGTAGATGGTCGACAGCGTACCGGTGATCACACCGAAGAGCATTGCGAATGTGAAGCTGCGGATAGCCTCACCGCCGAGGATGAAGATGCAGAGGAGCACGAGCACGGTCGAAGCCGAGGTCATGATCGTACGACCGAGTGTAGAGTTGATCGACTTGTTGATGGTGGTGAAGAAGTCCTGCTTGGGATAGAGGGCTACATTCTCACGCACACGGTCGAATACTACCACGGTATCGTTGATCTGGTAACCGATCACGGTAAGGATAGCGGCGATAAACGACTGGTCGATCTCCATCGAGAAG
>JAHZGZ010000183.1 GCA_019420545.1 Bacteroidales bacterium | reverse complement strand
CATCCCTGGGTAAGCATCAGCGCGTCGGCAGCGGGGAGAGCCTCTTCGGCGGGAACCAGGAGATACCATGCGGCGTCCTCTATATGTCCGCGCAGGTCGCTCTGTAGAAGCAACTGTGATGCTATGGTGGTAAGAGTGTCGGGCGTGGTAATCCTCCGGTCGACCATCGAGACAGCTACGTCGGCGCCACCCTCTACCGCAGGAATAATAATTACACCGTGCGCTTCATCTACAGTCACCGACGCCGTATGGTTGACCGCGAATGCAGAGTGGACAATACCGATCATTCCGACAGCAACAAGCTTATTGAAGAGATTAAAAATTCGCATATGAATACGTTTTTTAGCTATAACTTTCGCAAGATAACTAAAATTAATAAGAATACAATGATCTTAACATAGTTTAAGGGAGGTGTCAGTAAAACAATTCCGATGCTTGCCTTCGATGACGCGGTGTCTTCTTGCGAGTGTCACATATGCCTTGGAAGCCGAAGGTCACAACAAGTTCATGTCCCCACACTTTAGCTGAGTGCTTGACAATGTTCGGATTCTGTCCAAGGTTGTCATAATATGTGACTGTGGTCGTGCAGTTGTTGAGTGGGGTGCGGTACGAGAGATCGACAATCCATTTGAATCCGCGGCTTTTGCCAAAGCCGAGCGTGATACCGAAAGTAAGGTATCTTACGTGAATATCGCGTGATACCTCGAGTATTTTTGTTTTGGTTACTTCTTCGTCGGTCGGAGTAGGATCGGCGGGAGGTGCGGTATTGGGTATAGTATTTTCGAGGTATAATACTTTGAGGTCATCCTCGGCCGTAAGTGATGGCCAATAACCTCCATAACCACCATATGCCTGAATTTGCCAAGGGCCGAAAGTGGTCTGGTAAGTAAGTCCGATCGCGGCCTCTGTGGTGAAGAATAGTATAGGGAAAGGAGGGAGACAGGTGAACTCTTCATCTTCGGGGTGTACAAGATCTGCACCGAGAAGCTCGTTCCACTTGTCGGACGGATGGTTTAGTGAAATGCCTGTTTCACCAAATATTCCGACATGACGGAGCGGATAATACGATAACCGCATATTCAAAAGTCCACGAGCCCGGTTTTTCGGGCCAACCCAGTCAACATCACCGGTGCCGCCGAGATTTGTAGCGACTCCTATAGTAAATGCCAACATCAGTGGCGCAGTGAACGGGCGTAGCTTGTAGTTGCGGTAATGGCGGGAGATTACCGACTCTTTGTCGGTAAGTGCCGGAGCGCCGATGCTGTCGGCCGATGGGTGATTGACAGTGAGCCGCGTATTGTCGGCGGTAACGTTTCCAAGCGCGGGGTTGATTGGCTTATGAGCGCTTGCGGACAATGAGCAGATAATGGCAAGCAGGACGGCAAAATACTTTTTCATCGTGTGATTCGTGGTGGTAGTGGATAGTTTTTGCAAGTTAATAGATGTTTGTGTGTTTTGCAAATAATAATGTTGATTCTGCACATAAATGTGGGATGATGCGGTAGGAAACCGCATCTCCTAAAAGAAAGCCACAGAGCCGGGTGGGGGGCTCTGTGGCTGATGAGAGGTATGGGTGGTATCGTAGCGATTGATACTCTTTTTAGAGATGGTCTAAATTTATATGATACAGATTTTAGAGATATTGTCGAGAGGATTTTTGATTGCGATGAAGGAGCGTAGCAGTAGCTACGTGACTGAAGAGCGAGCAAAAATACACCGACAATAGCTTTAAAAGCAAAGTAATATAAATTTTAGACAATCTCTTAATACTCCTTCCAGGGGGTGATCGAGATCGACTCCATGGGGCGGTTGATGAACGCTTTCACGTAGGCGCCGGCGAGACGGGCGTTGGTGAGCAGGGGTATGTTGTGGTCGATGGCCCAGCGGCGTATGCGGTAGCCGTTGGTAAGCTCGCGCTTGGTGTGGTTCTTGGGGATGTTGATAACGAGATCCACTTTGTGCGAGGCGATGAGGTCGAGCACGTTTTCGGTGTTGGCGGTAGCCTTCTCGTCGGGCCAGCCGACAGCCTGTGTGGCGATGCCGTTGTTGTTGAGGAAGCGTGCGGTACCTTCGGTAGCATAGATCTTGTAGCCGTTGTCGAAGAGCGCACGGCATGCGTCGAGCATGTCAACCTTGCCGCGGACGTCGCCCGAGCTTACAAGCACGCCACCCTTGGGCACGTGGTGGCCTACGGAGATCATGGCGTTAAGCAGGGCCTCGTCGAAGTCCTTGCCGAGACAGCCTACCTCGCCGGTCGACGACATGTCGACACCCAGCACGGGGTCGGCCTTGTGGAGACGGGCGAAGGAGAACTGCGATGCCTTTACGCCGATATAGTCGATGTCGAATGTTGACGAATCTTTCTTCTCGACCTTTTCGCCGAGCATGATACGTGTAGCGGTGTCGATGAAGTTGTGCTTGAGCACCTTGCTGACGAAGGGGAACGAGCGCGATGCGCGCAGGTTGCATTCGATCACCTTCACGTCGTTGTCCTTGGCGAGATACTGGATATTGAAGGGGCCGGAGATATTGAGCTCCTTGGCGATCTGCGCCGAGATGCGCTTGATGCGGCGCGCGGTGGCCATGTAGATCTTCTGTGCGGGGAACACGAGGGTGGCGTCGCCGGAGTGTACGCCTGCAAACTCGATATGCTCGGAGATGGCATATTCGACGATCTCGCCGTTGCGTGCCACGGCGTCAAACTCGATCTCTTTGGCGTTCTGGAGGAACTGCGAGATAACTACGGGGAACTCCTTGGATACCTTGGCGGCCTGGCCGAGGAAGCGGTGCATCTGCTCGTAGTCGTAGCATACGTTCATGGCAGCGCCTGAGAGCACGTAGCTGGGGCGGATGAGCACGGGGAAGCCTACCTCCTCGACAAACGAGTCGATGTCGTCCTGGGTGGTAAGCTCTTTCCAGCGGGGCTGGTCGATGCCGAGCTGATCGAGCATGGCCGAGAATTTGTGGCGGTTTTCGGCGCGGTCGATCGATACGGGCGATGTGCCGAGGATGGGCACGTGGCGGCGGTGGAGCTTCATCGCTAGGTTGTTAGGTATCTGTCCGCCCACGCTGACGATCACACCGCGGGGAGTCTCGAGGTCGATGATGTCCATCACGCGCTCAAACGAGAGCTCGTCGAAGTACAGGCGGTCGCACATGTCGTAGTCGGTCGACACGGTTTCCGGATTGTAGTTGATCATGATGGAGCGGTAGCCGAGCTTGCGGCAGGTGTTGGCGGCGTTGACCGAGCACCAGTCGAACTCTACCGAGCTACCGATGCGGTATGCGCCCGAGCCGAGCACCACGATATTGTTGCCGGGATTCATGTCGTAGGGGATGGCATGCTCCGTGGCGCCGTAGGTCACGTAGAGGTAGTTGGTGAGGTCGGGGTATTCCGAGGCCACGGTGTTGATGCGGCGCACCTTGGGGAGCACGTCGAGGCTCTTGCGGTGCGCGCGTACGCGCAGCACCTCGGCCTCCATCGTGCCGGTGGGGTTCTCGACGAGACGTGCTATCTGGAAGTCGCTGAATCCAAGGCGTTTTGCCTCGGCGAGCACTTCTTTGGGAAGATCCTCGATCTTATTGTAGTTGGCCAGCAGGTGGCTGTATTTCACGATGTTCTGCAGGCGCTCTACAAACCATTTGTCGATCTTGGTAAGGTCGGCGATGCGTTCCACTGTCCATCCCTCCTCAAGGGCCTGGGCGATGGCGAAGATGCGCATGTCGGTGGGGTGGGTGAGGGCTTTCTCCAGATCGTCGAAGCGGATGTCGTTGTTGCCGACGAATCCGTGCATGCCCTGGCCTATCATGCGCAGGCCTTTCTGTATGATTTCCTCAAACGATTTGCCGATCGACATGATCTCGCCCACCGACTTCATCGACGAACCGATCTCGCGGTCGACGCCTACAAACTTGGTGAGGTCCCAGCGCGGTATCTTCACGATCATATAGTCGACGCTCGGAGCCACGTAGGCCGAGTTGGGGGTGCCCATCTCCCCGATCTGGTCGAGGGTATAGCCCAGCGCGAGCTTGGCGGCGACGAATGCCAGAGGATAGCCCGAGGCCTTGGAGGCGAGAGCTGACGAGCGCGACAGGCGCGCGTTGATCTCGATGATACGGTAGTCGTTGGTCTCGGCGTTGAAGGCATACTGGATGTTGCACTCGCCCACGATGCCGATGTGGCGCACGGTGCGGATGGCGATATCCTCGAGCATCTTTATCTGCTCGGGGGTTAGGCTCACGATGGGGGCTACGACGATCGATTCGCCGGTATGGATGCCCAGCGGGTCGAAGTTCTCCATGGGCACTACGGTGAAGCAGTGGTCGTTGGCGTCGCGGATTACCTCAAACTCGATCTCCTTCCAGCCCTTGAGCGACTCCTCCACGAGGATCTGGCGCGAATAGGCCAGCGCGCTCTCGCAGTGGAGGGCAAACTCCTCGTCGTTGGTGCAGATGCCTGAGCCGAGGCCGCCCAGCGCATAGCCTGAGCGTACCATTACCGGGAAGCCGATCTCGTGGGCTACACGTTTGGCATCTTCCAGGCTTTCTACAGCCTCGCTGACGGGGGTCTTGACGTCGATCTCCTTGAGTTTCTTCACGAAAAGGTCGCGGTCCTCGGTGATCATGATGGCCTCGACCGATGTGCCGAGCACCTTCACGCCATACTTGTCGAGCACGCCGCTGAGATATAGTTCGGTGCCGCAGTTGAGGGCCGTCTGGCCGCCGAAAGCGAGCAGAATGCCGTCGGGACGCTCTTTTTTGATCACTTCCTCTACAAAATAGGGCGTGATCGGCAGGAAATAAACCTGATCCGCTACGCCCTCAGAGGTCTGGATTGTTGCAATGTTGGGATTGATGAGCACACTCGAGATGCCCTCTTCTCTCAGCGCCTTCAGGGCCTGGGAGCCGGAGTAGTCGAATTCGCCCGCCTGCCCGATTTTCAGGGCGCCCGAGCCTAATAGCAATACCTTTTTCATATATAAAGAAATTCCTGATGATGCGTAAGTGGGGAGGCATACGTATGGCTGTACCTCCACTGCTGCAAAGTTACGACAATTCAGCCGTTCCCGCAATTTTTCACGTACAAGAGAATGCCCCCTCCTCCTGGAAACTTCATTAACGGCATGTTGGGTGCTTTTCTGCACATCGGTGCTGTGCGAAGATTTCAGCCGAGATCCGACATGATGCTCTCAATCTCGCTTTTTAAAACCGGCAGATCTTTGATTACAATGGCCCATAGAATTTCATATCTGAGGCTGTCGTAACCATGAATGACATAGTTGCGCGTATTGACTATTTTCCGGGCATTGGAGATGGAGATGTCTTCCTTGATTTTGAGAATTCGGTTCATGGCCTCTCCGATGATAGCTACATTCATCTGCACTGCGCGAATCAATATCGGAGTGTTGCAAAATACTTCATATCGGCGGGGATACTGACTTACAAATGCATTGATCTCATCAATTGCCAATAAGATGTCCTCAAGGTATTTTTGCAGAATCCTATCCATAGATAAGCTGGCGTGTTTCGTCTAACTCCTGGCGAAAAAAACGGTTGCGTACAGCACTGTCGTCGGTGAGATCTATTTTGCGTTGCAAAAGATCTTCGAGTGCATATTGGAAATCAAAGAAATTATCGGCTGCATCAAAGAGCGGGATATTTTTCCAGTCAAAATCTACGCAAAAGTCTATATCGCTTTCCGGACGGAAGCGATTGGTCAATATGGAGCCGAAAACCCAAAGTTTACGCACATGAAACTTGTGGCACAACTCTATGATTTTGTCGATGTGAAGTTCAATCAGTTTCATAGTGCTTATCGATACTTTTAAAACAATAACAACCTTACAGGCCAAAAGGTCTGAAAGGTTGTCCTGTTGTCGGGGTGAGAAGACTCGAACTTCCGACCTCCACGTCCCGAACGTGGCGCGCTGCCAACTGTGCTACACCCCGATGGCATTTTGCGACTGCAAAGATAAACATTATCTTGCAGTCGCAAAAACTTTTTTTGATTTTTATTGCCGCAGACTGTTAAATGTCGGGCAAATATCGGGTGATGAACCGGAGCCGGGAATGGGAATCCGCATGTTTACAGACATATAGGCCTGCGATATGTTATTTTGTTACTTTCGGCAATAATTTTTGGTAATACCGTATTTGTCGGTTTACTTGGCAACCTTTACGGCCTTGACGCTACCGTCGGCATAGGTCGAAACCTTCACGAAGATGCCGCCTGCGGGAGCTGCCGTCTCCATGCCATTGAGATTGAAGTAGCTTACCTTGACGGGCTCGCTGCCGGCCACGGCCTCCTCTACTCCGCTGGTGCCCAGCTGCAAGGGGGTGTCGAGAGTGAGTTTGGCATACGAACCAAATGTACGCTCACTTTGACGGGAAATTGCATAAACAATCCATCCGCCGAAGTTTAGCTCGCTCGGATTTGTTATGGGTTCTGATTCGAGAACGGCGGCTTCTACATTCCAAAGAGATTCATTATCCTGACCATTAAATGGGTAGAGGCCATATTGATAGCGAGCATTGCGTGTGTAGATGATATCATCAGCGTCAGTTGCATAAGTGTACTTGCCGTCAGTAACTTTCTGAGTGAGCTCGACACATGAGGCCAGATCATCCCAGTTATATACGAAAAGCTTGTTGCCGTCGACTTTTGTGAAAATACGGTAGGTCATCAACTCGGCATCTTGGATGGGGGACACGTAATTTTCATCTTCGATGTCCCAGTTCACTTCGCGGCGCTGGATTGTCATTGAGGCATTAGGGATTCCGATTTCAGTTTTGAGCGCTTTGTCGTATTTCTTGGTCATTGACGAGAAATCCTGAGATACGACTACGATGTTCCACGGATCGAGAGTGATGCCCGACTCGCTTATGGTTCCTGTGGCTTTTGATTTGCTGAAAGCAGCATCCATGGGTGAGCTGAGGTTTGATGCCTCCTCGCTAACTACCATCAGGTAATATGTTTTGTAATCATCCTCATTAAACTCACTGGAGAATGTGTAGGGGGTAACAGACACTGTAGCGGTTTCCCAATCTACGTTCATTTGAAGGGGAAGTCCTTCTCCATTGAAGTTTTGGATCTTGATGAGAGTAGGATTGGACGCATCAGCATATTCCGGACCGACAGTTGCACTCAGAGCGAAGCTGTTGTCGGAATAGTTGTTGATCTGGACTGTCAACTTGGCGAGCTGCTCGGGGGTGAGGGGTTCCATGGCGTTGAGGGCCACGGCGCCACACATAGCAAAAGCGAAAAGTAAAGACTTTTTCATACAAATGTGGTTAAATGGTTGATAAATAAAATTGTTGTAAAACTTATGATTTGCTGTTAAATGTGAAAAGTTTTCGTAGGGACGCGGCGCTACTGCGTTGCATCATGGATGCGTTATTACGACTTGTAACGCGCCACACCGCGTCCCTGCGATCTATTTATTTTACTAGGTATTTGCGGGATACGGTGCGGCCGTCGGCGAGGGTGATGAGTGCGATGTAGCATCCGGCCGATGGAGCCTCGTTGCCGAGAGCCATACCCGACAGGGTATAGTAGCTGACAGCCACCACATCCGCGCTGTCGATATCGATGTCGTCAATACCGCTGCCGCCGTCGGCTGTCACGTTCCAACCCTTGGCCTGTGCCGCTGCGATGTCGGCGCCGGCTGTGCCGGGCATCGAGCTGATGTCGAGCATCGTTATCCACTCGCTGCCTTCAAGCGGTTTCTGGTCGGTCACGTCGATGAGCTGGGCAATCATGGCGTTGATGGCAGCGGCCTCCATGGCATTGCCCTGAAGCGATATCCCGCATAGATCGTGGTTGGCCGCGATGTCGAGCGATGTGAGCATATTCTCTTCGGCTGCCAGACGGCGCAGCATAGTGTTTTTGCTCAGATCGAGCGCTGTCAGCTTGTTGCGGCCGCATTCGAGGAGGCTCAGATACGTGTTGTTGCTCAGGTCGAGTGCGGTGAGGTTGTTGCCGTCGGCTTTCAGCCAGTAGAGTGCGGTCTGTTTCGAGATGTCAAGAGCTGAGAGCCGGTTGTTGCCTACGGTAAGCTGCGAGCAGTAGGGTGCGTTGCTCAGGTCAAGTTCGGCGATTTCGTTGTTGTTGGCGTGGAGCAGTCGCAGATTGGTGAGCTTCGAGAGGTCGAGCGCAGCTATATGGTTATCGCTGACGTTCATCCATTCGATGTCGGGATTGCCCGACAGGTCGAGCGACGTCAGCTCGTTATTATAAAGGTATAGGCCAGTGACAGTGGGCACGACGCTGATGTCGATGTCAGTCAGGCGGTTGCCGCTGAGATTTAGGGTCTCAAGTACATTGCAATCGGCAAGACCCGTCACGGTGCTGATCTCATTGTTGCCGGCATACAGGTCTTCGAGGGCGCGCAGGCCGGTGAGATCGAGCGAAGTCACACGGTTGCCGTAGATGTTGATGTCGCGCAGTCCTGTGCGTCCGGCAATGTCGATGGCCGTCAGCATGTTGTTCTCGCAGTTAACCTCGACGAGCCGGGAATGACTGGGGAGAAGAAGCTCGCTGACGCTGTTGTTGTCGATGTCGACCGACGACAGCATGTTCATGCCCGACAGATCGAGTGTGCCGCTCAGACGGTTATCGAACATCTGGAGCACGCGCAGCGATGCGTTTTTGCTGAGGTCGATGGCGGCGATTGCGTTCTTTTCAGCATAAATGCCTGTGAGCTGCGGATTTCCGGTGACGTCGAGCGCTGTAAGCTTGTTGCCGGCAAGCTGTATCATCGTCAGAGCGGAGGCATTGCTCAGGTCTATGGCTATCAGTCCCTGCTCCTCAATGCGCAGTCGCAGAAGCCCGTCGGCATATATCGACGCCGAGGTGGCGCCCCCGAGCGGTAGAGCCACACCCTTGTCAACGTTAGGCTGCACGTCGCGTACCGTGTAGGTGTCGTCGCCGACAGTCATTTTGAAATTACCGTCGGAGGTGCGGAAGTAAATTATGGCGGTCTCTGTCGTTCCGTCGAACGTCAGGCGCACGGTAGGAGCGACCTCGTTGATGTATTCGTATGCGCCGACATCGATGCCGTCGCCCATCACGCGGTTGTTTCCGGCCATGTCGGTCGTCTCCTGTAGTCCCGGAGTGACAGTTCCCGCGTCGATAAATTCGCTCCCGGCTGCCAGGCTCCAGTCGGCCTTGGCGAGGGCGGCTTTCTGTTCTGCGCCGGTGGCCAGACCGGTAAACGCGCTCGGCGCTTTGAAGTTGGAGGCAGCTGCGTCGGGATTGCCTATGCAGTTGGTAACGCCCTGCATGGCGTTGGATTCGGGCCATTCGGCGATGTTGGATACAGCGGGATCGGACTTGCGGTCGGCATTGTGCTGCACGGTGCAGTTGGCCGCCTTTCCCGAACGGATGCAGATGCCAGCGCCGAGGAAGGCCATATTGTTGTAGGCCACGCATCCCAGCGCCGTGCCGCCCTCGATATAGATGCCGCCACCGTGGCCGCCGAGCTGGTCGCCGAATTCGGTAGCGTCGGCCTTGCAGTCCCATACCTTGGCATGTGTCACCGTGCTCCCCTTGGCGATGGCGATACCGCCGCCGTTGAGGCCCTGACAGTCGGTCACGGTTACATTTTCTACTGTCGCGGCATATTGCACGCTCTCGTCCTGGTTGAGCACGCCTGTCGTCATCAGGCCGCCGCCCGCCGAGGCGTAGCTGGTGCGTATCTCGCAGTCCTTGATAGAGCCTCCGCTCTGGTATATGGCGCCTCCGCCGTCCTCGCCAACGCACTCCTCGAAGAGGCAGCCTTCCACGCGGGCATTCTGGACGAACAGTCCGCCGCCGATACCTTGCGTGTAGCTTGAGTTGGCATAGTTGCGGGCGAAATGGCAGTCGGTGACCGAGGCGTGGCCCGCGCCGTTGAGATATACGGCGCCGCCCATGGCGTTGATAAGACCCTCGTTGCGCAGGTAGCATGAGTTTTCATAGAAGCGACATGCGTTGATGCTCACATTGCCCAGCGCATATATGGCTCCGCCGCATACTTTCATTTTGTGGTGGTTGGCATTGCCACCTTTTACGGTAAGGCCGTCGATAACGGTGTGGGTGCGTATTACCTCGGGCTGGTATAGCAGATGGGTGGCGTTGTTGTCGGTACCCGGAATCTGATTGTTGTCGCCCTTGGCCCATGTATGGCGGTAGGTGGTGCCGGGAGTGATTTCGCGCACCCAGCTGTCGGGCACATCATCGTCGCCGTCGAGCACGGTCTCGTTGACCAATTCCCAGGCGCGTCCTCCGGCCTTCATCTCGCGCGCGGCTTTGTCGGTCTCCGTACCGGCAAAGCCGCCGTATAGCGACACGCCGTCCTTCAGCACGAACGTGCGCGAATTGGCCACGGCGTTGTTGTAGACCCTTGTGGGCTTGTAGGTTCCTGCGGCAATCCATACCTCGTCGCCTGCGGCTGAAGCGTCGATCGCATCCTGCAGATCGCCCATAGCCGAGGCCCACGATGTGCCGTCGCCACCCTCGGCTCCGGCTTTCACATAGCGTACGGCGGCGTCGGCCGACACCCCCGCGGCCGCCATCGCTGCGATAGCGGCTATGCCCGCGCAACGGGCATATAATCTCTTAATCATTGCTTAATTGACGGTATATTTACCGCAAATTTACGAATTTATTATCGATATTCCCCGATTTTACCCCTTTCCATGATGTATTTAAATTATTTTCACAATTCATGCCGATAAAATGCACAGGCCGATGCATAAAAATGAATGCATCGGAGGTCGCCAATCAGTATGGATTATACCATTAATAATCGTCGAGATTCAGGCGATGGAGAATATCCATGTGGAGATAATTGTTGCGCTTCGCCGGTTTCACACCCTGCACCACGGCTTCCGTCATGGCCTTCAGCACATACTGCGACTGGCGGTGGATATGGCGTGTCACCAGATACTCTATCTGTCCGGCTTTCAGACTTGCCAGATTCGCCTCCAGGTCGTCGAATCCTACCACTATCCTCTCGGGGTCGGGATTGTTGCGCAGATACTCGTCGATAAGGTATATGCGGGAGTTGGTCATGGCGATATGCTTGATCTGCGGGTGGCGCGAGAAGAAATCGTGCATCGTCATATACACCTGATGCGCGTCGGACGGGTCGATGAAGAGGGTGTGTACATTGCACTTCGGGAAGCGCTGCTCGATATAGTCGAGAAATCCCTGGCGCCGCGGGCCGTTGGGATCGGCCTTGTGTCCTTTGTCGCGGATCAGGCGCACGAGGGCTATGTCGCTCGGGTTGCAGTGATTGGTGAGGAGGAACGCTCCGAGCGCTCCGCTCTTGTAGGGATCGGTGCCGTAATATAATGTATAGTTGAGGTCGTCGAACTTATTGTCGACGAAAGCATACGGTATCTGCGCGGCCTCGAGCTTTTCGGCGAATTCGCTGGTCTCGGTGCGGAATACTGCGTTCATTATCACCCCCGAGGGCTTGTCGTCGAGGATTTCGCCGTAGCATTTCACGAACGATTCGGGGCTGGTCTGGTCGTAGAGGTAGAATTTCACCTCCACGTTGTAGCTGAACATCAGCTTTGCGCCGGTCACGAAACCCTCGTAGATCTTTTCCCAGTATTCTCCGTGGTTGAACTTCGGGATTAGGCAGGCGAACACCACCGTCTTCTTCGAGGCGAGGATCGAGGCGTTGGGGTTGGGCCGGTAGCCGAGTATGTCGATCGCACGCTTTACCTTGTCGACGGTGTCCTGCGACACGCGCCCGCGCCGGTGGATCACACGGTCGACTGTCCCGCGCGATACCCCGCAGAGTGTAGCTACATCGAATATGGTTGCCTGTCCTTTTGGAATATCTTCAATTATCTCGGCGTTCATTTGAAATGGATTTTCCCCTTCCTCAGCCCGGAATGGGTGTGATTGCAGATATTTTATGCAAATTTCGCAACTATTTTGTTAACTCCCAAATGATTTGCCCGATTTTGCAAATTTTCACCCTCCGTCCCCCCTGTCGTATACTAATGTGTGTGCTCGGGCACGCATATAATCGGATGCTCATGCAATAAACGGCAGCTAATATATTCCCGTTCGCTTTATATAATTAATGTGTAGCATCCCCGAAATGTGAAAAATTTAGATTCCATGCGATTTTTTTAAAGAATAATTTGGTTATTTTAAATTAAACGCATACATTTGCGACATGAATGTGCACGTGCACGCATAAAGAAACCATCAACATTATTGCTTTACATGAAAAAGATAACAATTATCGGCGCAGGAATGATGGGCTCGGCCCTCGCTTTTCCCGCTGCAGAAAACGGAAATGAAGTACATATAGTCGGCACTTGCCTCGACGACGAGATCATCGACGGCTATAAGCGTACCGGCAAGCACGAGAAGTTCTGCCGCCCCTTCCCCGAGAACGTGCAGTTCCATTACTTCTCGGAGTGGAAAGAGGTAGTCAAAGGATCCGATTTCGTAATCGGCGGCGTATCCTCGTTCGGAGTGGACTGGTTCCTCGACGAAATCCTCACCCAGCTCGATCCCTCGATCCCCGTGCTCTCAGTCACCAAAGGCCTGCGCGCCACCGCCGACGGCTCATTGTTATCTTATCCCGGCTACTGGATCAGCGAGCTTGCCAAGCGCGGCATCGTGCGCGACATCTGCGCCGTAGGCGGCCCCTGCACATCCTATGAGCTTGTATTCAAGGATCCCACCGAGGTAGGCTTCTGCGGCAAGGACAACAAGGCCCTCCGCATGATGAAGGAAGCCATGCAGCGCCCCTACTACCATATCTCCCTCACCAACGATGTCATCGGCCTTGAAAGCGCCGTTGCGCTCAAAAACGCATATGCCATGGCTGTGACTCTGGCCGTCGGCCTCAACACCCGCTGGCACGGCGAGCAGGAGCCACAGCACTACAACTCGCAGGCGGGCACGTTCACGCAGGCTGTGCGCGAGACACATGCCCTCATGCAGCTTCAGGGCGGCTCTTTTGAAAGCGAATGCATCGGTCTCGGCGACCTATACGTGACCATATTCAGCGGACGTACACGCCGTTGCGGTGTCCTCATGGGCCAGGGCCTCGACTACGATCAGGTTACCGAGGCGCTTGCCGGCATCACCCTCGAAAGCCTTGTCATTACCCGCATCATGGGCAACGCCATCCGCCGCAAGGCCGAGCTTGGCCTCGTCGATCTCAAGGACTTCCCCCTGCTCATGCACATTGTAGAGATCCTCGACAACGGCAAGGCCGAGGCCGACATACCCTGGGAAGCCTTCACCTACGAGCATCTTCTCCCCTACAACGAATAATCCACTGCAAGAATGACCGCTATAAAGAGACACGCCCTCGCCGTGGGGCTGCTGACTTCCATTGCCGTATGTGCGTCGGGACAGATTCCCGGGGCACATACAGTCGCGGTCGGCTCCATCGAGGATCTTCAGGCCTACTTCACATATAGTCCCGACCGCGACATCATCATCAGTGGCCACCGCGGAGGCATGATGCCCGGATATCCTGAAAACTGCATCGAGTCGTGTGAGAAAACCCTCTCCCTCATGCCCACATTCTTCGAGATAGATTTCAGCTTCACCGCCGACAGCGTGCCCGTGCTCATGCACGACCTTACCATCGACCGCACCACCAACGGCAAGGGGCGCGTGGCCGACTACACTCTCGACGAGATAAAGCGCTTCCGCCTTGTCGACCGCGCCGGCGACATCACCCCCTACAGCATACCCACCCTCAAGGAGATGCTCCGGTGGGGCGACGGCAAGGTTGTGTTCAATTTCGACAACAAATACATCAACACCAAGGGCGTCCCCGACAGCGTGAAACGCGCCTCCCTCGAATACTACGCCCGCCAGCTAAGCCCCGGAGGCGACTGGGCCATGTACCACAACATAATGCTCAGCGTTCGCTCCCTCGATGAAGCTATGTTTTACTGGAACAAGGGCCTGCGCAACGTGATGTTCTGTGTCGAGATCAGCAAGCCCGAGCACTTTGAGGCCTACGACGCATCGCCCATACCCTGGAACTACATCATGGCCTATATCCGCACTGCTGTCGACCCCGCTATGCAGCCCGTCTACGACAGGCTCCACAGCCTCGGTGTGATGACAATGACCTCCATTACAGCCACTTCCGACAAGGTCAAGAACCCCGTCGACCGCCGGGTGGCCTTCCATCGCGAGCTCCTCGCCGAGCCCGATATCATAGAGACCGACTATCCCTCGGAATTTATCGGACTACCATGGCAGCGTGAGGCGATCCACCGTCAGCAGGATGCCGCACGGGCAGCCCGCAACGTACTTCCCAACCGATAACCTGCATAATTTGACATGAGCACAACCCTCACGGCAGGCTCCAACGCCTTATCGCATATGACAGCCGAGCAGACACGCAGCTTCCGCTACTGGGAGACGCGCACCATCGTCACATGCATCATTGGCTATGCCCTGTTCTACTTCGTACGCAAGAACCTCAGTATCGCTATGCCCTACCTCAACTCCGAAATGGGCATCTCGAAAACCGACCTCGGCCTCTTCCTTACCCTCAACGGACTGGTCTACGGCCTATCGAAATTCCTCAACGGCATAGTCGGCGACCGCACGAGCGCACGCCTGTTCCTTCCTGCCGGACTTATCATGTGCGGCATCTGCAACCTCTGTTTCGGCCTCTCGTCCGCGGTGATGGTTCTCGGAGTGTTCTGGGTGCTCAACGGATGGTTTCAGGGAATGGGTGTGCCTCCATGCACCCGCCTCATGACCCACTGGGTTGTCCCCGAAAAGCTCGCCACAAAGATGTCGCTCTGGAACACCTCCCACTCAATCGGCGCAGGCCTCGCCATAATATTCTGCGGATATGTGGTGAGCATCCACTGGGGCAACATCTTCATCGACAGCCCCATGCTCGGGCAGCACTGGCGCTGGTGCTTCCTCCTCCCCTCCGCCATAGCCATAGTAGGAGGTATCGTGCTCGCCTTCGTCATGCGCGACACCCCCTCTTCTGTAGGCCTTCCCGAGCTTCATGCAGGCAACGCCCACAAGAACAAGGCGACCGACGGTGGCAGCGCCGCCGACAAAGCCGAGTTCAAGGCATTCCTACGCCGCAAGGTATTCCTCAATCCCGTAATCTGGACAATCGCCGTAGGCAACTTCTTCGTCTACGTGGTGCGATTCGCCGTGCTCGACTGGGGTCCCACCATGCTTAAAGAGCATGTCGGCATGGACATAAGCAATGCCGGATGGAGCGTCGCCGCATTTGAGATAGCAGGCATCGCCGGAATGCTCGCCGCGGGATGGGCCACCGACCGCCTCTTCGGAGGCCGCGCACCGCGCACATGCGTAATCTGCATGGCAATGAGCGCCCTATGCATGGTAGCCCTCTATTGCCTCACGCCATCCACACCCCTCGTCGCCGCCGTCCTCATCCTCGCATGCGCCGGATTCTTCATCTACGGTCCCCAGGCCCTCGTAGGCATCGCCGCCGCCAACATCGCCACCAACCGCGCCGCCGCCACCGCCGGTGGCTTCTGCGGCCTCTTCGGCTACGGAAGCACCATCGTATCAGGCTGGGGGCTCGGTCTGCTCGTGCAGCACACCGGATGGGGGATAACCCTCTCCGTCCTCGTCGCCATGTCGATAGTAGGCACCCTCATCTTCGCCCTCGCCTGGAAAGCACGTCCCAACGGCTACGACGACTGATCACCCGTCCTGTCCCCATACCAACCCTACATAGTTCTCCCCGCTCCTCCGAGACAACCTCTTGGAAACACCCTCTGTTTACCTGCGACGGTTCCCCTCCGGGGGATAGTTGGCCGCCCATAAACTGCTCAACGACAGTTTATCCCTTGATAAGAAATACAATCTTAAATCAACAATCAAAATAGTAATTTATGCATTCAAAACTAACCTTACACGACGGTACTACCGGACGCAGGGCGCTGTATGCATTTCTGGCGGTTGTGTCGCTCTCTGCCGGCGCCATCGCCCCCGAAGCGTATGCCGCTCCCGCAACTCCGGCTGAGAATGCCGCAGTCTCTGCCATAAAAGGCATAGTGGTCGATACCGAAGGCGAGCCGGTTATCGGAGCCACGATCATGGTGAAAGGTACCGACAACGGCACCTCTACCGACATCGACGGTCGGTTCGCCCTCAAAGCCGCAGCATCATGCGAGCTTTCGGTAAGCTATATCGGCTACGAACCTCAGACTGTGAAAGTAACGCCTTCCGACCGCGACATCCGTGTAGTGCTCCGTCAGGCGGCAGCCAACCTCGACGAAGTGGTGGTAGTCGGTTACGGCACAATGAAAAAGCGCGATCTCATCGGCGCCGTCGACCAGATCGATTCAAAGGTACTCGCCGAGCGCTCCAACACCTCCGTAACACGTGCGCTTCAGGGAACAATTCCAAACCTGAATATTACCATGAACGACGGCAAACCTACACATAACGGCTCGCTTAATGTACGCGGCACCGGTTCCATCGGTTCCGGTGGTAGTGCGCTTGTACTTGTTGATGGTGTGGAAGGTGATATGAATATGGTTAATCCGCAGGATGTTGCCAGTGTATCAGTCCTGAAAGATGCATCCTCTACCGCAATCTATGGTGCGCGTGGTGCATTCGGCGTCATACTTATCACAACGAAAAATGCCAACAAGGGCGATGCTAAACTCACTTACAGCGGAAGCGTTTCCCGCCGCCAGCGTACCGTTACGCCCGAACTCGTCACAAACGGCTATGAATGGACAAGGGGTTATCTGACCGCATGGGACAATTATTACAACGGGCAGAATCCCTATAACTCTACTATTAATAATAATGCACCATTCTCTATGGAATGGCTTGCCGAATTTGAACGGCGCAATTCCGACCCCTCGTTGGAAAAAGTTCGTATCAACAACGGTATGTACGAGTATTTCGCAAATACCGACTGGCATAGCGAATGGTACAAGAATCACAACTATTCCACCGAGCACAACCTTAGTATATCCGGTGGTACGGCGAAAGCCAATTATTATGTTTCGGGACGTTTCTACGGGCAGGATGGAATATATCGTGTCGGCGACGAGAAATACAAGCAGTACAATATCCGTGCAAAAGGCAATCTTCAGGTAAAAAGCTGGCTGCGTATCGGTAATAACATGGATCTGCATGTGTCCGACTACCATCAGCCGATGCTTTACTATTCTCTCCAGATACCTCAGCGTATGATGGAACATACTTGTCAGCCCCTTATGCCGGTAAGAAATCCCGACGGCACATGGACTCGTGCCGCAGTCGTCAGTGGATATGCCGGTTTTGCCGAGGGTACGAGCTATCAGGATGAGAATAAGATAGCTTTTACCGAGAAATTCAATGTCGAGATCGATATTATCAAGGATGTGCTTAAACTTTCGGGCGACGCGTCGTATCGTCTGATACGTACCAACCGCAACCGCGCAACCAACACATATACAGCCTATACCGGCCCTACGAAGACTCAGATACATAATGAAAGCCAGGGCAGTACCCTTGAGAATTATCGTGGCGACACAGATTACTGGGCTACTAACGTATATGCAAGTTTCTCTCCCCGTCTGCGTGGCGGCAACTCCGTGACATTGCTTGCCGGATGGAATGTCGAATCGCGCAAATACCGCAATCAGACTATCAAGCGTGAAGGTCTTACCATGCCCGACAAGCCATCGTTCGGCCTGATGGACGGTGTGACTGACGACCCCAAGGCTGGAGGTAACGACTGGAGCTATGCCGGTGCGTTCTTCCGTGTCAACTATAATTTCCGCGACCGTTATCTGGTCGAGGTTTCGGGCCGATACGACGGTTCCTCAAAATTCCCTGAAAACTCAAAGTGGGGCTTCTTCCCATCTATGTCGCTCGGATGGCGTATCAACGAAGAAAAATTCATGGAAGGTACCCGCGGATGGCTTGATAACCTGAAAATCAGAGCATCGGTTGGATCCATGGGCAACGGCAACATTGATCCGTACAGATATATCGACTACATGAACATCGCCACTACTTCGGTGCTTATCGGTGATGCTCTTGGCTCATACACAAGCGCTCCGGGAGCTATCCCCATGTCGCTGACATGGGAAAAATCGACTACCTACGACATAGGCCTAGATATGGATATTCTCAACAGCCGCCTCGGTCTTGGATTTGACTGGTACCGCCGCAATACAACCGATATGTACACGGTAGGCGTAAGTCTCCCCGCAGTATTCGGCACCTCCGCTCCAAAGGGCAACAACGCATCGCTGCGCACCGACGGATGGGAACTGTCTCTTTCATGGAAAGACACCTTCCAGCTATTCAACCGTCCGTTCAGCTACAATGTCAAGGCCATGGTGTGGGATGCCAAAAGCGTAGTCACCAAGTATATCAACCCCAACGGCAATCTGTCGGACTATTATGTCGGGCAGGAATTAGGCGAGATATGGGGATTCCGTGTCGAAGGTCTGTTCCGCGATCAGGAGGATATCGATTCACATGCCGTACAGACGTTCCTGTCGTCGTCCGACAAAGTTTCACGTCCCGGCACGCTTAAATTTGCCGACCTCAATCAGGATGGCGTGATCGATTTCGGTGACAAGACTATCAACGATCCCGGCGACCGCACAATTATCGGTAACACTACTCCACGATATAGGTATGGCTTTAATCTCGGCTTCAATTATGCCGGATTCGGTGTGTCGGCCTTCTTCCAGGGTGTGGGAAAACGCGATTGGTATCCGCGATATGATTCCGGTTATTTCTGGGGACAATACAACCGCCCGTTTGGTTACATGCTTAAAGAGCATACCGGCAACGACGTGTACCGTCCGGAACTCGACAACTGGGACACCGCCTACTGGCCGAGATATACCGCATATCAGGCTCATGAAGACAAGGATTCGCGTACACTGCGCAATGCCAACGACCGTTTCCTCCAGAATGCCGCATATCTGCGTCTGAAAACTCTTACTATAGAATATGTCATCCCCGAAAAAATATGTAAGGCTTTGCAGATAAGTGATCTGAAACTGTGGTTCACAGGCGAGAATCTGCATACTTGGACTCCTCTCCACAAGCATGCGCCGAATTATGACCCCGAGGTGATCACTTCAGGCGACAGCGACTTCAGAAATGAAGGCGACGGATACTCATATCCTCTCCAGAAAGTGCTTACTTTAGGGCTGAACATCACATTCTAATCACACCTAAAAACAACTCGAATGAAACTGAATATATTCCTCGTTGCCTCAATGGCTGTGTGCCTGACCTCATGTGAGGATTTCCTTACAAAGGAAGATCCTAACAAAGTCGATGCACCGAGCTATTTCCGAAACGAGACCGATCTGAACACATATGCCAACGGCTTCTTGCAGAACATGCTCCCCTCTGCCGTGGATATTGCTACCGGAGATAAATATTCCGATTGCCTGAGCTGGCGCGGACCGTGGAACTATCTGCAGTCAAACTTCGATGCCGACGATCAGGGAAGCTGGACTTGGACTCAGCTGCGTAATATCAACTATTTCCTCGACAATATGGGCCGTGCTAATTGTTCTCAGGCCATGAAACGTCATTATGAGGGAGTAGGACGCTTCTGGAGAGCGTATTTCTATTTCGATAAGGTAAAGACATTCGGTGCCGTACCATGGTACACGAGTGTGATCGATAGCGAGGACACTGACAATCTATTCAAGGGACGCGACAGCCGCGAGGAGGTTATGCGCCATGTCCTTGACGATATCAGCTATGCTGCCGACAACTGCATTACATCTACTGCTCTTGAGGTAAATTCTGTGCAGATCACACAGTATGTGGCGCTCGCGCTAAAGGCAAGAATATGTCTTTTCGAGGGTACATATCGCAAGTATCATACCACTGATCCGTCGACCGGACGCCCGTGGTCGTCTGATGAGTCGGCCATGTATCTCAAAGCATGCGCCGAAGCATGTGAGGCCCTTATAAACAGCGGGCGGTATGCCATCATCAATACTCCGGCAAGCGTGCAGACCCAGTACCGCAGTCTGTTCACGTCTGAAGCCGTGAATACTAAGGAATGTATATGGGCACGTGCCTACAATTCCGGCCTTAATGTCGTGCATAACCTTAACTCGCAGTTCATAATGCAGCAGTATGGCAGCTATGCCGCTACAAAGCAGTTTGTCAATACATATCTCAATCTTGACGGCACTTCCTTCACCGACAAGCCCGGTTACGACAAAATTCCTTTTAGTGAAGAGTTTACAGGTCGTGACTGGCGTATGAGCCAGTCGCTCCGCCATCCCGGCTATAAGCGCCTCGACAAGGGTGTGGAGATACCTCAGGCTCCTAACTTCAATTTCTCTTCCACCGGTTATCAGCCCATAAAATGGGTAATTGACGATATGGCTCTCGACGGCAACACTTCGCCATGCAATAATTCCATACCCATCATCCGCTATGCCGAGGTGCTGCTCTCATATGCCGAGGCCAAACGTGAATTGGGTGAGTTTTCCGAGAATATATGGAATCAGACAATTAAGCCCCTGCGCGAGCGTGCCGGCGTTACTTCTAAAATGCCCGTATCTGCCGATCCCTATATGGTTGATTATTTTATGAATACGGTTTCCGATCCCGTGCTTCTTGAAATTCGCCGTGAGCGTGGTGTCGAGCTGTTTATGGAGAATCTGCGTTGGGACGATGATATGCGTTGGGCAATGGGATACCTCCTTGAACGCGACTGGCATGGGATATATGTTCCGGCAATGAACGTGAACTATGACCTTGACGGCGACGGAAAAGCTGATGTCTGCTTTGTTACCCGACAGCCCTCCTCTACAACAAAGGGCGTGCAGTATCGCATTATCGGCAATGATTTCCAGCTTACCGACGGCACAAGCGGCAATCTTGTATCATACAAGAATGTAGAGCGCCGGTGGAATGATAAGAAATATGTCCGCCCCATACCTACGAAGGCTCTGAATGACAATCCTAATCTTGGACAGAATCCCGGATGGGAGAAATAAACAATACATATATATTTGATTATGAAATATCTCTTTAAATACTTTATAGCCCTTGCATGCATCGCTGCTGTGGTGTCTGTAATGCTGACGGGTTGCCATTCCGACGATGAGGGCACGTATCTCGTGCGTGAGACCGACGACATCACGTTTGACATGAATCTCAGGTCAAGCAAGAGTATCACTCTGCGTTGCAACGGTGAATGGCACACTGTGATTCCTGAGGGTGCCGAATGGATATCGGTATCACCTTCCGAAGGTGTAGGCGATGGTTCGTTTACTTGGATCGATGTTATTGCCGACGATAACCGTGGTGCCGAGCGTGAGGCCACTGTATATCTCGAATGTGGCGGCAACCGATTCCCGATTACCGTACGTCAGCCCGACGGACTGATTGTATACTCCGATCCTACTGTATACGGTGCCCTAAAGCAGGATGAGGAATCTTCGGCTCAGCTTACCTTGAAGTATATGAAATCGTTCGGCGACGAGACTGTGACTGTCCGTGGTGCTGTGCAGGGTGTCGGAGGCATTACCATTGGCCCTGCTGATGTAAAACTCGAAAAAGGTTCCGGACAGCTGACTGTTGATATCCATGGTACTCCTGACGCCTACGGCGATATCTCAATTCTTGTGTATGTCAACGATGTTGAGGTTGGCACAGTCAGGACTTCCGTACTCAAGCCGGATGAAAAACCGATCGAGGACTTCCCGGTTGCATGGAATTTCAGTCCGGTAAAGGGTACCTCCGATGATAAGGCACAGCTCAACAAGCTCCATCCCGAATGGCTTTCGGCCGAACACTACTGTAATTCCGATGTCGGCAACGGACGTCTCAGTCTGGTAGAGGCTCCGGGCAAGACTGCCAAGACGCTGAATGCGTGGGGATTCAATGACGGCCATATTTATTTCAAAGGCCTGTATTACGAGGACTATATTCTGTTTACCATACCTGTCGCATATCTGCCTGCCAATAAAAAACTGAATTTCAAGGGCAGCATAGGTGGATCCGGTTCGGGAGCGGCATTCTTTATGATAGAATACTCTGTCGACGGTAAGGAATGGACGCAGGCCGAAGGTGCTGAGACCGGTACATTCAACAACGACACGTTTGACTACCATATCCGTGCTTTCGACTCCACTACTACCGAAGGTGAGAATACTGGTAATTTCGACAAGGTATTCACTGTTGCGGATGCGATCAATAATGGCACGCTGTATATACGTCTCCGTGTTTGCGGAAATGTACGCGTGAACCTTTCAAGCACCGTGACGAATACCGGTGGCGGATCAAATCGTCTGAAAGGTGTTAATTCAATCTCTCTTGCAGAATAACAGATAAAAATAATATGGATTCCGGGGATGCTGTCTCCGGAATCCACAAAGAAATCGATATGAAGAAAATATTCTTATTATATTTCATAGTGATATTTACCGGAGCTGTGGCGCTCTACGCATGTTCCG
>JAHZGZ010000182.1 GCA_019420545.1 Bacteroidales bacterium | reverse complement strand
CAGAGCGCCAACACCGGTGTCATTCTTGAGATTCGCCGTGAGCGTACCGTAGAGCTTGCCATGGAAGGTTTCCGTATCTGGGACATATTCCGTTGGAAAGAGGGTATGCAGCTTACCAAACCGTTCTATGGTATCTATTTCCCCGCGGAGGGTGAGTATGATATGGACGGCGACGGCAAGAACGACCTCCTCGTTTCTTCATCCAAGAAACCGAGCTCATGGAAGGGTACCTTCAAGCAGCTCGGCAAGGATATCGAGCTTACCAATGGCTCGTCGGGTATGATTCACGCATTGCCTAAGCTTACTGTTACCTGGGATGAGAACCGCGACTATCTGTGGCCTATCCCTGCCCAGCAGCGTATTCTTACCAATGGCGCCCTGTCGCAGAATCCCGGCTGGACCGATTCTACCAACTTCTGATGGATCTAATGAATGTACTGAACCCGATATGAGTTCTTCTCTCTCTTTTTAATCCTTAATTACCCCTTGACTCGAAGGAGTACTGATGGCTCCGGGAGTCAAGGGGCTATTTGGGCTTTCCAATGCCTTATGCGTAAACACTTGTATTTACTACTGTTTCTGATAGCATTCTCCGGTATATGTATGTCGGCTTCTGTCGATGAGGCATGGGTGCGGGCAAACTATACGAAACGGGAATGTATGGTGCCGATGCGCGACGGTACGGAGCTGTATACCGGCATTTATGCGCCTGCCGACACATTGCCACATCCCGTTATAATGTCGCGGTGCACTTATGGATCAGGGCCTTATGGCGCCGAGTTCAGCCATTCGTTATGGGGTGGCATGGCTCCGTTTGTTGGAAGAGGATATATCATTGTAAACCAGGACGTGCGTGGCCGCCGTATGAGTGAGGGCAGCTTCGAAAACGTAAAGCCTGTAAACCGGCTTGACTCCTGCGGTACCAATGAACTTACCGATGTCTACGATACTGCGGAATGGCTCCTTAAAAATACGCATACCAACGGTAACATCGGTGTGACGGGCAACAGCTATCTGGGATTTACGGCGTTCAATGCAGCCCTGTCGGGACATCCCGCAATCAAGGCGGTATGCGTGCAGGCCCCTGTTACCGACTGGTTTATGGGCGACGATTTCCACCACAACGGTGTGTTCATGCCCGCGCATTCACTTGGCTTTTTCTCAGGATTCGGACTGCCGCAGCATGGCCCGTCGGTTTCGGGAGGAAAACGTCCCCGTTATTATCACGACGATGAATACAGCTTCTTCCTGCGCAACCGTTCTATCCCGAAGCTTACGGCTTTGACAGGCGACACCATCGACTTCTGGCCCGACATGATGCGGCATGTCGATTATGACTCGTTCTGGTACGACAGAAATCCGCTGAATCACAAGATGGGCAACGCGTTGCCCCCGCTGCTTGTTGTGGGCGGATGGTATGATGCCGAGGATATGTATGGCGCTATGGCAACCTATAAGCGTGTCGTTGCTGATGAGGCTGCCGGTGATTGCCGGCTTTTGATGGGTCCGTGGTCACATGGCGGATGGCGTGGTGACGGTACCGGACTCGGTGCAGTGCGCTTTGGCGGTGTTCCCACCGGCGAAAGATTCAGGCAGATGCAGATCCGCTTTTTCGACTATTATTTGCGCGGGGTAGGAGAAGCTCTCCCCGACAAGGTGACTTCTTTCAGCTCGGGTGATAATGTATGGCATGTGTTTGATTGCTGGCCTCCGGAGAATATCGTGGCGACGACGCTTTTTCTCGAGGATTCTGCTATGGTCTCCTTTACCGCTCCGCGGTTGTCGGAATCTTGTTCGGTGTATCGCTCTCATCCCGTTCCTCATGTCGCAGACGTTGAGAAAAGTACCGGAGGCGAGTATATGACGGCTGACCAGCGTTTCGCCTCGCGGCGCCCCGATGTGCTTGTGTTTGTGTCGCAGCCGCTTGATTCGGCGATGGCTGTCGCCGGAACGGTGGTGCCGAAGATATGGATGTCGAGTACTACTACCGACGCCGATATCGTGGTGAAGCTTATCGACGTGTATCCCGAGGATTTCAGGTATCCCTCCCGGCTGGCTCCCGACCGTTATCCCATGGGTAGCTACCAGCAGCTTGTGCGCGGCGACATCATGGCCGCCCATTTCAGGGAAGGGTTCGACCGGCGCGTACCTCTGTCTCCCGGGACTCCCGCTCTGATCACTGTGCCGATGACCGATATATGTCATACTTTCATGCCGGGTCACAGGATAATGGTACAGATCCAGAGCAGCTGGTTCCCTCTTTTCAGAATGAGTCCACAGCAGTTTGTGAACGAATATACAGCTACTGACTCGGCATTTATTCCAGCGGATATCACCATATACCATTCTGCTAAATATCCCTCCTCTGTTACTCTTCCGGTATTATCCGGCGATAAATAATATGTTTCTCATCTAAAATGCTCTAAACAATCTCTTACTATATGAAACTGATAAAATACTGTTCCTTACCTGTTGCTTTGATGGCAATGTTTCTGGCAGCATGCTCGGGCTCGGGTTCCGATGATGAACCGTTAGCTCCGGGAAAAACTGATCCGGATAAAAAGATTACCAATCTCGACGATGAGTATTATGATTGGGAAGTAGCGGACTCCCGGCAGGTGGTCGACGGTGTGAAGTATACATGCTATTCCTTTACAGGGTTCCCCGAACGTGTGCATGTAGTGGAAGTCGACCTGAACGATCCCAAACTTACAGTCGAGGTCTCGATGGCCGATGATCTGGCACCGAATCCCAATGCCAACGACTGCCACAACAACGGCCCCTGCCTGAGGGAGACTCTTCGCGAGAATATACAGCGCAAGCGCTCCGAGGGGCGTAACATCGTGGCCGGAATCAACACCGGTTTCTTCGACTCGCATGTCGGCATACCGCGCGGCATCCATGTCGAGAAAGGTGAGATAGTATACTTGAACAATCCCGATGTGCGCAACCGCCTCGGCAATCATGTGTGGGGAATCGCGTTTTTCAACGACCGGTCGGTAGCTTTCGACGAACGTAAGGCCGAAGGGCATGTGCGTATCGCCGGAAAGGAGTATGAATTTTTCTCGGTGAATGATACGATTGTAGCTCTCCGCGGAAAAGTAAAGTACGACGCCAATGTGTATACCCACCGTCTGGTAGCCCAGCCCCATCCCGGAATATACAATGAGGTGTCGCCCGACGCACTCTTTGTTGTCGCCAAGGGAAACAGTTGCATTACGGTGAATACTGGTTATCAGGAAGCTGTGGTTACCGATATTATCGACGGGCGTAAAGCGAATGTCGAGGTTCCCTATGTGGATAACAAGGGCGAATGGGTACTCCAGGTCACCGGAAGCAAAGCCGACATGATTGCGTCATCTTTAAAGAAAGGCGATAAGATTGAGATAGAGACGGTTGTGAAAATCGGTAATAAGGTCGCACCGCTCGACGCATATAATGCCGGCATGTTCTATTATGTGCGCAATGGAGTGTATGCCGCTCCACCGCAGTCGTATGCCGAGACTATATATCAGACGATGAACGTAGGTACTGATGCTTCGGGAAAAAGATTGTTTTTGTTTTGCATTGATGGAGTAAGGAATTATCGTGGTCTCGATTTCTTTGAGGCGTCGCGTGTGGCAAAGAAGCTCGGTGTAGCCGATGTGGTGCGCTTCGATGGCGGTGGCTCAACCACCATGTGGGTGCTTGATGACAAGGGTGGCGATGTGGTCAACAACATCACCGACTCGAAGGGCGAGCGAAGCTGCATGAACTATCTCCATATCCGTCGACTGAATTGATGGTAAGGGCTTGGATAATAATGAAAAAAATTTTGGACTCTCGGATTTTAGAGATAAATTTGTGATGTAGATTTGTGATGTAGAATTTCAAACCCAAATCCGTCTCAAAACCCCTGACCTGAAATTCATTATTAACCATATAAATTGATTCCATGAAGATTGTAAAAACATCGGTTCTGTCTGCGCTGTTCCTTTCACTGGCAGCTATGGCGCTTTCGGTCGCGCTCTCGTCGTCGGCTCCTGACAGGGCCGGATCGGCGGAAGCACCACCATCGGCTGACGGCCACACCCTCCGCCTGCTGTACTGGAACATCCAGAATGGCATGTGGTCGGGACAGGCCGACGGCTACAGCGAGTTCCTTGAATTCGTGAAGAAACTCAACCCCGATATATGCGTGTGGGCCGAGGCATCGACCAACTACCGCACCGCCTCGACAGAGCGCGCTACCGACGCCGAAAAGTATTTCCCCGCCGGATGGGAGGAGTTCGCCCGACGTTATGGCCATGATTACACCTACAAGGGCGGCCACCGCGACAACTTCCCCCAGGTGATCACCTCGCGTTATCCTATTGAGAACATCTCGCGCATAGTCGGGAATGCCGACACTGTCGTGAGCCATGGCGCGGGATGGGCCTCGGTGGTTAAGGACGGCCATAAGATCAACATTGTCACCCTCCACACATGGCCGCAGCGCTATGGCTGGAATGTCGGTAAGGACTCACGCAAAGACGATGCCGAAGCCTGCGGAGGCGACCGTTACCGGCGCAAGGAGATGGAGTATATCTGCCGGCACACTATCAACAGTGTTCCAGGCGCCGACCGTCAGTTATGGATGATGATGGGCGACTTCAACGCCATATCGCGCCTTGACAACCGCTTCTATGGTTTTCGTGCCGACACCACCGCCTTCCTGTGCAACGACTACGTGCTCGAGGCCACACCCTATATCGACGTTATCTCAAAAAAGTATCCCGACAGTCTCGTCTCGACTATCCACGGACAGAAGCGGATCGACTATGTATATTGCACTGCGCCTCTTTACAATTGCATAACCCGGGCCGAAGTGATCCGTGACTCATACACCACCCCTCGGCGCGATCCGCAGGGACTGAGCAATTTCTGGCACCCTTCCGACCATTGCCCGATACTTGTCGACTTCGATCTCGACGCAATCAAATGATACAATCAATCCTTACTCATAGTAAATCATATGAAAACCAAATCATTATCACTTATTGCTGCATCCATGTTGCTGATCGCTACAGCCGGATGTTCAGGCAATAAGCAGCCACAGTCAGCTGCCTCCGAGTATGCCAACAAAGCCGAGCGTGTGATCGCCGCTCTCAACGACCCCAAGACCGACTACGTGGTGGTGGTTTCCCACCGCGGCGACTGGCGCAACTATCCCGAAAACTCCCTTGCCGCCATCGAGTCGGTGATACGCATGGGTGTCGACGTGATGGAGCTCGACCTCAAGCTCACGTCCGACAGCGTGCTTGTGCTATGCCACGACCACACCATCGACCGTACCACCACCGGCAAGGGGAAGGTATCTGACGTCACCTACGACTCCATCGCCTCGTGCTATCTCAAGACTGCTCACAATGTCGCCACCGCCAGCCACCGGATGCCCACTCTCCGCGAGGCCCTCGAGGTGTGCAAGGATCGCATCGTGGTCAACATCGACCAGGGCTTCCAGTACTACGATCTCGTGATGAAGATCACCGACTCGCTCGGCGTCACCGACCAAATGCTCATCAAAGGGAAGAAGCCGATGGCCTACGTCGACAGCATCATGGGTTCATATCCTGAAAAGATGATGTACATGCCTATCATCGACATCAACAAGCCCAAGGGGCAGGCGCTGTTCGCCCAGTACATCGAGAGCGGCACTGTACCCCTCGCCTACGAGGTATGCTGGCAGACTCCCGGAGCCGAACTCGACTCGTGCCTTGCAGCCATCAAGAAGCAGAACTCCAAGATCTGGGTCAACACCCTATGGCCCTCGCTCTGCGGTGGCGCTGACGCCGGTCTCTACGACGACTATGCCTACGACAACGGTGCCGAATGCTACAAGAAGGTGCTCGACCTCGGCGCATCCATCATCCAGACCGACCGTCCCGAGTTCCTGATCAGCTACCTCAAGTCGATCGGACGCCACGATTAAACGCACGCCCTCGCTTATGGAAATGACAGATTCAATGGCGCAGCCCGCACATCGCTCGTTATGGAGCCGTGTCGCCGACTTCTACCGCATATCGTCCCCGGCTGCCGAGGTCGACAACGACCGCGACCGCTTCCGCCGCGTGCGCCTCGCCACGTTCATCTCGGCCACGTGCGGCTACGCCCTCTACTACGTCTGCCGCCTGTCGATGAACATAGTGCGCAAGCCCATAGTCGACGACGGCGTGTTCACCGAGACGCAGCTCGGCATCATCGGCTCCTGCCTCTTCTTCGTCTATGCCGTGGGCAAGATGGCCAACGGATTCCTTGCCGACCGCTGCAACGTACGCCGCTTTATGGCCACCGGCCTGCTCCTCACGGCTATCGTTAACCTCGTCTTGGGCATGACCGAGATGTTCTGGGTGTTCGCCCTCCTGTGGGGCATGAACGGCTGGTTCCAGTCGATGGGCGCCCCCGCCGGTGTCGTGTCGCTCAACCGCTGGTACACTTCAAAGGACCGCGGCACATACTACGGCTTCTGGTCGGCCTCCCACAACCTCGGCGAGGCGATCACGTTCATCACCATCGCCCTGCTTGTCAACTGGGCCGGATGGCGCTACGGTATGATCGGCGCGGGCGTCATAGGCCTCTGTGGCTTCGGCATGCTGCTCATCTTCATGCGCGACACTCCGCAAAGCCTCGGATTCCCCACGCCCGAACCTGCCGGAGCCAAGGCCCCGAAGGCCGACACTAAGCCTGACTCGGCCGACTTCAACCGGGCGCAGAAAGCCGTACTTCGCAACCCGGCTATCTGGTGCCTCGCCCTGGCCAGCGCGTTCATGTACATCTCGCGCTACGCCGTCAACTCCTGGGGCGTGTTCTACCTTGAGGCCCAGAAGGGCTACGACACGCTCGACGCCTCGCTCATCATCTCGATCAGCTCGGTGTGCGGCATTGTCGGCACCGTGGCTTCGGGCCTTATCTCCGACCGGCTCTTCAACGGCTCGCGCAACGTGCCGGCGCTCGTGTTCGGCCTGATGAACGTCGCCGCCCTCTGCCTGTTCCTCCTGGTCCCGGGCGAGCACTTCTGGCTCGACGCCACCGCCATGGTGCTCTTCGGCCTTGGCATAGGCGTGCTCATCTGCTTTCTTGGGGGCCTTATGGCAGTCGACATTGCCCCGCGTGCCGCCGCCGGAGCCGCCCTCGGTGTGGTCGGCATCGCCAGCTACATCGGCGCCGGCCTTCAGGACGTGATGAACGGCATTCTGATCGAAGGCCACAAGACCGTCGACGCCGTAACCGGAGCCGACATCTACGACTTCACCTACGTCAACTGGTTCTGGATCGGAGCCGCCGCCGTATCAGTTCTCCTCACCCTCCTCGTCTGGAACGCCAAGCGCGACGACGCCTGACCCTCCCGCTAATCTCTCCCGTGCGCTCCCGTCTTTGAGCCGTGCCCGCGCGTCAGCGCCTCCCTCCTCGCCTTGTTTTGTCTCCGTTCCGGAGCTTCAGCTCCGCCGCCCTCTCTCCCTCCAAATCTACATAAATTCCATCCTGCAATTTCAGATTGCGCAGGTTTGCAATAGACGCTATGTCGGTCACCATCCGTCATAGCGCCTTTTTGCATTTTTTTTGTTGTTTTAACTACCCGTTGAGCGATTTTTCCCGTCTATTAGCCATAACAGGAAGATGGATAATATCGACTATACCGAGTTGCTCGTTGCCGGGCAGTTGCGGCAGGGTAGCGAAGATGCATTCCGCTACCTCTACCGCCATCACTACGCCGCCATGTGTATGGTGGCGTGGGACTATGTTGGCTCGCGGGCACTCGCCGAGTCGATCGTCAGCGATGTGATGTTCAAGCTGTGGGAAAACCATGAAAAGATCGAAATACACACCTCGATACGCGCCTACCTCATAACCGCCACACGCCATCAGTGTCTCGATTTCCTGAAATCAAAAGTCAACCGCCGCGAAGTGCTTGTCGGCCATTTTTCGCATGACGACAGGGAGCATGACGATATCTTTTCCAACCTTCCCGCCGATGACAGTCCTCTTGGAAAACTCCTCGAACAGGAGCTTGAGGACAAAGTGCAGGATGCGATCGATGCTCTCCCTCCCGCCACACGCAACGTATTTCTAAAAAGCCGTATCGGTGGCCGCAAGTATGAGGAGATCAGCCGCGAGGAGGGAATATCCGTCAATACGGTTAAATATCATATCAGGCAGGCTCTCAGGCTCATCGACGAACATCTGCGGCCTTATATCCATTTTTTAATATTTTTTGTGACTCTTTCGCAGTGGGGCTGCTACCCCTACGGCCTGCTGATGTCGTCACTCTGACATAACATCGAAAAACAATCCGCCATCAATCATGACAGTCTACGACAACGACCATATCGACCAGCTTATCGCCGATTTCCTCTGCGGGGAAATTGACGATGCCGGCTATGTTGAGCTGGAGCAATGGATTGCCGACAGCCCCGACAATCGCGACCGCTTCATGCGCCTGCGCGAGATATGGCGTGCGTCGCGTGCCGATGCTGCGGATCCGCTCGGCGACTTCGACTCTGATGCTGCATTTGAAATGTTCCTTGCACGCTGCAGAGCCAGTGACGACGCTGCGCGTCAGCGCTTCCCCCGCTGGCTACGCATGGCCGCGGGTTATGCCGCAGCTGTTGCTCTGGGAATCGTGTCGACTGTGTTTGTTTTCAACAGTTTCGGAAAAGATGACACCGACACCCCGATGTATACCGAATTTGTGGCGCCCTGCGGCTCGCAGTCGCGCATAAATCTTCCCGACGGCAGTTATGTGATGCTCAACGGCGGCTCCACATTCCGCTATCCCGCAAGTTTCGGTAAGGATACCCGATCGGTAAAACTTCAAGGTGAGGCTTATTTCAGTGTTGCGCACGACGATGATATCCCCTTTATGATCGATATCGATGGCGCATCTGTAAGAGTTTACGGCACAACGTTTACCATCAGCAGCTATCCCGAAGAGTCAACTGCAGTCGTCTCCCTGATTTCTGGCCACTTGGGAATGACAGCCGCCGCCGACACTACAGAGCGACATATCGTGTCGGGCCAGACGCTCTGTTTCGACCGTGCCACCGGAACGATCTCCGCGTCTGAATTTACCTCGGCAAGTGCCGACTGGACACGTGGCGTCCTCAGCTATGAGCGCGTGCCGCTTGCAGAGCTTATGCGTTCGCTCGAACGCAACTACGGTACCACCATCGTACTTTCCGACTCCGCGCTCGCGTCCATGAAAGTATCAGGCAAATTCTTCCGCGACACCCAGTCGCTCGACAATATCCTCGAATCACTTGCCGCTACCGGGCGAATGCATTTCGAACGCACTGCCAGCGGCATAACCATATACCCGAACTGATCCGCGGCTGTCTCTCTGCCCGGAAGCCCCATGTCTTGATATTCAGATTAGTGACGTTGCAGTGTATTTAATCCACAGTGCCTTACCGATTAATCTTACCTCTTTTTGTGCATAATTATAATCTAAACCAATAAATGACCTTATGAAAATTAAAAGGATTTTGCTATCCGCAATCATGCTGCCGGGGTGTGGCGCGATGCTGATGGCTCAGTCGCTGAGTCTCAGCATCCATGACGCTACCGTCAAGCAGGCCATGGCTGAAATCGAACGACAGACAGGTTATACATTTGTATATGCCGATTCCGATCTCAACACCGGGCGCAAAGTAAGCGTAAACGCCGACAATCTTCAGGCGGCTGTGACCCAGCTCCTCAAAGGGCAGAACGCCGGTTACTCCATCAACGGCAAAAATATTGTCATAAAAGAAGCTACCGCAAGCCCGAAACCGTCGAAAAGCGACAAAATAACCGTGAAAGGCATTGTGCTTGACAATTTCGGTGATCCTGCCATAGGCGCCACTGTAATGGTGAAGGGTACCTCCAACGGTTGCTCAACCGATTTCGACGGCAACTATACCCTTAGCAATGTGCCCTCCGACGCTACAATCGTGTTTTCAATGATAGGATGCATGCCGCAGGAAATCGCTGCATCAGATGCCGGGGCGCTTGCCTCGGTAGAGATGAAAGAGAATGCCGAAGTACTCGATGAAGTGGTCGTCGTGGGCTACGGCGTGCAGAAAAAGCGTGATGTATCTACGGCAATCTCCCAGATCAAGTCGGGCGATATCGCCAATCTCCCTTCGAGCGACTTTCGTCAGTCGATGGCAGGAAAGATGCCCGGTGTGCAGGTCATGCAGACCTCGGGTGATCCCGAAGGCAACAACGTGATGGTGCGTGTGCGCGGTGTAAGTTCCGCCACTGCCGGAAACGACCCTCTCTATATCGTTGACGGCGTACCTATGGAGAATGGACTCAGCAATATCAACCCCAATGATATTGAAAGCCTTGAAGTGCTGAAGGATGCGTCGGCAGCCGCCATATACGGTAGCCGGGGATCAAACGGTGTGATCATTATCACCACCAAGAAGGGTACCACCGAACATGCCAAGGTGACATATGACGGCTGGCTGTCGTGGGACAAGGTGTCGAAGAAGATCGACATGATGAATGCCTACCAGTATGCACAGTTTTCGGCCGAGGCACACACCAACGCATATCTCGACCTTCATCCCGGAGGCACCGACCCCAACGGAAAGCGCCCCGAGTCGTTTTCCAACTATCCTATTGAGTTTGAGCCGTATCTTCAGGGTATGAGGGGGCTTGTCGATACCGACTGGCAGGATGCTATATTCCGTACCGGTTTCTCGATGAACCATAATGTCGGCGTCAGCGGCAAGTCGGGCGATACAAACTATTTCGTGTCGGCCAACTACCTGAAGAAAGAGGGCGTCATTATCAACTCCGATTTCAAAAAGTACTCCTTTCGCCTCAATGTCGACGGCAAATATCAGCGGTTGAGCTATGGTGCCAACATGTCGCCATCGTACTCCGAGAGCAACAAGGTGAATGCTTCTGGAGCCTATGGCAGCGGAGGTGTAGTGCAGTCGGCACTTGCCTCGTGTCCGATATGGCCCGTATACAATGCCGATGGTTCATTCAACTGGCAAGGCAACGGCTACTGGCGTACCGGCAATGACTATCAGCACAACGAAATCCTCAACCCGGTAGCTCTTGCCACGCTTATAAAGGACAAGATCACACGCTTCAACTTTACAGGACGTGGATTCCTCGGTTTCGACTTCGGTCGCGGATTCAAGTTCCAGACATCGTTCGGCGGCAATTATTACGGTACGAACGAGGATTACTACCGTCCTTCGGTACTCCCTCTCCTCGGAAAGTCGTACCTCGACAGCCCATCTAATCCTGTGGCCGAAGTCACCAACGGCAGTTACTACAACTGGCTGTTTGAGAATCAGCTCACTTGGTACCGCGACTTCGGACGCCACAGCGTCAATGCCGTACTTGTACAGTCGGCCCAGAAAGAAACTTACAAAGGAGTATGGGTAAAGGCAACCGATTATCCCAACGACTATATTCAGACGATTACGGGCGGTACCGTATCCGACGGTACATCCAAGACTACACAGTGGTCGCTCGCTTCATATCTTGCACGTGTGCAGTATTCCTACGACGGCATCTACATGCTTTCGGCTGCAATACGTGCCGACGGATCCTCGCGATTCGGAAAGAACAACCGCTGGGGCTATTTCCCCTCGGCTTCCGCAGCATGGCGGTTCACCGGCGAAGACTGGTGGCGCAACATCTCCTCCATGCGCTGGCTCGACGACGGTAAGCTGCGTGTGAGCTATGGTGAGACCGGTAACTTCAATATCGGCAACTACGAGCATCTCTCTACAATGGGTATCGAGGATTATATTCTCGGCAGCGGCGGTGGCTCGCTTGTAAGCGGCTATAAGCCTACCTCGGTCGACAATCCCGACCTTACATGGGAAAAGACAAAGATGGTCAACATCGGTATCGACCTTCTTGCCCTCAACGGTTACCTCAAGTTTACCGGTGAATATTACAACGCCGATACCCACGACATGCTCCAGAGTGTGCTCGTGCCGCGTCCCACCGGCTACGGCACCACTCTGATGAATATAGGCAAGGTCAACAACCACGGTTTTGAGGTGACTCTCGGTTCGAGCCACTCTTTCGCCAGCGGTCTTACCTATAGCTTCAACGCCACATGGGCCAAGAACTGGAACGAGGTTAAGGAACTCGGGCAGAACAACGCTCCGATCATCAAGTCGGGTTCGGTAGAGCATGCCTATTATATCACCGAGGTCGGAAAACCGATCGGCAGCTACTATCTGCTTGTGCAGGACGGTATCTTCAAAAACGAGGAAGAGTTGCGTGCTTATCCGCATTTTGAAAATGCCCGTCCCGGCGACTTCCGCTTTGTCGACGTTAACGGTGACGGTGTACTCGACGTGAATACTGACCGCGCGGTTGTCGGCAACTATATGCCCGACTTCACCTATGGATTCAACGGTCAGCTGCAATGGAAAGGGATCGACCTTTCGTTCGCTTTCCAGGGTGTATACGGCAACGAGATCCTCAACCTCAACCGCCGTTACCTCGACAATATGGAAGGCAACACCAACGGCACCATCGCTTCGCTCAACCGTTGGCACTCCGCTTCCAACCCCGGTGACGGCCAGACCAACCGCGCCAACCGCAAGCAGACCGGTTACAACGCGCGCACATCCACATGGCATGTGGAGGACGGCTCCTATCTTCGCTTGCAGAACCTGACCGTCGGATATACTCTCCCCGCACGCTGGACCAAGAAGCTCCATATCGAGAAATGCCGCATATATTTCTCCGGCAACAATCTCCACACCTGGACCAACTACTCGGGCTATAATCCCGAAGTGAGTCTCCGCAGTTCCAACGCCCTTACTCCCGGCGAGGACTACGGTACCTATCCTCTGGCACGCACCTTTATGGTCGGCCTTAACATCACCACTTTCTAAAACCGACAAAAACTATGTTCAAATATATAAAGACTGCACTGCCGCTGATTGCCGGCGCACTCATGCTCTCCGCAACCACCTCCTGCAGCGATAGTTTCTTCGACTTGCAGCCCGACGATGAGGTGACGGGCGATAAAGTGTACAAAACCGAAAATGACTTTGAACTGGCTGTAAACGCATGCTACTCGAAGCTACAGACACAGATGAATTTCTATATCGAGATGTGTGAGTATAGAAGTGACAATCTGACACTAAACGCACCTACCGCCGGTACTCAGGATCGCTACGATATCGATACATTCAACGAGACGTCGGCCAACGGCATCCTTGATAATCTGTGGGAGAATTTCTACAACGGTATTTACCGTTGCAACAAGATTCTCGACAAAATCGACGGCGCCCAGTTTGACGAGGCCAAGAAACAACAGTTCAAAGGCGAGGCGATGTTTGTACGTGCGTTGACACTATTCAACATGTACCGCGCATGGGGCACTGTTCCCGTACCGCGCCGCGTGCTCACCGTGGCCGAATCCCTTCAGCTCGGACGCGCTTCACAGGAGGAGATGTACACCTATCTCGCCGGCGATCTTGAGCAGATTGTCAATGAGCAGATGCTACCCGACAGCTACAGCGGCAAGGATATAGGCCGCGCCACAAGCGGTGCGGCGAAGGCTCTGCTCGCAAAGGTATATCTCACATTCAAGCGTCCGCAGCAGGCCGCCGACCTGTTGCGCGGGATGATCGGCACTTACGAGCTGCTGCCCGATATATCCGACGTGTTTGATGTCAACAACAAGATGAACCGCGAGGTGATTTTCGCCGTGCGTTATAACAAGACCGTTGTAGGCGAGGGGCACGGTACGTGGTATTCCCTTACCAACGCTACCGACGACAATAACCGCACAAATACCCTTAACACACTTTACGACGGTACCAACGACGCCCGTGCCGCTCTGCTGGAGTTTGTGAAAGTGCCCGGTGTCAACGTCCACCTCATGCGTAAATTCTATGATACGCCCGACGGCTCGACAAAGCAGTACGGCTCCGACAATATCCTGATTCGCTATGCCGATGTCGTGCTTATGTATGCCGAGGCGCTCAATGAAGTGGCATACAGCAACGACCGTAATTCCGAGGCCCTGAAAGCTCTGAATATGGTGCATACCCGTGCCGGACTTCCTGTAATAGATATAGCCGACCTCCCCTCGCAGGATGCGTTCCGCAAGGCCGTGATGCTCGAGCGTCAGAAGGAATTCCCCTACGAGGGACACCGCTGGTTTGACAGCGTGCGTCTCGGAGGTGCCAAAGAGGCTGCCGCAGCCGAAGGCAAGACCATTCAGGACTACCAGTTGCTGTATCCGATCCCCTCGTCGGAAATCGAACGTATCAACAACAGTGCTCTGCTTTGGCAGAATCCCGGTTATTGATTATTTAACATGTATTAATTTGATCAAATCATGAAATTCAATATCGCAGGCCTCGGCCTGATGCTCGCCGCGGCGTTGACATTCACCGCTTGCGAGGATGAGAACAATTATTCGGCCACCTTCGACCGCTTTGAACTCGATGGCGTTACTGCCACTGCGGGCGATGAGTGTGTGACGTTAAGCTGGGAACCTCAGGCCGGAAAGCCCGTACCTGATTCCTATTACATAACCTGGAATGCCTCGGCAATAGGCGGTGGAGAGACTGAGGTGGATGGCAATACAACCACCACTGTCATTACCGGCCTGCAGAACGATGCGCTGTATAATTTTGCGGTACAGAGCCGGTATCCTTCCGGACTGGCACGCAAGATTACCGCTTCCGCCACTCCGAAGACCACCCGTATCCCCGTCACCGAATTCAAGGCTATGGCAGGCGACGGCCGCGTTTTCCTGTCATGGACAGCTCCCGAAACTACTCTTGACTATACCTATGAGATCAATGTTACTGCCGCAGGTGCGTCGGTAAAATCTCTTACGGCTCCTCAGGGCACTACAAGCCTGCTTGTAAATGACCTTACCAACGGCACGGAGTATGGATTTGCAATTACCGCGGTATATGCCCATGGCAAGTCGGTAACCCTGACTGCTTCAGCTACGCCCGGCCAGATCAGTCCTGTTTCTGTGTCTCCCGAGAATCCGCATCTATACGAACTCTGCAAACTTGAATATAATCCGGCTTACTTTGTCATGGGGACTGTATCGTCGGTAGAATGGAGCGTGAATGGCACTGTGATCTCTGCTTCGGAAAGCGCCACGCACCTCTTCTCCAATGTCGGCGACAATACTGTGACCGTAAAGGTAACATACTCCGACGGAAAAGTGGAGTCAGGATCGATAAGTGTGAATGTGCTTCCGTTTGCATGGACTGAGCTTGCCAACGCAGGTTATCAGAAAGCCTCTAATTTTGCATTCTCACCCGACGGCCAGACTGTATACAGCATTTCGCAGTCGACCAAGACCCTCCTTGCTGTCAACGCCATTACCGGTGAAGTCAAGTGGCAGCATGTATTTGGAGCCGCCACTTATGGAGCCGGCATTGCCGTAGGCCCTGACGGCAAGATATATCTCGGTACCGAGGATGGCGCCGGCACTCTGTATGCCTTCACTCCCAACGGCACAATAAGGTGGCAGGTATCTATGGGCAAGGCTGTGAAGGCCTCTCCCGCAGTGACATCCGACGGTGTTGTCTATGCTCTTTGCGACGGTGCCAAGCTCATTGCCTATGACGCCGACAACGGAACATCCCGATGGACGGCCGATCTTTCGGGAAATGCCGGAGGTGTGGCTGTTGATGCCCGTGGAAATGTATATGCCGGTACATCGGCAGGTGTGTGGGCATACACTGCGGCGGGATCGCGCTTGTGGCAGTCGGCTGAGGCCCACAACGTTACCGAACGCGGCGGCTTGCTGGCCATTGACCAGACCAACGGCGTGGTATTCGCAACCATGAAGGGAAAGAAAGGCGTGGCAGCAATCAATATGGCCGACGGCTCTACAAAGTGGAAATTCGCTTCGGGATACAACGACTGCTATCATCCTGTAGTCGACGTCCAAGGTACGGTTTATGTCAACGAGAAGAATGGCGCATTATATGCCGTTACTTCTGCCGGTGCGCTTAAATGGAAATACGATGCCGGACTCGGCTATACATATTCCGGTTTTGCGCTTGGTGCTGACGGTCATGCCTACATTACCCAGTATGCGTCGCCTTTCGCAGTGCTTGATATCGCTCCCGACGGATCGGCTTCGGTATTGACCAACATCGCGCAGACCATGTCGCCGGTATGTATCGGCCCCGATGCCCGTCTGTATTACGGCCTTAACGGTTCGATCGGCACCATTAATATTGGTGTGCAGATGGCTCAGGGCGGATGGCCATGCCGCGGCGGTAATATCCATGGCACAAATTCACTGAAATAACTTTGCTGTACAATTTTATAGATCAACAATAATGAAATACAATATAATATCCGATGCCGTGTCGCCTCTGCGTGTGCTGTGTCGTAAAATATGCATAGGAGTATTAGCAGTAGGATTCACCATTGTCGGTACATCGTGTGACGACGATGACAACAATACGTTTGACTACGGGTCTCTCACGCCTCCCGCTGCTGTCTACTCTCCCGAGGTAACGCAGACCATGCAGAATCTTTGGGCAACCTCTTCAGCTCTCGACGATAAGGACAGTCGCACGGCGGCATATGCCGCAATACAGGCCTGGGCCGACGACTGCCCCGCCGATGAAATCTACATGCGTTATCGCGATGCCGACACCCCTCTCGCCCTGGCGATACAGAATATATATCCCGCACTGCAATGCTATGACATGGCGTTTGACCGTGTGCTCAATGCCCTGAAGGCAGGTATGCCGGCCGACGGCAAACCCCGGGTATGGGCGCTTTACAATATGGGTATCGTGGTGCAGACCGCTTCAGGCAACTATGCCGTGGATATTTACCATCGCCGTGGCGCCGAACTTGCTCCGTATATCGACTTCTATGCAATCACCCATGTGCATGCCGACCACAAGTGGGAGCCTCTGGCACGAGCCATGTCAGAGGCCGGCAAACCGGTGCTGACTAATTTCGCCATTCCGGGTGTCAACAACTCGGCATATCTTTCGACCGAGGAGAAAGACTATACCTTAGGATCATTCAAAATCCATTCGTTTATCACTCACCACAACAGCTCGCCGCTGACTACTCTCGCCATCACTGCATTCTTCGTAGAGGGCGGTGGTGTGAGCATACTCCACTCGGGCGACAGTAATTTCATCGCCGAGGAATTCGAGTCGATGCGCGGACGCCGGGTCGATTTCTACGTGTTCCGTTATGCTGTCAACGCTCTCACCGAGAACAATGTGCTTGGCAACGTAGTGACACCCAAGGTGGCTGTACTGAGCCATATTCTCGAACTTGGACACAAGGATGTGGCCAATAGCCGATGGTCTCTGCAACTCGGGCTTGAACGTGCCGCACGTCTGAATAGTGATAATGTGGTGATGCCTTTCTGGGGCGATGCTCTTACTCTCTGATACGATGCGTCATGTTTAAGAATCCTATTTTGTTCCTTATAGGTATTGCAGCTCTTTGTGGCTGCAATACCTCAAATTCTGAGACCCCGAAGTCGCTTCCTGACACAAACCGCGCTCAGATGCTGCGTGAACGGTTGCTCAACGGCGATACGACACAGGTGATGGTCGTGGCACATCGCGGTGACTGGCGTTATGCACCCGAAAATTCCATTGCGGCCATTGAGCATTCGATTGCCGTAGGTGTCGACGTCGTGGAGCTTGACCTACAGATGTCGAAGGATTCGGTGCTGATGGTAATCCATGACTCCAAACTCGACCGTACCACTACCGGTAAGGGTCGAGTGGATGAATGGACACTCGACTCTCTGCGCACTCTCAAGCTGAAAAACGGGGCCGGAATACGTACCATGCACTCCCTGCCTACTCTCGAAGAGGCGATGCTTGCCGCCAAGGGGCGTGTGCTTGTCAATCTCGATAAGGCCGACCGCTATTTCGATCTGCTTATGCCTGTACTGGAAAAAACGGGTACTGCTGAACAGGTGATCATGAAAGGTGCCAAGCCGGCAGCTACGGTCGACAGCTTGTATGGGAAATATCTTGATAAGGTAATATACATGCCGGTGGTGAATATCGACAAGCCGGGTGCGCCTGAACTTATGGAGGGGTTCATGACCGATCTCAAGCCCGTAGCATATGAACTGGTATATGCCAATGACTCTACCGTGGCCTATCCGCGGCAGTTGAAGAAGCAGCTTGAAGGGAATGCCCTGATATGGTATAACACACTCTGGGACACTCTTTGCGGAGGGCATGATGACGACCTCGCACTGACCGACCCCGACGCTGCTTTCGGATTTCTTGTCGACAGCCTGGGAGCACGCATCATACAGACCGATCGCGCCGAACTACTGCTTGAGTATCTTCGTTCACGCTCACTTCATGATTGATTGCCATGGAATTAGCTGAAGATTTATCCCGGCAGCCGCGCTCGCTGATCGACAGAATTACATCGTTCTATAGAATATCCGCTCCTGCGTCTGAAACTGTGTCGGATTCCGACAGGTTTAAACGCGTAAGAATGGCCACGTTCCTTTCGGCTACGCTCGGCTATGCGATATACTATGTGTGCCGCCTGTCGATGAACATCGTGCGCAAGCCTATAGTCGACGACGGCGTGTTCTCCGAGACGCAGCTCGGCATTATCGGTTCCTGCCTTTTCTTCGTCTACGCTGTAGGCAAGATGGCCAACGGTTTTCTTGCCGACCGCTGCAATGCCCGGCGGTTTCTCGCCACGGGGTTACTGCTCACTGCTATTGTAAATCTTGTGCTGGGAATGACCGAGATGTTCTGGGTGTTTGCCCTGCTGTGGGGTATGAACGGTTGGTTCCAGTCGATGGGCGCTCCGGCATGTGTGGTGTCGCTCAACCGCTGGTACACGTCCAAGGACCGCGGCACATACTACGGCTTCTGGTCGGCCTCCCACAATCTCGGCGAGGCTATCACGTTCATCACCATCGCCCTGCTCGTTAGTTGGGCAGGATGGCGCTACGGTATGCTCGGCGCCGGTGTCATCGGCCTATGTGGTCTCGCAATTGTGCTCGTATTCATGCGCGACACCCCACAGAGTCTCGGTTTTCCAAGTCCAGAACCTGCAAAAGCATCGGCAAAAGATAAAAGTGACGATGTCAATCCCGACTTCAACCGCGCGCAGAAGGCTGTACTTCGCAATCCGGCTATCTGGTGCCTCGCCCTGGCCAGCGCGTTCATGTACATCTCGCGCTACGCCGTCAACTCCTGGGGCGTGTTCTACCTTGAGGCCCAGAAGGGCTACGACACGCTCGACGCCTCGCTCATCATCTCGATCAGCTCGGTGTGCGGCATTGTCGGCACCGTGGCTTCGGGCCTTATCTCCGACCGGCTCTTCAACGGCTCGCGCAACGTGCCGGCGCTCGTGTTCGGCCTGATGAACGTCGCCGCCCTCTGCCTGTTCCTCCTGGTCCCGGGCGAGCACTTCTGGCTCGACGCCACCGCCATGGTGCTCTTCGGCCTTGGCATAGGCGTGCTCATCTGCTTTCTTGGGGGCCTTATGGCAGTCGACATTGCCCCGCGTGCCGCCGCCGGAGCCGCCCTCGGTGTGGTCGGCATCGCCAGCTACATCGGCGCCGGCCTTCAGGACGTGATGAACGGCATTCTGATCGAAGGCCACAAGACCGTCGACGCCGTAACCGGAGCCGACATCTACGACTTCACCTACGTCAACTGGTTCTGGATCGGAGCCGCCGCCGTATCAGTTCTCCTCACCCTCCTCGTCTGGAACGCCAGGCGCGATGACGCCTGACTCTTCGGCTCTCCTCTCTCCCTCCAAATCTACATAATCCACCCTGCAATTTCAGATTGCGCAGGTTTGCAAAAAGCGCCGTAGCGAAGTAATCCGCTACGGCGCTTTTGATTCAATAGCTCTATGATCAGCGGTTGCCGAGGAATCCGCGAACCGGTGTGAGTGTGTAGTCGAAGGTGTAGTCGGCGGGATGGATGAGGTATTTGTCCATCGGCCATGCACCCCACGAGTCAACGCAGCCGAGGCCCTGCTGGCGCAGGTCGACACAGAGCTGGGTCAGGTTGTCCTCCTTGAGCTCGCCCCAGTGGCCGTTGTTGCGCGTCTCACCGCCGTCGAGTGTGGCGATAGAGTAGTGGAGAGCCGATGCCGAGAAGGGTTCGGCGGCAGTAACCTTCAGTCCGTTGCCTGCCGTGTTGGTGACAACATACCAGCGCAGGTCGCCGCGTGTACCGGTCTCCTGCGGACGGATATAGCGGTAGGGCATGTCGGTGACAGTGGTGTTGTAGATACCCAGGTCGGCCGAGGTGTGGCGGTCGATATAGTTCTCTTCGGGGCCGCAGCCGTAGTATTCCACATTCTCGAAGCTGCGGGGCATATCCATCACCATGCCGTAGCGGAACATGTCGGAAACCTTTGCCTCCTTGGCGTCGGGGAGCATTTTCATGGCCTGGCGCACGTTGAGCTCACCCTTGCCGTTGAGGGTGTAGGTGATGGTCATCGTGGCGTGGACGGTCGGCATCTCATACTGTGCGGTCACGATCTGGCGGCGTGCGTTCTCTTCGTGGGTAAGTGAGGTGAGCTTCATCTCGGGGTTGAGCCATACGCGGAACTTGGTCGGCATCTTGGCGCCCATATCGTTGTCGGTCGGAGCACGCCAGAAGTTGGGCTTGATCGAAGTGCCTTTCTCGAGCATCGCGGTGCCGTCGACATCGTAGCGGGTGATGAAGCCTGTGGCCTTGTCGAACACGAGGTCGAGCGACGTGCTGGTGAATGTCAGCTTGTCGTCGGCGTCGGTCACTGTAAGTGCCGGAGCGGTGAGCGCGCAGCGCGGACATACCTTGCAGTTGGTGCCGTCGTAGGGGCGCAGTACGATCTGCTCCTCGGCCACGATATGGCCTGCGGGTACGAGGTTGAGCTCGTCGCGGGTGGTATAGGTGAGGTTGAGCAGCCATTCACCCTTCTCGGTGATCTCGCCGTAGGGTATCTCTACCTCGGCCTTGGCTTGCGGAGCGATATTGAAGCCGTCGATGCTGCCGCTACGCACGGGCTTGCCGTCGTGGAGTAGCGTCCAGCTCATCTTCTCGTTGTCGAGCGGACGGAAGAAGTTCTCGTTGAACACGCTTACCTTGTGGGGAGCCACAAAAGTGGTGAGGATGGGCTGCTGCACGCGCTTCACCTCCCAGGCGTGGGGATTGGGCACGCGGTCGGGCGATACGACGCCGTTGTCGCAGAAGTTCTGGTCCGACGGATCGTAGTTGTTGAAGTCGCCGCCGAAAGCGAAGATCTCCTCGCCGTTCTTGCCTTTCCAGCGTATCGACTGGTCGACGAAGTCCCAGATATAGCCGCCCTGAAGCTTGGGATACTGGCGGAAGAG
>JAHZGZ010000181.1 GCA_019420545.1 Bacteroidales bacterium | reverse complement strand
CTTCGGATCTCGGCATTGATGACAACGATGTAGTGGGTTATTATGTAGTAGGAATCTTCCGTCATACTCATCGTGATAATTACAGTTATAATCCTGAGGTTGTAAGCGAGTCCTCGAATGCTGTAATTGTCAGCGGCCTGTCGGGCATTGATGAGATCGTTGACAACGCGTCGGAAGGAGTGAAGGTAGCCGTTTCGGGACGTGAGATTACGATAGACAATCCTTATGGACTCCATGTCGCTGTATTCTCTGCCGACGGCCGACAGCTTATCAGCGATAATTCAGCCTCGGTATCATATTGTGTACCTGCTGCCGGTATCTACATTGTGCGTACAGCCAACCGCATATTCAAGGTCGCAATAAAGTAATCGCGCGATACTTGATAAAAGACTCGGCCCCGTGTCAACCAAGTTCAGGTGACACGGGGCCGGTTTTATTATTTACTGGCTACACTGCTTAGTCAGCAGTGAGCATTATGGGGAGCACTTATTTGCCGAGATAATCCTTTATCTGGGCGAGTACGGCGGGAACTGTGAAGCCGAACTTCTCGTCGAGCACCTTGTAGGGGGCAGAGGCTCCGAAGTGGTCGAGGCCGAATACCTTGCCGTTGGCGCCTATCACACCGCGCAGGGTCGAGGGGAGGCCGGCGGTGAGGCCGAATACTTTGCCGTCGGCGGGGATTACGCTGTGGCGATACTCTGCGCTCTGGCATTCGAACAGGCCGATCGAGGGAACGGAAACCACTCGGGTGGCAACACCTTCCTTGTCGAGCTCGTTGGCTACATCGACAAGCAGCGATACTTCCGAACCGTTGGCCACGAGGGTAACGGCGGGATTCTCGGCCTGCTTCACCACATAGCCGCCCTTTTCGGCACCGAGGGCCTCGCGGTAGCGGTTGCCGGAAACGGCCGGGAGATCGGGAATATTCTGGCGCGAGAGGATGAGCGCGGTCGGAGTCTTGGTGTTCTCCATGGCCATCTTCCAGCATACGGAGGTTTCGGCTGCGTCGCCGGGACGGAGCACGAGCACGGAGGGCTCGCCATTGAAGTTGCGGAGTTCCTCCATGAGGCGGATCTGAGCTTCCTGCTCAACCGGTTCGTGGGTAGGACCGTCCTCGCCTACGCGGAATGCATCATGTGTCCAGATATATTTCACGGGAAGCTCCATCAGGGCAGCCATGCGCACTGCGGGCTTCATGTAGTCGGAGAATACGAAGAATGTGCCGCATGCGCCGATCACGCCTCCGTGGAGGGCGATACCGTTCATGATGGCTGCCATGGTAAGCTCGGCCACACCGCAGTGGAGGAATGCGCCGGAGAAGTCACCGTTGGTGAATGCACGGGTATTCTTGAGGAAAGCGTCGGTCTTGTCGGAGTTGGCGAGGTCGGCCGAAGCCACAATCATGTTGCCTACCTTTTTGGCGAGCTCTGCGAGCACGTCGGCCGAAGCCTGGCGGGTGGCGATGTTTGGCTTGTGGGCGATATTCTCCCAGTCGATTTCGGGGAGCTTGCCGGCGATGTAGCTGTCGAGCAGGGCGGCTTTTTCGGGATTGGCCTCGCGCCATGTCTTTTCAGCCTCGCGGCGCTCTTTTACGATTGCGCGGAGCTTCTCGCTGCGTTCTGCATAGAGAGCCTTCACGTCGTCCCAAATATGGAAGGGATCGGCAGGATCGGCGCCGAGGTGCTCCATGGTCTTCTCGTAGCTTGCGCCGGATGCGCTCAGCGGGTTGCCATGGGTCGAGCACTTGGCCTCGAAGCATTCGCCGTCGGCGGTAACGGCTCCGCGGCCCATGATGGTCTTGCCGATGATGATGGTGGGACGGTGCTTCTCTTCGATAGCGGTTTCGAGTGCTCCTGCCATAGCGAGGGGATCGGTGCCGTCGACCTCGATCACGTTCCAGTGCCATGCGCGGTATTTGGCGGCTGTGTCCTCGGTGGTGACAGCCTTTACTTCGGTGGAGAGCTGGATATCGTTGCTGTCGTAGAACATGATGAGGTTGTTCAGGCCGAGGTAGCCTGCCAGACGTCCGGCGCCCTGGGAAATCTCTTCCTGAATACCGCCGTCGGAGATGAATGCGTATGTCTTGTGTGTCAGCCAGTCACCGAAGCGTGCCTGGAGGAAACGCTCTGCGATAGCACAACCTACGGCCATTACATGGCCCTGTCCGAGAGGACCGGAGGTATTCTCCACACCACGCTCGGGATGGAGCTCGGGATGACCGGGAGTAACGCTGCCCCACTGGCGGAAGCCTTTGAGTTCTTCGATGGTGAACTTGCCTGTAAGGGCCAGCACGGCATAGAGCATGGGCGACATATGCCCCGGGTCAAGGAAGAAGCGGTCGCGGGCGATCCATGTGGGATTGTCGGGATCGGTGACAAGGAAATTGGAGTAAAGCACGTTGACAAAATCGGCTCCGCCCATGGCGCCTCCGGGATGTCCTGACTTGGCCTTCTCGACCATCGAGGCTGCGAGCACGCGGATGTTGTCGGCAGCGCGGTTCATGACTTTTGTGTCCATTTTTATCGTTGTTTTAGAGAATGATATTTCTTTCTATCGGTTATGGATGTCGGGAGGAGGGAGCACTGTTATATTGTAGTAAGTACAATAAGTGGTATATGCTTTAAACGCTCGATATATATGTATTATTGTACTGGGTGTAAGTCTATCTCCGTTATACAATGCTTGCCGGCAACGCGTGAGGGTGTCGGCAAGCATGGTATGCATGGAGTGAGGGTATCATTATCCGGGATGATACCCGTAGGTGTCGGTGGTTAAAGGGCGTCCTCGATGGTGTCGTCAACGGGGATGTCGGTGTTGACGTTCTTGGAGCCGATGAGGCCATAGAAGAGGATCCAGCCGAGCATAGCTACGATAAGCCAGTATGAAGCCATGTAGCCTGCGAGATCGGCGATCCAGTTCTGGATAAGGGGCATCACGCCGCCGCCTACAACCATCATCATGAAGATGCCGGAAGCCTGTGCGGTGTATTTGCCGAGACCCTCTACTGCGAGGTTGAAGATACCACCCCACATTACAGAGGTGCAGAGGCCGCAGAGTATCAGGAGGAATGCGCTTACAGGCACCTGTGCGCCACCGGCATAGATGAATTCAGGCACGGGGAGAGTGACGGTCTTGGGAATGAAGATGGCGAGCACTACGAGGATTATAGCCACAGTAGATACTGTGATGATCTGTGCGCGTGTGGATACGGCGCCGGAGATGATGCTCGAGCAGAAGAGCCAGTAGATAGCCACTATAGCACCGGCGATTACTGAAGCGTTCTCAAGGATGCCGGCGCCGCGTTCGCCCGGTTCGGCGAGGTAGAAGTTGAGGGTGCCGGGGATACCTATCTCAATACCTACATAGAAGAAGATTGCGATCACGCCGAACACGAGGTGACGGAAGTTCCAGGGAGAGTGGGCATATTTTACCTTCTTGCCGCTGGTCTTGTTGGGCTCGGGAATCGCAACAAAAGAGATTACTATGAATGAAGCTACAAACACGCCCATGGCTACCCAGAGCAGGGGAGCTACATTGCTCATCTCGGTCTTGTCGGTAAGCTGGCCGATGAGGGCACCTACGAAGAACGGAGTGAGAGTACCGGCCAAAGAGTTGAGCGAGCCGCCGGTCTGGATGAGCTGGTTGCCCTTGTTGCCGCCGCCGCCGAGCAGGTTGAGCATGGGGTTTACCACAGTGTTGAGCATGCACACGCAGAAACCGCAGATGAATGCGCCGAGCAGATAGATGTAGAAGCTTACAGGCACGGGGGTTCCGGCTACGGTACCGGCGGTGACGTCGGCACCTACCACACTCGACAGCCACTGTACGAAGAGGCCGATGGTGCCGATGGCCATTGCCCAGAGGGCTGTTTTCTTATATCCTATTTTCACAAGCAGATTTCCGGCGGGAATTCCCATGAAGAGATAGGCCAGGAAGTTCATCATGTTGCCCATCATGCCGAGCATTGAGTTGCCTGCGAATTTGTATCCCCAGATTGTTCCGATAGGTGCGGCGAGGTTGGTAACGAATGAAATCATGGCGAAGAGGAAGAACATCGCGATGATTGCAATCAGCCTGCCATTGTTTGATTTAGACTGAGCGGTTTCCATTGCTGATAAATGATTTTCGTTGGTTGTTTTAATTTTGATATTTTAGGTTAAGTACTTTTGAATAGGTAAAATTATAAAAAATATGTTTTACGGCAGTAATAACATGCTGTAAAACATATCCGGTTCCTTTGGCGGGGGAAATGATTCGGTTGCACGGTATACGCGGAGTGGTAGCGCGGGGTCAGTATTCACGGGCGCCGAATATGTCGGTGCCTATGCGCACCATCGTGCTCCCTGCCGCTATGGCGAGAGGGAAGTCGTCGCTCATACCCATGGATATGGTGTCGAAACTGTCGCTTCCGGCAAACAGACCTTCTTTCAGTGTGCGGTATACTGCGGCAATGGCTGCGAAGTCGGCGGCAATGCGCGCCTGATCGTCGGTAAGCGAGGCCATACCCATTACGCCGCGCACCCTTACGTTGGGCGTGTCGGCAGGATGCCATTCGCCGGGCAGTACGGTTAAAAGCTCGTCGGGTGTGAATCCGAATTTGGTCTCTTCCCGGGCCACATGTATCTGTAGCAGCACGTCGGCCACGCGCCCTATGCGCGCTGCCTCGGAGTCTACGGTACGCAGCAGTTTCATGGAGTCGATGCTGTGGATGAGAAACGCATGGGGCACTACCTGGCGCACCTTGTTGGTCTGCAGGTGGCCGATGAAGTGCCAGCGTACATCGTCGGGCATCGCCGGGGCCTTGACGGCAAGCTCCTGAGCGCGGCTTTCGCCGAAGTCGCGCTGTCCGGCGTCGTATGCCTCGCGCACGGCTTCTATGGGGTGGAACTTCGACACGGCCACGAGTGTCACCCCTTCAGGGATGCGGCTCCTTATGTCGAGCAACCTGGATGTTACCGATGATGACATCTTTTCCGGGTATGGATTATGCCTCCGTTTTCTGACCTTCGAGCTTGGCCTTGTACACGTCCATGAGGGCAGTCTCTGCAATGGAGCTTACCTCGAAGTCGGCCATTGTGCCTTTCATGCCGTCCATGAAATGGTCGAGTGCTCCGCGGAAGTCGTTGGCGGCGACAAGAATGTGGGAAGTGGTCTTCTTCTCTACGGCGGTCTTTTCGTCGAGGGTGATGAAGTTGACCTTCACGTGGTACCATTTGTCGGCGGTGTCATCCCAGAAGATTTCGGTGAAGTTGGTGCGCTTTACGGCCGATACGGAGAAATCGCCGGAGATGAAGGGTGTAACCTCCTCGGTGATGCGTGCCTCGGCCTCTGTGAAGCTGAGAGCGTCGACCAAATAAGGCTCGTTGACCTTCTTTGCCGAACCATTTTCCTGTATTTTATCGTAGCGAACCTTGCATTCAAACCATGTACTCATAATTGTGATATTTATATGTTGTGGGTTAAAAGGATGACAAATTTACGAAAAAGTTTTGGCCGCCGAACTATGAATCCTACCGATTTATGTACTTCACATACCCTTTAACATACCTTGTCATAACCTGCATACCTGTTACGAATGCCTGCCGTGCGGCGATTGAAAAATTTAGCAGGCAAAAGTTTGCCGGATGAGAAAAATATAGTACCTTTGCGCCCGGGTAAGTCCTACACGACCAGCTCCCCGGGAACTCCGCCAGGCCTTGACCGGAGCAACGGTACCGGGTTGTAGCGGTGCGATGTAGTAAGCTTACCCTTTTTTCATGCCCATACCTCATCTATGCGTGAGCACATAGAAACAATTGTGCGAGCGCAAGGAGATTAAAAAGATTAAGGAGGTCAGGAACTCCAGGCAGCCGATGCCGCCGGTTTTCCTGGCCTCCTTAATCTTTTTTCATCAGGTCTGTTTTACCTGTCTTTTAGAGCATTGCCGTGTAGATGGCGTGGGTATCCTTGTGAGTTAGGGGGACGTAGCCGCCGATGGGATCTCCCTTGTGGAGATGAAGCGCATCAACCAGCGCCGGTATGTCGGGATCGGTGATGCCGAGACCAGCGAAGTCAGCGGGCATACCGAGACTGTTGTAGAATGCACGCAGACGTGCGATACCTTCGGCGGCTATAGCAGCCTTTATCTCAGCGGGCGATCCGACAGTAAAATCGGCAGGATTGACATCCATCACGCGCTCGGCAAACTGCACAACCTTGTCGGGATTCTTTGCCGCAACGTAGCTCATCCATGCCGGCACGACCACGGCAAGTCCGGCGCCATGAGCAACCTCGGGATAAACGGCGCTGATCTCATGCTCGATGAAGTGGCTCGACCAGTCCTCACGGCGTCCCGTGCCGCACAATCCGTTGTGGGCGAGAGTAGCGGCCCACATTATGTTGGCGCGCGCCTGATAATTGTCGGGGTCGGCCATCACACGGCCGCCCTCGGTGATAATGGCTTTCAGCAGTCCTTCGGCGACACGGTCGGTCACCTCACAGTCGGGAGTATTGGTGAAGTAACGCTCGAAGATGTGGGCCATCATATCGACAATGCCGCAGGCCGTCTGCCACGCCGGGAGCGTCATTGTAAGCTCGGGATTCATAATCGAGAACTTCGGCCGGAGCACCGATTCGGTACGCAGGCTCAGCTTAACCGGGCCGGGAACAACGCCGTCGGCATCTTTCTCAGGCACGAGAGTTATCACTGAATTACCCGACCCCTCGCTGCCTGCTGCGGGGATGGTAAGTACCACACCTACGGGAAGCGCATGCTCGGGAGTCTTTTTCCCGCAATAAAAGTCCCAGAAATCGCCGTCGTAAAGTGCTCCGAGAGCAATAGCTTTCGCGGTATCGATTACCGAGCCGCCACCTACGGCAATCACAATGTCGATATCGTACATGCGTACAAGATCGATACCATCGCGCACACGGTCGTCGGTAGGATTGGGCTTGATACCTTCGAGATTGAACGTATCGAACCCGGCGGCATGAAGCGAACGCACGGCGCGGCCTACAGCTCCGCTGCGCACTGCGGAACCGCCGCCGTATACTACAAGGGCACGAGTGCCGCCGAATTCACGTGCCAGCTCTCCTGTGCGCTTTTCGGCATATCGCCCGAACACAAACTTTGTAGGGGCATAGAATACAAAATTATCCATGATATAAATAAGGGGGGAAAACAATCAGGGTCGCACGGACATATATGATGACCCAATACGACCCTGATTTATTTCATTTTTATCTGTTAATATTATCTGCGTTTTGCACCACCCTGGCGCTTCTGCTGCTCGCGAAGCATAGCCTGCTGCTGACGCTGCGCTTCCTCAAGACGGGCCATGAATCCACTCTTCTTGCGCGGCTTCTTGGCAGCCTCGGCCATCTTGGCGCGCATCTTGTCCTCATTGACCACGCGGCGGAAGATGTACATCTGCACGATGGTGATAAGGAGCGAAAGGAAGTAGTAGTACGACAGGCCGGCCGCATAATTGTTGAAGAACACAAGGAACATCAGCGGCATGAGGTACATCATCCACTTCATTCCGGGCATCCCTGCCGATGAGGGCTGGTTGGCCATTGTGAACTTGGTATAGATGATGTTGGTTACCGTCATCAACAGACAGAAGAGCGACAGATGGTTGCCGAAATACTCGGTAACCAGAGGAATGTTGCCCGACCAGGTAAGGATGGCGTCAGGAGCCGATAGATCCTTGGCCCAGAGGAACGACTGTCCGCGTAACTCGATACACGAGGGGAAGAAGGCGAACATTGCGATGAGCACAGGCATCTGTAGGAGCATCGGCAGACAGCCGGCCATGGGGTTGGCACCGGCGCGCGAGTAAAGTTCCATGGTTTTCTGCTGGCGCGTCATGGCGTTCTCCGTACCGGGATACTTCTCATTGATAGCCTTGATCTCGGGGTTGAGCAGACGCATCTTCGCCTGCGACATGTAGCTCTTGTAGGTGAAGGGGAAGAGGATGAGCTTGATAAAGATAGTGAGGAAGAGGATTATCACGCCATAGTTGGTAAACCATGAGCCGAGCAGATCGAATACCGGGATCACAATCCAAGTGTTGATCCAGCGGAAGATGGGCCATCCGAGAGGTATCAGGCGGGTAAGCTCGAGATCGTCGTCGGGATAAAGTTTCTTGTCGACTGCCGTGAGCATCGGGTAGAGGTTCGGGCCGATAAGGATGTCGAACGAGGCCGGACGTTCAACGCCGGGATTATAATCCAGAGTCGACACAGCCTCCAGCTCCTTGAGATAATTCGGATCGTCGCTGACCGACAGTACGGTAGACTGCAGAGCGGCATTGTTGAACGGATTACGCCCAATAAACGCCATCGAGAAGAACTGATTCTTGAAGGCCAGCCACTTGACAGGCTCATTGACCTCCTTGGAGTCGGAGGACGTCTCCTTGAGATAATCGACACCACCGCCGGCATACTTATAGTAAATAGCCGAGTTACGCTCCTCGAACATACGGCCTTCTTCCTGGCGGATCATGCGCTGCGTCCATATGAAATCCATCGTCACGACGTTGGAGGGGATGATGCTCTGCATGCCTTTCTGCTCAACGTCGAGGCGCACTACGTAGCTGTCGGGACGGAGAGTATAGCGCAACCCGAACTCGGTACCTTTGCCAAGATCGAGGCTCATGAGCACGGAGGAGTCCGTCACCTCAACAGGACGGAAATAGAAGTCACGCGTATCAAACTCGCGGTCAGCCGAATTGAGAATGAATGAATAGGCGTCGTCATTGCCGGATATCACCTTCACGTTGCCTCCGCGGAAACTGTCGTACTTCGAAAGTTCGGCAGTGGCGATCATAGCGCCCTTGGTAGTGATGTCAAGAGAGATCAGATCGTTTGCAAGCCTTACAGTATCATTCTTACCCTGAAGATAGCGGGCGAATCCCTGATACTGCGTAAGGTCGCGAAGCAGATTCTTTACGCGGGCCACAGCGTCGGTATATGCCTTCGCGCTTACAGCCGACGATGTGAGGGCAGCGGCGGGATCGGCAAGCAGTCCTACAGGTACATCGACAGAATCGACACGCACATGTCCCGTCACCTCGGTACCATTACCCGAGAGTACGATGCCGTCGCGGTCGATATGGCCGATGCCGGTACTGTCGGGAGTGCCATAACGGGCCACAGCATCGGCAAGCATTACAAGCTGTCCGCGTGTAAGCGAGTCGGAAGGCGCGGCAAGCAGATTGTCGGCGGCAGCCTCGGCCTGTTCCTGTGTCACCTCCATTTCGGGTGCAGGGCCGGGCTGGGGTTCCGGCTGATTGAGCCAGATAAATCCTAAGAGCACGGCACCCATCAGGAGCATGCCGTACATGGTGTTCTTATCCATTCAGTCTGTATTATTCTGTTTTTTCTGTTGATTTTTCTGTGTTGTAGGCTATTGCAGCCTTGATAAAATCTATAAATATCGGATTGGGGCTGAGTACCGTCGAGGAATACTCGGGATGATACTGTGTACCTATATACCAGCGGTGATCGGGCAGTTCGACAACCTCTACAAGACGTGTGGCAGGATTCTCACCAACACATTTCATACCGGCCTGCTCAAAACGCTCACGGTAGTCGCTGTTGAATTCGAAGCGATGACGATGGCGTTCGCTCACCATCTCACTGCCATATGCGGCCGCTACACGGCTACCGGGAGTAAGGCGACAGTCGTAGGCGCCGAGACGCATTGTACCGCCCTTGTCGGTAACCGACTTCTGTTCGTCCATAAGGTCGATCACATTGTGCGGCGTGTGCAGATCCATTTCTGTGGAATTGGCGTCGGCAAGTCCGAGCACATTGCGTGCAAACTCGATCACCATACACTGCATGCCGAGGCAGATGCCGAACGTGGGCACGTCGTGCTCGCGAAGCCATTTCAATGCCACGAACTTTCCCTCGATGCCACGTTGTCCGAAGCCGGGAGCGACAATCACGCCGTCCATGCCCGACAGCTTCTCGGCGACATTCTCCTCAGTAAGTTTCTCGGAATGGATGTATACGAGGTTGAGCTTGCGGTCGGCGTATGTGGCGGCCTGGAGCAGAGCCTCGTTGATCGACTTGTAGGCATCCTGAAGCTCGACATACTTGCCTACCAGACCGATTGTGACAGTCTTTTCGGCATTGTCGAGTTTGTGGAGGAAGTGCATCCATGCCTTCATGTCGGGTTCACCCTCGACAGGCACATCCATCTTGCGCATCACGATTTCGTCGAGA
>JAHZGZ010000180.1:2678-5079 GCA_019420545.1 Bacteroidales bacterium | reverse complement strand
ATCCGCTCTCTACGGTTCCGACGCCGCCAACGGTGTCATCCTCATCACCACCAAGAAGGCTACAAAGAAGAAAGGTCTCGGCGTTACCTATGGCTTCAACCTCATGCTCGGCTACCTCTACAACTACCCGGCCTACCAGAACTGGTACGGTGCCGGTCAGTCGTGTGCGTTCGAGCGCGCCAATCAGGGCCGTAACTTCTATGGCAGCCAGGGTACTGCCGGCGGTTACGATCCCGATCTGCCCTACGGTATCTGGAACCCCAACAATGCCGGACAGGATCAGCGCTCATGGGGTATGCCTATGCTCGGTTTCGACGTTGTAGGCCGCAACGGAAAGATACGCCAGTATTCTTCACATCCTGAGACAACAAAGTCGATGTACGGTACAAGCCATATGTACACCAACTCGCTTTCTATCGACAAGGTGTTTGAGGGTGGTACATTCCGTCTGAGCTACACCAACATCATTTCCGACGATGTGCTCAAGGGTGTCAACGACCTCGAGCGCCACACCTTCAACCTCCACACTACTGCCGACCTTGCAAAGTGGTGGAATGTCGACGTTTCTTCACGTTACGTCTACGAGGAGGTCGACAACCGTGCGTTCCGCAACTCGTCCGACCGTAACCCGATCTACCTGTTCGCCAACCTGTCGCGCGACGCTTCCATCGAGGAGCTGAATCCTTGGAAGAGACCCGACGGTACCGCCTTCAACTTCAAGGGCATGACCAACCCATTCTGGTCGCTCCACGAGTGTGACAACTCCGACAACAAGCACTGGTTCATGGGCAACGTAACCTTCAACTTCAAGCCCTACAAGATGGTCGACGTACGTCTGCGTGCCGCTACCGACGTACAGATCAGCGAAGGATGGTCGTTCACCAACCTCAACACTCCTTTCGATACCGACGGTGAGTACATGCGTTGGAAGCGCGACTGGCGCAACACCAACTACGAGGCTCTCGTGATGTTCCACAACGGTTTCTGGGACAACTTCCTCAATGTAAACGCCAGCGTCGGCGCATCCGCACAGTCGATCCACGGCTCGCGTGTCTACTCCAAGGCCTCACAGCTCCAGTTCCAGGATATGCGCTCTCTTTCCAATGCAAAGGGCCTCGTCAGTGCCCTTGAGGAGAGCGAAGGCAAGAAGAAGCAGGCCGTATACGGTTCGCTCTCTCTCGGTATCGACGGCTGGGCCTACATCGACGCTACCGCCCGCAACGAATGGTCGTCGGCCCTCCCCAAGAACAACAATTCTTACTTCTATTGGTCGGTCGGTACAGGCCTCGTCCTCTCCGATCTCTTCAAGCTCGACCAGCATCTCTTCCCGCTCGTTAAGATCCGCGGTTCTTATGCAAAGGTAGGTAACGACACCGGTTACGACCGTCTTATCTCAGGTTACTACAAGGCTGAGGACGGTTCATTCCTCGGAATCCCTTACTTCACCGGCGAATCTGTTCTGAAGACTCTCGCCTTGCGTCCCGAGATGACAAAGTCGTGGGAGCTGGGTGCCGAACTCCGTTTCTTCGACAACCGCTTCTCTCTTGACTTCACATATTATAACAAGGCCACTACCGACCAGATCGTCGAGGCCGACGCTCCTCTTGCATCAGGCTATCAGCGCGAGATCATCAACGCCGGTAAGATGACCAACAAGGGTGTCGAGCTCAGCTTCTCCGTAACCCCCATCCGCACCGCTGACTGGACATGGGAGATCCGTGGCAACTGGGCAAAGAACAAGAACATGGTTGTTGCCCTCGCTCCCGGTATCGACCGCTTTGAGATCCGTGGCCGCGACAACATCAAATCGTATGCACAGGTTGGCAAGCCCTACGGCGTGTTCTACGGCAATGACTACAAGCGCGATGCCGACGGCAACATCTACGTAGGCCGCGACGGTAAGGCCGAATATGAGCCCGACCAGTATCTCGGCTCAATCCAGCCCGACTGGATCGGTGGTGCCGGTACAACTCTCCGCTGGAAGAATCTCTCTGTTGGTGCAGCTATCGACTTCAGCCACGGCGGTAAGTTCTGGAGCTACACCACATTCCGCGGCGGTATCGACGGTAGTACTGTAAATACCCTTGAAGGACGTTACGAAAATCAGATGTCACGTATCGTCTATGGTGAAAACGACCGTGAACGTCAGGGCGTTCTCGAAGCACAGTATACCAATATCCCCGGCTATGACCCCAACACCAATGCCGACGGCGGTCTGTATGCCGACTGGGCACGTCCCAAGGGTGTATGGGTAGGCAACACCGTCTACACCGAGAGCCTCGAATATTGGGGCGGCAAGAAGTCGATGACATGGGTTACCCCTACCGACCACTGGTGCCACAATGGCGGTTCGTCATCTGCGGTATCTTTGCTCAATTGTTTAACCTTAAATTGATACATT
>JAHZGZ010000180.1:0-2668 GCA_019420545.1 Bacteroidales bacterium | reverse complement strand
TCTGTTCCCCAGCATTGGCTCCGTAATTCGTTTATCCGTTCCGCCAAGATCTCTGTTGTCGGCCGCAACGTGGCTATCCTCCATCAGAGCTGTCCCAAGGGTATGGATCCCCAGGCAACATCTTCTACAGGCAATGCCCAGGGCTTCGAGGAGGGATTTACCCTTCCGCAGGCCACATGGGGATTTGATGTCAAAGTCACATTCTAAAAGATCAATTACCGTATGAAACTTAAATATATCCTTCCCTCCGTTGCTATCGCAGCTGCCGCCGGTCTCGGTTTTTCCGGATGTACCGACGACTTCGAGGAGGTGAACACCAACCCCCACAAGGTATATGATGTCGAGCTCAACGACGTGTTCGCCGGTACTGTACAGCGTACCGCCAATAACTGGGCCGAAATGAACTACCGCCGTTTTCTCAACTTCTCTCGCTTCACCATCGTGATGTTCTGCTGCAATCCCAGCCAGGACACTGGCGACGGCTATTTCCGCAATTACTACGTGAATGTGCTCCGCGACCTTATCAAGCTCGAGCGCGAGTACGCTGCTAATGTCGACGACGAGGGCCGTACTATTTATCCCAAGAATATGGCAATCGTAAAGACTTGGAAGTCGTACGTGTACTACGTTATGGCATCATGCTGGGGCCCGATCCCCATGAGCGATGCTATCGTGGTGGGCAACGAGGGCAAGCGTTATTATAAGTATGATTCCGAGGAGGAGGTATATACCCAGATCCTCAAGGACCTCAAGGAAGCCGTTGATCTTCTCGACCATACTCAGAACGCTTCGTCGCGCGACGCTCTTCAGAACGATCCTATCTTCGGTGAAGGCGGTATCGGCGCGCCCGATATGGACAAGTGGCTCCGCTTTGCCAATACTCTGCGCCTCAATGTCGCTATGCACTGCCAGAACCTCAATCAGGAACTTTCGCGTGAGCATGCTCTCGAAGTTCTTGCCGACGGCCGCCTGATGGCTTCGAATGATGACAACGCCATTATGCAGTGGGGCCTTGACGCAGAGAAGTCATCGAGCTACTACTACCGCTCGTTCCAGAAGGATCATAAGGCAGAGCAGGGTGGGGAGGCTCCCATCTGGCCATGTGTCAACGAATATGGCTACATCTACTTCGCTACATTCAACGATCCGCGTCTCGGCAAGTATGTGCGCAAGATGAATGAGCGCAATCCCAATGCCAAGCCGTTCCTTGTGACCGATACAATTACCCGTCTGCATTCTAAGTATTGCAAGAACTCCGACACAAAACTCTCTATCAACGGAAAGCAGGTTGTTGTATCTACCAAGTGTGCCAACTATGCCGCTCACCGAACTCTTCCCGCTGCCGTGAAGAATACTCTCCGTGACTCTATCATCGTGAAGTACACGGTTGACTATGCACCCTATCAGGAAGGTGCCGATATCCCCAACTCGTGGCGCTACGCCACAGTCCCCGGCTATACATATACCTATCATGATGTGCTTGGTACAGCCCGTCAGGACGACTACAATCACTCCGTGGCTCAGCCCTACTTCGTAAGTGAGGATGCCCATTGGGTAATTCTTACATATGCCGACGCATGCTTCCTCCGTGCCGAGGCTGAGCTTCTCTACAACAACAATCCGGGTAAGGCAAAGGCAGCTTATGAAGAGGGTATCGACGCTTCCATGACCCAGTGGGGTATTACAGACTATGCCGATTATAAGGCCCAGGATGGTGTGAAGTGGGGTACCTCGAAGGAAGGTTACCATGACCGTCGTCTCATCTATCAGGCCAAGATCATGGGTGGCGAGAACGGCAATGAAGGCCTCCTTGAGCAGATCTACAAGCAGCGTACTTTCGCCGACTACTTCAACGGTCTTGAAATGTGGAACATCGAACGCCGTACCCGTACATTCGACTTCCCGCCCACATTCTCAAAGAACTCGTCGTCGGGTGTGCTTGGTGCAAGCCCCGACTACAACTACTGGATGGAGCGTCTGATCTATCCTGAGGCCGAGACTACAAAGAACGGTGCAGCAAATGCCGAAGGTATCGCCATGCTGCAGAAAGTTTCTCCGTTTGTCCGCACAGAGCGCTGGGGCGACAATATCTTTACTTCGCTCGGTTTCGCCAAGAAAAATCCTCATGTCGAAGATGCCGCTCTTTGGGGTACCATGCGTGAAATTACTCCAAGGATGGAATACTACGAGCACTATTATGGCGAGACTTACGAGGAACTCCTCAACCGGGCCAAAGAGATAAGCGGCGCACGTCTTGAAGGTGCCGCTCTCGGAGCTGTCGCTTTCGAATATCAGAGCACCAAGGCTTTCGGATATAACCTCGCGGGTAAATAATCAATATCATATAATACAGACTACTAATAATCGACATGAAGAAGAATATATTATGGAGCATGGCTATCGCTCTCGGACTGTTCGCCACCGCGTGTGTCGAGGATGACAATCCCGATATCTCCGAACACCCCTGGAACTACAAGCTCACTCCTGTAAATGTAGGAAAGGTGCCCACCGGCATTATTATGTACAATCCCTCCGGATGGTGGAACAACGCTCAGATCATGCGTCGCCTTGAAGAGGAGTACAATGCACCGGAAGGGAAATACGGACCAAATGTAAAAGTTTCAGCCGGAGCGTATGAACTCTTTGGTACCAATCGCGACTATCATGA
>JAHZGZ010000018.1 GCA_019420545.1 Bacteroidales bacterium | reverse complement strand
TTAAAACATATAGCCAACAGTTGCTAAAATCAAAAATTCAGCAATCCGGCAAGCAGGTTATTGTTGACTCAAATCGCGCATTCTCGGCAGATGACGCCACATGTACCATACCGATACAAAGGCAAGCACCAGACTGACCACGGCAAGCACGGCATGACCGCCTCCGCCACCGGCTCCTATCTCGTCGAGCGCCACGGTATCCACCCCGCGGCGCACAAGCCACATCGACAGCACAACCAGAGAATTATTGAACGCATGCGCCACTACCGGCAGCCAGAGCGAGCCGCTCCACCAGTACAGATAGCCGAAGAAAGCACCGAGAAGCAGCCGCGGCACGAATCCGAAAAACTGCATATGAATGGCACTGAACACAAACGCCGCAACCCATATGGCGACATGCGGGTTACCGAACGTGCGCATAAGTATCGACTGGAGACCGCCGCGGAAGAAACACTCCTCGGCAATTCCGGTAAGCACGCCTAGGATAAGCACCGACACAAGCAGATCCCCCACACCGGTACCTCCAAGCAGGCTCTCTATCATGCCCCCGGCAGTCGATTCATATGTGCGCAACAGCCTCTCCAACTCAGCCATGCTGTCAGGAAGATGAATGCTCTCGTTCCACGCCACAATGCAGTTCAGCGCGGGAATGGCCACAATGAGGCTGAATAATGTGGAGCACACTCCGAACCATCCGGGCTCACGGTCGACACCGATAAAACGCCATGGACGCCGCGCGGCTATAAGAGCCGTCATCACTACCGGAAGTATGAATATTATAATATCCTGAAGCACTACGGCCCAACGCAGGCGGTCAAGTGTGGCACCGCCTACGAAGGCTATCACCACGATCCCTACGGCCCAGGCAAAAATCCAGCTGCATATCAACAGCAGCAGAGTCTTACGGGAAGAAAGGCGCAAAATGTCGTCCGCACTCTGCGGTGCGGGAATTTTACTGTCAGATAACATTGAAATAATTGGAATTGAATTTTGATTCGCGATTATATATCGCACATGTCCGCGCTCAGTTGACACGTCGGCGCCTTATGCCAGGATCGGGTTCTTTCAGCAGAGCCTCCATCTCGGGGGGTACGTTGAAGATATCGTCCTTGTCCTTCGGGCGCAACGCCTCATACCACTTGAATTGCGGAAGATAGTAGATTGATTTCTTTGCAAGATACAAGGGTGTAACCGTACCGTCAACCTCGGGCCACATGGTAAGTTTCTGTAGCGTCGAGTCGTTGAAATGGGCACGCATGTAGCTGCTCGTAGAGCTGATGATCTTGTTGTATGTCGAGTCGTTCTCCTGCGGAAGCATGATGTTCTCCACATTGCCGCTCACATCGAGCTGCGACAGCGAGCCGTTGTCAAACTGCGCGAGCATCTCTCGCCCCGTAAGCTGGTTGTAAAACTCCTCGCCGATATGCTCGGCCACAAATCCGAACTCGGGGAGTTTGGCCCAGTCGACCGTGGAGTCGTTGAAATGCACCTGTATGACGTGTACATCAGCGAGTCGCGCTCGACAACACTGAGCGAGTCGCACAGCCCCTGCATGTCGACACGCCAGAAGCGCACGCGCGGATAGGCGGTCATGATATGCGTGGAGTCGCTGTCGGTGCGCATCACGTAGGTGCGTATCGTGTCGCCGTGGAGATACAGAGTGTCCTTGCGGCTGTATTCGAGCAGACGGGCGCGGATGGTGGCAAACGAGCTGTCCTGCTTCTCGAAGTAACAGCCGTAGCCGCCCTCGAGAGCCGACTGGCGCGCCGAGTCGGTGAGAATCATGTTGCCCCACGCCTCGCCGAAGCCGGTCACCTGGTTGTAGAAAAGGGTGTCGCCGGTAAGCGTGTTGCCGCGGCGCGTCTTTATCA
>JAHZGZ010000179.1 GCA_019420545.1 Bacteroidales bacterium | reverse complement strand
CAGGCTTGAATACAAGGATATCTAATTGCCTTGATCATTATATTCCACCGGTATTTATATGAATGGCAATGCTAATGGAGCGGATAACGATTTATGGTATATTAATGATTACGGATTAGGACATCTGACCTATGGAAATCCTTATCTGCAGATTACTGATGCCAATAACTATACTATTGACAAAGAACCGTCGTATCCGATGGGAACTTCCATACACGGCGGCCCTACCAGGCTTGCAATGTCGGATCTGGGATTGTATGTGACATATAATAGTCATGGTCGTTATCCAGGAAATGGCATTTATACTAATTTACTTAAAATAAATCTTTTAAATAATGGGTTTATTGAAGATAAAACTCCTGTAAATGGAGACTTTACAACAGTAAATGGATCAAGCAATAATCAATTATATACCGGTTACCATTTAGTGGTGGATCCTGAAGATCCTACAGTGGTGTATGTTCCGACGTGGTTTGAAGGTATCTGGAAATTTAAAGAAGGTAAGCAGATAGGAAAATATGATAAAACAAATGGTCCATTTGGAACAGGCTATTCATGCTCAGTAGAGGATGTTGCTTTTGACGGCAATAATAATCTTTGGGCGATAGCTCATGATTATCCGAATTCTCGTGAAATAGTTACTATGCTACCTGCAAATAGAAACCGGAGTAACAATGTGTCCAGTGAAGACTGGATCACACTTGACTTACCCGGTTTTGGAAGTCAGGAAAGTCGAGATTCAAAAATTGTGCATTTTAGACATTCAAAGAATAAGAATCTGGCCATGATTACGCAGACCTTTGGTGAACAAAATGTCATAATTTATGATACCAATGGAACCTCGGCTATATCGGATGACAAATATTGGATGTTGAACCAGTTTATGGATCAGGATGGAAAAGCGTTCGGGCCATATGCTGTAATCAGCATTACTGAGGATCAGAATGGCGATATATGGCTTGGGACTGCCTGTGGGGTAATAGTAATACATAATCTTAGGAATATGCTTTCTACAAAAAACAATACTGTAGAGCGCATAAAGGTGCCGAGAAATGACGGATCATCGCTTGCCGATTACCTTCTCGACAATCAGGCCGTGACTTCGATTGCTGTCGATGCAGGCAATAAGAAGTGGCTCGCTACTACTACCTCCGGTGTATATTATGTAAGTGCTGACGGACGCGAGATTATAGATAATTTTACGCGTTCCAACAGCATGATTCCTTCGGATGAAGTTCATTCCGTAGTATGCGACTATAATAGTAGTGATGTGTATTTTGGCACAACAAATGGAATGGCTGTCTATCATAGTACTGTGGCTCCGGCAGCTGATGATTTCAGTGAAGTATATGCTTTCCCGAATCCAGTACGGCCTGATTATTCCGGATGGATTACCATAAAGGGACTTATGGATAACTCACTTGTAAAAATAGCCGATTCTGCAGGTAATGTGTTTATACAGACTCGCTCCGAAGGCGGAATGATAATGTGGGACGGATGCAATGCTGCCGGAGAGCGTGTTCCTACCGGAGTGTACTATGTATATGCATCCCAGAATCAGGAAACCAATAACGGTGCAGTCACAAAAATACTTGTGGTCAAGTAAATAATAGATGCAATCATATCATTGTAAAACTATCTGAAGTATGTACGCGACACTACCGCGTTGCATCATCATAAGAAGAATGATATGATGGATGTAACGCGGCAGCGTCGCGTATATTGATGGATATAGATGGCACAGACGGAAAGAATAAAATTCATCTCTTTTTTACAGATTCTCGGAGTAATATTAGTTATTCTGGGCCATTCTTTACATGAATATCCGGGAGATTTTCATCAATTTTGGTTTTATCGTCTTTTCCAGACTGTAAGAATGCCTTTGTTTGTATTTATCTCGGGATTTCTTTTTATGATTTCAATGTTGCGGAAGGGTAACACCATTACATTTGTTGATTTCGTAAAAAATAAATCGCAGCGTCTGCTTATACCATATTTTTTTCTTACAATCATAACTTTTGTTCCAAGAGCTATGATGTCGGGTTATGCCGACGATGAGGTGAGTATGGATATGAACTCATTTATATCGTCAATATTCTTTTCGGATAAGCTCACTATTGTATTTCTATGGTTTCTACCTGTAATATTTGTATTGCTTTGTGTTGTCTTTATAGGGTTGAAGTTGTGCAGAAATAGAATTTCAGTATTCTTTTTAGCCGGAGGAGTACTTTCAATTATAGGATACTTTTACGTTAATCAGTGGGCTTGGACTTTTATGGGGATAGGTCGTACGGCAGGGTTGGCTGTTTTTTTTCTTTGTGGGATAGCATATGGTAAATGGAAACAGGAAATAGACAGGTTATTTGGTAAATGGTGGTTTGGAGGTATCTGTGCTGCCATATGGCTGACTTTGTTTTATGTAGATGATTTACCTGATGTTTTAAGGCTTGTCTGTTCTGTATCCGGACTTGGAATGCTTGTTTCATTGGCTCTTATTGTATGTGAATGGCCGCTTGGGTGGAAACATCTTGAAGGTTACAATTATATGATGTATCTGCTGTCCTGGTTTACATGTGTGTTCTCACAGCAGATACTTCATCATTATACTGATTTTCCATGGTGGGTATATACTGTGATAGCTCTTCTGACGAGTATATATATTCCTTGGTCAATAGGTAAAATATTGCACAGATATTCTGTATCAAGTTCTATTGCAAGAGGTATGCTTTGGATTCTTGGACATAATCCCAATAAAACATTTAAATAAATGACTGAGAGAGTTATAATATCTGTAATTGTACCGGTATGGAATGTGGAGGAGTTTCTGGATGAATGTCTGGAATCGATAGCAGTGCAGACGTATGGGGATTTTGAGGTTGTGATGGTTGATGATGGCTCGACAGACAGGAGCGGTGAGATATGTAGGCAATGGGTGGAAAGAGATAACCGATATCGATTGATACAGAAAGAGAACGGAGGACTTTCTTCGGCTCGCAATGCTGGATTGGAGGTTGCAAAAGGAGAATATGTAACATTTGTTGACAGCGATGACGTTATACATCCTAAATATCTCGAGACATTGATGGAGCTGGCAAAACGTAAGGAGTATTTCATTACGGGAGTGGGATTTCTGCGCTTCAGTGATGATATTCCTTTGGTAAATTGTGTGATGACAGAAAAGTATCATTATCTTCCATATGATGCTTTGACTGAAATGCTTTATCAAAATGGACATATGATTAATTCTGCATGGGGAAAACTGTTCAGGAGGGAAGTTATTGAGGGGATATGGTTTAAGGAGGGGATACTTTATGAGGATCTTGAATGGATGGCAAGGGTGCTGGAGAAAATGCCGAAGTCGAAGAGGGTCGGGCTGTGTGATGCTCCGCTGTACTTTTATAGAAAGAGGGAGGGGAGTACTATGGAGACATTCTCGCGGCACAGACTGGATGTGCTTGATGTTACGCGGGAAATAGAGGAGAGAGCTGCGGAAAACGGAAATAAAGGTTTCCTAAGAGCGGCGCGTGACAGACGTCTGAGCGCGAATTTTGACATCTATATGCAGCTGTGGAAACATTGTAGGCATGTTGAGAATGGCGCAACTTCTACCGAAAATTACGATGCTCATGCATATGAGCTGGTAAAGGCTGAATGCTGGCGACAGATCAAGCGTCTACGGATGGGATCGCTGATAAATCCTCATGTCAGAAGAAAGAATAAGCTGGGCATTCTATTGTCGTTTTTTGGTTCTGACGTATGTGGAGCGGTGGGTTCAAGGCTGATCGCACGGCTGAAAAAGTAGCTATGTGCTGTGCGGAACACTTTTTTTAAGCGCTCCAAAAAAGTTCATTGGTTGCGAAAAAGCCAAGTAACAGTAGAAAAAATCGGGATAAAGTTTGCTGCGCGCGATACAATTGGTTATATTTGATGTTTAATAAGAAGGGTAGGCCGATTATGGGCTTTACCTACATAGACTATGCGGATGCGTGCGGCCGGCAAAAAGCATGCAACTGTTTTGCCAAGCACATGCATAGCAAAGTATTAAACTGGAAAAGACTACTTTAAGCAGACTATGGAACTGAAATATAGCGACGAACAGGACAAGTGTTACGGCGTAACAGGAATGGCCGTAAGTCTTGTAATCTGGGATGCCGACGATATGCTGGCACGCATTGACATCGATGCCGACGACAATATAGAATTCGTGCCCGAGTATTATTTTTCGGGAAATCCCCGCTTGTCGGCTAAAGTAGCCTGGCAGTACATTCTGAAGCGCTACCAGGCTTCGATGGGTATGATGATAGGTAATGTGATGTGCCGCCACTACATGCGGCGTAACGTGGCGCCCGACAGCGCTACCCGAGGTGCTCTTCTCGAATGTCTGGAGCAGGAGGGAGCCGACGCATGTTCGCTCGAAACGGATGAGATACACCGTCTGTTTGACCGCAGCTATTCGTATCTCGACCGCGTGTTCGCCCACACCGGTGTACAGAATATAGTGCGCGATTTTGCCCGTGAATTGCAGGCACAGCGCTCTTTGACACGTGGAGATGTGGCGGAATGCTGTCGGCGCTGCGCAACCTATAAAGTAGTTTTAAAGAAGGTTCAGAATAGTTTTATCGGGAAAGGTATATCACAGCATACCTTGCTCGACGAGGACGCATACGCGCTCGATTATAGCGTCTTCGGCATTTTTGTCGGGGCGGAAATCGCTTTTGAGATTTACACCGAAGAATCGGCCGAATGTCTGCCAGAATCCGGCGCGAAATGTGCCTAAAAACGCTTTCAGAATCGAGTACGACGACTGGTTGGTCTCACGGGTGATGAGCTTAACCAGCATCTTCCCCTGTGATTTTGTGAATTTCTTCAGCTGTGGCTTATACTGGTTGAACACCTCTTTCTCCATCTGCTGTAGATGTTTCTGGCGCTCTTCCTGTGTCGGGAAGGTCTCGATATACTCGTAGGTCTCGAGGATTGTCTCGGCTATCAGTTTGGCATAGGGTAGGGTGCGTTTCACGTCGCGTACGGTGCGCCAGTAGAATTGTTCCTGCTTCTTGTTCTTGAACTTCAGCGGGGGATAGTAAGTGATATTGTTGAGCACCACCATCATGGCTGTGTCGCCCTCTTCGGTGACGAAGTGGTAGCGACCGCGCACGAGCGGTATGCGCGCGTCTTTGAGGGTAGGCTCGTCGAGCACTCCTGCCACATTCGCCGTTGCACTATCCTGCGCAAATACGCCGACGGTACAAGTCCACAGCAATAATATGGCACATAAAACACGCTTCATGCAGAATGAATGCTCTACAGGCTTAAAAAGTTCAAGAAAATCAGCAGAGTAGGGATCTGCCGGGAAAATTATTTGTGGGGATAGTCGACGGTGTAGTGCAGCCCGCGCGACTCTTTGCGCTCCATAGCCTGACGCATGATCAGGTAGCCCACGTTGATGATGTTGCGCAGCTCGCATATCTCGCGCGACGCCTTGGAGCATTTGAACAGTCGCTCGGTCTCCTCATAGAGAATGTCAAGACGGTTCCACGCGCGCTTCAGGCGCAGGTCGGAACGCACGATACCAACGTAGGTCGACATAATCTGCCCTACCTCCTTTATGCTCTGGGTTATCAGCACCATCTCCTCGGGGTGGCGCGTGCCTTCGTCGTTCCATTCGGGCACGTCGGTACGGTAGGCATAGCCGTCCTTCACCGACATGGCATGGCGTGCAGCCGCGTCGGCGTATACTACGGCCTCAATCAATGAATTGGACGCCAGGCGGTTGCCGCCGTGCAGACCCGTGCACGAGCATTCGCCCACGGCATACAGGCGTCCGATCGACGACTCACCGTTGGTGTCGACCTTGATGCCGCCGCAGAGATAGTGGGCTGCGGGAGCCACGGGGATGTAATCTTTCGTTATGTCGATTCCGAGCGACAGGCACTTTGCGTAGATGTTGGGGAAGTGATGGCGTGTCTCCTCGGGATCTTTGTGGGTGACGTCGAGATACACATGGTCGTCGCCATGGAGCTTCATCTCCGAGTCGATTGCGCGTGCCACAATGTCGCGCGGAGCGAGCGACAGGCGCGGGTCGTACTTCTGCATGAACTCCTCGCCTTTGAGATTGCGCAGCACGGCGCCGTAGCCGCGCATGGCCTCGGTGATGAGGAACGAGGGACGGTCGCCGGGATGGAAGAGAGCTGTGGGGTGGAACTGGATGAATTCCATATCCTTTACGGTTCCCTTGGCGCGGTATACCATCGCTATGCCGTCGCCGGTGGCCACGAGGGGATTGGTTGTAGTGGTATATACGGCGCCGACACCTCCGGTTGCCATAAGTGTGACACGTGCCAGGAAAGTGTCGACCTTCCCTGTCGCGGGGTTGAGCACGTATGCGCCGTAGCACGTGATGTCGGGTGTGCGGCGCGTCACTATCTTGCCCAGATGATGCTGGGTGATGATTTCAATTGCGAAATGATCCTCGAATATGTCGATGTTGGGGTTGGCGCGTACGGCCTTGATAAGTGATTCCTGTATCTCGGCGCCGGTGTTGTCGGCATGGTGGAGAATGCGGAACTCCGAGTGGCCGCCTTCGCGGTGAAGGTCGAATGTACCGTCGTCTTTCTTGTCGAAATCCACGCCCCAGCCTATAAGCTCGCGTATCTGGGCCGGAGCTTCGGTTACAACCTTTCTTACGGCTACGGGATCCGACAGCCAGTCGCCGGCAATCATTGTGTCGTTGATATGCTTTTCGAAGTCGTCGACCTCGAGGTTTGTCACGGAAGCCACTCCTCCCTGGGCAAAGAAAGTGTTGGCCTCTTCGAGTTTGGTCTTGCATATAAGCGCTACACGTCCTGTAGCGGCTACTTTCAGTGCAAAGCTCATACCGGCAATGCCTGAGCCAATCACCAGATAATCATATTCGTAGGTCATAGCAAAGAAATACAGCTAATGATATTTTCATGTTGCAACGGCAAAGATACAAATAAGTCGAGCGCAAAGCCAAATTTATTTGTGCTTTGCCGAGCGAAAGTATCTAAGGCGTAGCCAAAGATAGGATTATAATGTACTATGGGTTTCGTATTTTGCGTATATTTTTTCGAAATCACGACTTATCGCCTCATAAGAATTATGGGCAATGCCGGTTTCACGGGATGATTCGCGAAGACGACGGTATTCGTGTGCAGACATTGATATGCAGTCAAGTATGGCTCCGGAGAGAGAGTCGGTATTGCCTGTGGGTATTCGCCAGCCTGATATACCGTCAATCACTACATCGAGTGCTACTCCGGTAGCAAAGCTTATTACAGGAGTTCCACACAGGATTGACTGATTTATCATCGAGGGTCCTGCATCATCGGTTGAGGCGCTTATGAATGCCGTTGATGACTGATATAGTTTTATAAGGGTAGGAGTATCTACCATCCCCATGTGCATTACGGGGACACCATCCTGCCGTAGCGCCTCTCCGATGGTATCGTTGTGTCCTGCGGTTACGATAAGTATCTCCTTACTCCGCTGAGGTGAAAGCTTTTTCCGGATATCTTTTATAGCCTCTATGATATATGATGATCCTTTACGAGGATCGTCGGCAGAGCGAGCAAAAAATATATATCTGTATTCCGGAGAAATTGCGAGGCCAGATCTGACTTTGTCAATATCGTGGGCCGGAGAAAACAGATTCTTATCCATTACGAGTCCGGAATGGAAGATATGGTCGGGATCGAAAAGATTACTTTGTTGCGCGCATCCCGTCATCCATGTATTTCCAATAAATGACGCGTTGCATTGCGCATAATTGTTTTTCTTTGTGATGTAATTGGTGTGGCTACGGTCATAAGGGTCGGAGCTATCAAGTCCGGGACAGGCTCCGCATTGTCTTGTATATCCTTTGCAACTGTTGAAATAATAGCATCCTCCGGTTATAGACGCCATATCGACAGCGTATATCAGTACGGGACATCTGAACTTGTCGCTTAATGCCTTCAATGTGGTGGTATTGTACATTCCTTGCCAGAATAATGTCACGATATAATCGTACTTTCCATGTATTTGGTCAAGGATTCTTCCTGTAGATTCCTGCGGCTTTTTTTCATTTGGATAAAATATGCGTATCCCATTTATAAGCGGCGCACCTTTAAGTTCATCACGGAATATTTTACGATATCTTCGTTTAGATACGAAAAATGACACCAGATGCTGCCAGGCCGTACGGTGCATGCTTTTTATGTGCTGAGAATTCAGTTTTGAATGCCATCTGGAGAAGAAGGTAACCTCATCTCCGTTGAGACTTAATGCCTTCATCAGGTCAAGTCCCAGACCGGCGGAGTGTTCCGGAGGGAGAGACGACAGTATGAGGATACTTCGTGAACGTGCCATTTAGATATAGAAACTGTTTACGGTGTCGATTATATAGTCCACCTGTGGATCTGTAAGTTCAAAGAATAAGGGGAGCCGCACAAGGCAATCGTTATACCGGTCACAGCAAGGGAGTGATGCCGGAGCGTCCATACAATCTTTCAGCGGCCGATGTTCCTTGTGGGTCATATAGAAATCGCTTTTATGTAAGCTCAGATAATGGAACACGGCCATTATACCCCTTTCTTTAAGATATGATATCAGAGCACTGCGTTGCTCTAATGAGCGGCATACAAGATAAAATATATGCCCGTTGACAGTAGCGTAAGATGGAACATCGGGAAGATCCACAAGTTGCTTATGTGCTATTTCGGAAAATCCGGCGTTGTATCGGTTCCATATTTCGATGCGGCGTTTCTGTATGTCGGCAATATGTTCGATCTGTGCCCACAGAAATGCGGATACGAGTTCGGAGGGAAGGAACGAAGATCCCGTGTCGACCCATCCGTATTTATTCACCTCTCCCCGGAAAAATTCCGAGCGGTTTGTCCCTTTTTCCCATATAATTTCCGAGCGTCGGATAAAACGGTCGTCATTGATAGTGAGCATTCCCCCTTCTCCGGCAATAAGATTTTTTGTTTCGTGAAACGAGAAGCAGCCGAGGTGTCCTATCGAGCCGAGGGGCCGACCTTTGTAATATGAATCAATGGCCTGAGCGGCATCTTCCACTACTATTAGATTGTGGCGTTCAGCTATGTTCATGATCGCATCCATATCACATGCCATTCCTGCGTAGTGCACAGGAACGATCACTTTTGTACGCTCTGTAATCAGCGGCTCAATTTTATTTGTGTCGATATTGGGATTGTCGGCACAACTGTCGGCAAAAACTATACGTGCACCCTGACGAACGAAAGCGAGCGCCGATGACACGAATGTGTATGACGGTACAATAACTTCATCTCCCGGACGTATACCGCACAATATCGCTGCCATTTCCAGGGCATCGGTACATGATGTTGTGAGCAGAGCCTTCTTGAATCCGTATCTCTTCTCGAAATATTCCTGACAGCGCTTTGTAAACATTCCGTTGCCCGAAATCTTTCCGGAGCACACGGCTTCTTTTATGTAAGAGGTTTCCTTTCCGGTAAGAAAAGGTTTATTGTAGGGAATTACATCCATATGTGATAAACGAAAGTGTCGGTAAATGAATTGAAATTACAGGCGGTATAGAATGCGCATGCAGCGGTATTGTCGGTCTGTGTGGTTACTTCAAGCGGTATTCCGAGGGAATATGCTTCCTGTTCCATACGTTCTACGAGCATGCGGGCGAGACCATGGTGCCGATGGTCTTGGTGAGTGGCGAGGAGGCCGATTGACAGAACATCATCACGTCGTGTGGCTGTTATGAGTGCGGCATGAGTCTCTTTCCCGTCTCTGGCGGTAAATACGTAGTCGGCAAAACCTTTGTTGACAGAATTGTCGATCCAGGTGATGTACAGCCGTTGGAAATCTTCCGGCAGAATATGCGGATCTTTTGCAAACCGGGAGTATGCTCCAGCTGTTATCGCAAGTGAATGAAGCTGATGAGGGTCGCTGCTAAACGCGGCAACATCGTTATGCGGTTGTCGTGGCTGCGGGGAATCCATTATATAGCTACGCTTACGATCGGCAAGCAGCCATTTACCGATATTTCCCGGATTGAGCTGAACGGGTGAAAACAGATATACCATACGGTATTTTTGTTGCTTTAGACGGATAAGTTCACGATCAATAGTGTCGGTAGTGTCTGACTTACCGACCGTGACTGATGCGATCTTTATGCCGAAAAAATCGCTGTCCCATATCTTTGCTTCTGTTTTCACGGGTAATAGTTGAAGTATACAAATTTAGGCATTATTTTTATTTATAAATGCCTAAATTTCAAAAATATGCCGGTCGGTACTCTTTATCGGCCTATCGGAGGGAAATATTTCTCCACATTTTTCTTGAAAACCTCAAGTGTAAAATTCTTCCGGTAGATATTATTCCCGTTTTTACCCATGTCTTTAAGTTTCGCCGGGGGTATAGCGATGATTTGCCGGAGTATTTTCGCGACAGCGTCGGATTTTCCGGCCTCGAATATCATTCCGTCGACCCCAGGAGTTATAAGAGCCGCGGTGCCGGTAGCGTCGGAGGTGACTACCGGAATGCTCTGCTGGAATGCCTCGGTACACACAATCGGCATCGGATCATCGATTGACGGACATATGAGCATATCCATTTTCTTCATTATGGCAAGTACAAAATCATGAGATTGCTCCCCCCACCATTTTACAGATTTATGAGCCTTGTTTATTTCTCGGGTTATATTACTTTCGCAACTTCCACCTACGATATGTATCATGATACGATCCGCCTCTTCTTTCGACAGCGTTTTTATAGCGCCGAGCAGCGTATCGGTACCTTTACGTTGACTCATCATGCCTGATATCATGATATTTATCTTATCATGCGGGAGTTCAGGTATCTCGATATGTGCCACATCTTCCAACGGAGGTATGCCGTATAGGAATATTGTTGCATCTGTCGTAGTCCCCATGGCTCTGTTCAGCATATTGAGCGCATGCGCTCCTACTACCCAGTTTGTGCGATTGTTCTTTATGGCGTCGACTATCTTGTCGCGGTCGCTTCTCAGATTGTCGTAAACAATACCTGCCTCATGAATCCATATTACAGATTTATTTGTGTCGATGAGGTCGTGGAACATGTCAACCGATACGATTGTGTTGTAAACGACTTTCGGAAAACGGTTGATAAGTTTTTGAATGAGCGTTTTTTCCTTTTCGTACAGTAGTGTCGGAACAAAAGGATTTACCAGTTCTTTATCAGTGACCAGTACGGGAATACCGTTTTTTCTGGCCTCCTCGCTTAGAGATCCGTCTGCTAATGTGAGGATAGTCGGACGGTATCCCTCGTCTTTAAGAGTAACGGCAAGCGTCAGTAATGCTCTGGGAGCTCCTGTCAGCGACATTTCATGCGATATGAGCAATATCTCATCGGATGTGGCCGGTGTGTCGATGAGCGTTGCTATATCGGGATTTCCCGCAATGGTTTTTTCCGGCTCGAAAGGAGCAAGAGATTTTATTCTGCGGTGAAAGAACTTTTTGAACCGGAGTTTTCGAATTTTGGTCTCCGATACCCCGTTTTTCTTTAACGTGGCTATTGCCGTATCGATTTCGGAATCGGTGTAATATCGGTTGTGTATTATTTTAGAGATGTCTCGGCAGGTAATATTCATAGACGGTCGTGATTTTTAGAGTACAGGCCGGGGATAATATGTATTAAGGCACGGTTTATACGTTCGAGCCGGTACGACAACATTGTAGTACCGAGTACATCATGCATTATTTTATACAGACGCGCTTTCTCATCGGATGAATATTGCGTGGCTCGTTTTATCTCTTTTATATAGATTCCGTGGCATATCGTCTTACGGTATCTCCCTACATTAAAGTGTGATTCGATATATTTAAGAATCTTGAAATCCTCTACGATACGGTTGCCCGAACGGTTGCCTAATGAGGTGGCGCTGTCGGTATGGATGCGGTAATAGTTGAGCTTCTCATATATTTCCGCGACTTTCCCTTTTGCAGCCATCTTTATCCAGAACAACCAGTCGCCCGAGTTTCGCATGGCTATGGAGTCATCGAGCAATTCCGGGCTGTAAGCGTCTTTTCTGAAAAGAGTCATTGAGGCATTGTAGATGTAATTGCACCAGTACAGACTATGGATTACATAATCGGTTCCGTCGAATATCCGGTATCCGCCATTGAGTCGCGACGGCCAGCGATGCCACAGATCAAAGTCGCGCGCCATATGTGTGCCGTCGGGCTCTACGGCTATTGATCCGCAGAAAGCTACGGTTATCGCAGAATCTGTGTCGATGGTTTCTACAAGTTTACCGAGAATTTCCGGTGAAGCATTGTCGTCGGCTTCGGCGATCCAGATATATTTGCCCTTTGCTAACGACAGCCCTTTCTTCCATTGGCGGAACGGACTGCCGGAGTTAGTATCGTTATATATTATGTGTGATACTTTGGGATGGTTGCGATAAGATTCGATGATCTCCTTGGAATTATCGGTCGAACAATCGTCAAGCAGTATTATTTCGTAGTCTTGAAATGTCTGGTTGATGATAGAATACATACGCTCCGGAAGATACCGTGCGTAATTGTAGTTTGGGACTATAATGGAAACAAGAGGCTGTTGCATAGCGGAATGTTCGTGTAGATAGATAATTAGTCAGTCAACAGATATATTAACAAATCGTATCTGGGAAAAAGTTTCGACAAATGTCAGATTTTAATGACAAAGGTATGTAAATTTAATGGGATATAACATCTTTTGTCATTATTGTTGGAAAGAGGGAGTATTTACAGGCGGTCGCGGTGCGGAGTAAGGAGGAGGGGACATATGGCTGCGGCGGTCTTGTTGAGGCGTTCGAAAAGGTAGGGCGACATGCCGGTGTCGAATTCCCTGCGCAGGGTGTCGAGAATCTCCCGTCGGGTGGCGGGAGAATAGTGCTTCGCCTTTATTACCGACTTGATGAAGCGGCCTATGCGGAGCCGTCGGCGATATGATCCTACGGCGAAATTCTTGTTTATATAACCGAGCACAGCAATCTCTTCCAGCCGTATCCGTCCCGATTTGTCGCCATCGACCGTGGTGCTCGTGGCGTGGCGCCGGAACCGGTTGAGCTTTTCGTAGACTTCAACAACACTGCCTCGGGAGGCGAGTTTTGTCCAGAACATCCAGTCGCCGGCATTGCGCATGGCTATGCTGTCGTCAAGCATATCCGGAGCATAAGCGTCACGTCGGAAAAGAACCATACTTGCGTTGTAAATATAGTTTTTCCAGAGCAGGTTGTGGATTATGTATTCTTTGCCGTCGAATGCTTTCCGGCCGCCGCATGATTTATAGCCGTGCCATTTGTCCCAGTCACTCTTTGACGGAACGCCGTTTTCATCTATTATTATTGATCCGGTGAACGCTATCGAGGCTTCCGGGTTTGCTTCGAGTGCGGCTACGGTCTTTTCGAGAAAAGCAGACTCTGCGAAGTCATCGGCCTCGGCGATCCAGATGTATTTTCCCCGGGCGAGTTCTATCCCTTTTTTCCATTGGTGGAATGGGGAACCGGAGTTTTCGGCATTGATCTCTATATGGGTGACTTTAGGATGTTTGCGATATTTCTCAATCAGCTGTGCGGAATTATCGGTCGACTTGTCGTCGAGAAGTATTATTTCGAAGTCGCTGAACGTCTGCGATAATATTGACTCCATACGCAAGTCGAGATATCGTGCATAATTATAGTTGGGTACGATTACCGATACCATGGGCGTTGTGGGGCCTGTGGCAGCTGCCTGAGATCCTGTGGTGCAGGTCGTATGGAGTGTTGTCATTACCGTAGCGGAGGGTGGGGGTGTTGAATATGGCGGTATCCGTTGCGCAGGCCGAGCATGTCCTGTATAGGAAATGTAAGGGCGTTGAGCATGAATCCGATATGACGCTTGGGTCGCATTCCTTTCCATGGGGAAAGGTCGGTATAGTGTTCCCAAATAGATTTGTAGGGATTGTGGCATTTTTCGTGCCATGGTTTGTGGCGCCCTGCAAAATGTACTATCACCGTCTCGGGTATTTCGCTGTCGATAGCGGCCTCGGATGAGAGGCTGGTGTGGCGTCGGCGGCGCAGCATGCCTTCCTGCATGTTCCAGCGGTGAGGCAGGTATGTCATTTCCTTGTAAAGCACGGCATTGAGAAGATCCTGATCGTGGGCTACGATACGGCTACGATTGGCATTCATCCAGTTCATCAGCCGTTGGGTCACATGATGTTCGCGCCAATAGTCAAGATTGATCAGAAGTACGCCGGCGTTAAAGATGATGTATGACGGCGGGAGATAGAGGCGTTCGAGTGTGTCGGCAAGCGCGCTGTTCATGTCTTCTGCTGCTGCGAGGGCATATCCGGAGATATCCATATCCCAAAGAGGCTTTAGTGACCCTGTTACTGCCAGATCGCAGTCGAGATATATTACCTTGTGGATGTCGGCGGGTAGGATCTGCGGCAGGAAACAGCGGAAATATGTCGACAGGCTTACGTATGAATTATCGTACACCGGAATGTCGCCATTGTCGGAGTGGGGAAGTTCCCTGATTAGCTCGTCTCCTACGAAATACATACGCAGCTGCTGGCCGTAGGTGTCTTCCACGATACGGCGCAATACGTTTATGCTATCCTCCGGCAGCGTGGCCGCGACGATATGTACGGTCACCTCTGAGTCGCGGTTGTTGTCGAGCAGCGACGTTAGCATTATGCCGCAATAAGGCACGTAGCGTTCATCGATATTGCATACTATATCCATTTGGTTTTATATTCGGGTATGGGTACGCTGAATTTTGGTTTGGTGCAAATGTAGTAAAATCCGGTAACTTTTCGGACCGGAATGGTGAAAAGTTGGAGCGGATGATGATTTTACTACTCGTTGTCGGTGGCGCGGAGCAGGGTCGGCATGCGCTTGTCGTAGGCCTGCCCGCGTGGCACGAGGTAGCGGAAGAATACTATGTCGTCGACAATCTCGATGTGAAAGGTGAAGAAAGCCCGGCGGCTCCGGTACACATTGTCGTAGCCTACGAGTTTGCGGCAGTCGGTAATCTGTACGATACTGTTTGCATCGATCACCTCTTCAATCATCGCCATTGCCGAACGTGCTTCTTTGCCGTTAAGGCGTTTAAGAGCCTTGTCAAACTCTTTGGAGAACTTGAATTTCATGCCTCCTCAGCTTTTTTTCGGAGCAACTCAAGTGTTTTCTCTGCCTCTTCGTCTGAGAGCATTACGTTGCCGTCGGGCTGTGTCTGGCAGAGGTAGGCATAGATGGCTTCGTCGTCGGTGTCCTCGATGCAGGTTATCACCATGCTTTCGATAAGCTTTTTTACGCTTGTACCCATAGCTGCGGCCTGCACGGCCAGACGCCGGCATATGTCGTTGGGGAGATCGATGATTTTGCGGGTTTTCTCTGTCTTTTTATTCTGAGAACTCAAGGTTCGAGCGAGTGCGATGCTGTTCATGACTTATTTATATGTCTTATATTGCAAATATATATACGATATATCATATATACAAATTTCAGGCCAAAAAGTTGGATTATGGCGGCTTAAACCCCGGTTTTATGTTGTATAACATATT
>JAHZGZ010000178.1:1398-25807 GCA_019420545.1 Bacteroidales bacterium | reverse complement strand
TCTCATCGATGCGTCTCAACGAGGAGGAAAAGCGCGCCGAGGTGTTCCTGCGCCCCGAAGAGGTGCCTCTCGCTATCGGCAAGAACGCCCTCAACATCAAGCTGGCCTCGAAGCTCACCGGCTACGTGATCGACGTATACCGCGACAACGGCGAGGACTTCAACGACGACATCTATCTCGACGAGTTCAAGGACGAGATCGACGCATGGGTTATCGATGCCCTCAAGAGCATCGGATGCGTCACCGCAAAGAACGTGCTCGCCATGGACCGCCAGTCGATAATCGACAAGGCCGACCTCGAGGAGGACACCGTCGACAATGTGCTCGCCATACTCAAGGCCGAGTTTGAAGACTGATAACGCCCCGGCGTTTGCCGCCTCTGCCCTGCACCTTTCTCCTCCTCAATCAACCGCAAAATTTCCCCAAATCATCATATGGCGAATTACAAAATAAGCAAAGTAGCAAAAGACTTAAACATCGCGCTCCCTACCGTCATTGAATTCCTTCAGTCCAAAGGCATCAGTATCGACATGAACCCGAATGCCAGGATCGACGAGGGCGCCTATGGCCTGCTCATGGCTGAATACAGCAGTGACAAGGCCGTCAAGAACCAGTCGGAGAAGCTCTCATCCGACCGCCAGAAAGAGAGAGCGACACGTCCGGCAAAGGAGACACCCGCAGAGCCGCAGGAGATAATGATCGGCCCCTCGGTGCGTCCTACCATCGTCGGACATATCAACCTTGACTCCAAGGGAGAGCCTGTACGCCCCAAGGCCGAGACAAAGCCTGAGCCTAAGGCTGCCAATACAGCGCCCGCGCCCGCAAAGCAAGAGCCGACAGCGCCCGCGCCCGAGAAGCCCAAGGCTCCGGTCGCCGAAAAGTCTGCGGCAGAGCCGCAGCATGCGCCGGCTCCCGACCAGAAGCCGGAACCCAAGGTAGTGGACGAGCCCAAGCAGCCCGTGTCGCAGCCCAAGGAACAGGAAAAGCCCAAGGCTACCGTAGCCGAAAAGCCCGCGCCCCAACCCAAGAATGAGAAACCGGCGCCGGCACCGAAGCCTGAGAGAAAAAAAGAGACTCCCGCAGTACCTGCAACTCCCGTTGATATAAAAGATACCGACACCCCTGTGGCCGGGGATAAGAAAGAAGAGCCGGAAGTATTTACCACTCCCGGGGCACATCCCACGCCCCAGCTTAACGTGATCGGCAAGATCGACCTCTCGGCCATCAACCAGTCGACACGCCCGCGCCGCAAGACCAAGGAGGAGCGCCGCAACGAGCGTAATGCCAAATCCGCAGCTCCCGGCGCAGCCGGTGCGGGAGCCAATGCCCAAGGGCAGGGAAAGAAACGCCGCAACCGTATCGGCAAAGAAAAGGTTGATATCGAAAAGACATCCAATCAGCAGCAGCCCGGATCGGGCCGTGGCAACCGTGGCGGCAGCAATGCCGCCGGAGGCAACGGCAACAACAGCCGCGGACGTGACCGTGATCGTGACCGCGACAACGCCAAGGGCAAGGATCGCAACCGCCGAAATGCTCCCCAGCAGGCTCCCGCATCGGAAGAGGATGTTCAGAAGCAGGTAAAGGAAACGCTCGCTCGCCTTATTAACAAGGACAAGGGCCAGAAGAAGGGCGTGAAGTGGCGTAAGGAGAAACGCGAGGCGTTCCATTCCCGCGAACGTGAGGCGGCAGAAGCTGAAGCAGCAGAAAGCCGCGTGCTCAAGCTCACCGAGTTCGTTACCGCCAACGACCTTGCCGTAATGATGGATGTGCCCATCAACGAGGTAATCGCCACATGCATGAACCTCGGCGTAATGGTGTCGATCAACCAGCGCCTCGATGCCGAGACCATCAACATCGTGGCCGAGGAGTTCGGGTTCCAGACCGAATACGTCTCCGCTGAGGTGGTCGAGGCTATCCATCAGGAGGAGGACAACGAGGAAGATCTCGTGACCCGTCCGCCGATCGTCACCGTCATGGGCCACGTCGACCACGGTAAGACTTCGCTCCTCGACTATATCCGCAACGCTAACGTGATCGCCGGCGAGGCCGGTGGCATCACCCAGCATATCGGCGCCTACAACGTCAAGCTCGAGGACGGTCGCCGCATTACATTTCTCGACACTCCGGGCCACGAAGCGTTCACCGCCATGCGTGCCCGCGGTGCGAAAGTCACCGACCTCTGTATCATCATTGTTGCCGCCGACGACAACGTGATGCCGCAGACCGTCGAAGCCATCAACCACGCCTCAGCAGCCGGTGTACCCATCGTATTCGCCATCAACAAGATCGACAAGCCTGCCGCCAACCCCGACAAGATCAAGGAGGAACTCGCACAGATGAACTACCTCGTGGAGGAATGGGGCGGCAAGTACCAGTCGCAGGACGTGTCAGCCAAAAAAGGTCTCGGAGTGAACGAGCTTATGGAAAAGGTACTTCTCGAAGCCGAGATGCTCGACCTGAAAGCAAATCCGTCACGACCTGCCACCGGTTCCATCATCGAGTCGTCACTCGACAAGGGCCGCGGATATGTGGCCACCGTGCTCGTGCAAAACGGCACACTCCACGTCGGCGACATTGTGCTCGCCGGTGCTAACTACGGCAAGGTGAAGGCCATGTTCAACGAGCGTAACCAGCGCGTGAAAGAGGCCGGCCCCGCAACCCCGGTACTCATCCTCGGCCTTAACGGCGCGCCCCAGGCAGGTGACACATTCAACGTGATGCCCACCGAGCAGGAGGCCCGTGAAATCGCCAACAAGCGCGAGCAGCTGCAACGCGAACTCGGTCTGCGCACCAACAAGCGTATCGGACTCGAAGAGATCGGACGCCGCCGCGCCATCGGCAACTTCCACGAGCTCAACATCATTGTCAAGGGCGACGTCGACGGCTCTATCGAAGCTCTTTCCGACTCGCTCATCAAGCTCTCGACCGAAGAAGTCAAGGTCAACGTGCTCCACAAGGCCGTCGGCGCTATATCGGAAAGCGACGTCGCTCTCGCGGCAGCCTCCGACGCCATCATCATCGGCTTCCAGGTACGTCCGAGTCAGGCCGCACGCCGTGCCGCCGAACACGACGGCGTGGAGATACGCCTCTACTCCGTAATCTACCAGGCCATCGAGGAGGTGAAGGACGCCATGGAAGGCATGCTTGCTCCCGAAATCAAGGAAGAGGTATCGGGTACCGCCGAAGTACTTCAGGTATACAAGATCTCCAAGGTCGGCACCATTGCCGGAGCAATCGTCCGCGAAGGTAAGATCAAGCGCTCCTGCAAGGTACGTCTTATCCGCGACGGCATCGTGCGCTACACCGGCGAGCTCGGTTCGCTCAAGCGCTTCAAGGACGACGTCAAGGAGGTGCTCAGCGGTTACGACTGCGGTCTGTCCATCGCCGGATACAACGACATCCAGGAGGGTGACCTCATCGAGGCATTCGAGGAAGTCGAGGTTAAGAAGACGCTCTAAGCGCTTCGTAGCAATCATCCGGATAACACATCTCATAATGCCCACCGCCTACATCAACATAGGCAGCAACCAGGGCGACCGACGGGCCAACATCGCCCGTGCGGTCGCCCTGATTGCTGATACCCTCGGTCTCATCCCAAGGGTAAGTGATCCCGTCGAGTCGGAGCCGTGGGGCTACGACTCCGATTCCGCCTATCTCAACGTCGGTCTAATGTTTGACACCACGCTCACCCCGTGCGATCTGCTCGACCGGCTGCTCGCCATAGAGAAGTCGATCTCTCCGGCCTCCCACCGCACTGCCGACGGCGCTTATGCCGACCGCCTTATCGACATTGATCTCATAGCCTGTGGCGACATTGTGCTCGACGATGTTCCCACGCCGTGCGGCAACAGGCTTACCCTCCCCCACCCGCGCATGCATCTGCGCCCGTTCGTGCTGATGCCGATGCTACAGCTCGCGCCGACATGGATACACCCGCTGGTCGGCCTTGACTCAGCCATGATGCTCAACGCGTTAAAATAATTCGACACAACTCTACGTTAAGGAAGTATGGCGAACATATACGACATGCTGCGCTACGGCACAATGGCATTCCTGCTCATCGCGGCGGGACTGGCCGTGCTGTTCCTGTGCATCTCCGACAACATTGTCAAGAAACTCGCCGAGCAGGAGCGCCAGCGCATGGAGATATGGGCCGACGCCACCAAAGCGATAGCCAACCCCGACGCCGCGTCCGACAACATCGACTTCCTCCTGAGCATCATACAGAGCAACCGCACCATACCGGTATTGCTCACCGACGACGAGGGCAACATCCTCGATCAGCGCAACTTCGACCTGCCCGAACCTCCCGACACCCTCGAACCGCTCTACATCTCCCCCGCCAACGAAGTATTCCTCAACAAGCGGCTCAAGGCGCTGCGCAACACATCCAAGGTAATCGTAATCGACATCCCCGGCGGAGAGTCGCAGTACCTCTATTACGAGGACAGCCGCCTGCTCCGCATGCTCGGCTACTATCCTTATATTCAGGTGGTGGTGATGCTCGTATTTGTAGTGCTTGTATATTTCGCAGTGATCTCCACCAAGAAGGCAGAGCAAAACAAGGTATGGGTCGGCCTCACCAAAGAGACGGCCCATCAGCTCGGCACCCCCATCTCCTCGCTCATGGCATGGATGGAATTGCTCGAATCGCTCGGTGTCGACCCCGACACCGTGGCCGAGATGAACAAGGACGTCACGCGCCTGTCGACCATCGCGTCACGCTTCGGCAAAGTCGGCTCAAAGCCCACCCTCGAGCCGCAGGATCTCAATGCCGTGGTGACTGACGCCGCATCCTACATGTCGACACGCATATCGACACGCATCAGCCTTACCGTCAACTGCTGCCAGGGGCCGCTGATGGTCAATCTCAGCGACTCACTCTTCCAGTGGGTAATGGAGAACCTCATCAAAAACGCAGTCGACGCCATGGATGCCGACGGGGCAATCACCGTAACTACCGGACGCACCGACCGCAACGCCTGGATCGAAGTCGCCGACACCGGGAAAGGCCTCCCGCGCAAGCGCTTCAAGACCATCTTCAACCCCGGCTACACCACAAAAAAACGCGGCTGGGGCCTCGGCCTCGCCCTCGGCCGCCGTATCATCGAGCAGTATCACCACGGGCGCATCTACGTAGCCGCCTCCGAACTCGGCCGCGGCACCACCTTCCGCATCGACCTCCCCCTGCTCCCCCAGTCTCCCGCCGCGTAATTCCCGCCACCGGCTCATGGAGGCCTAAAGCGCGGCCAACTTCAGTACGGCCGCGGCGTGCCGCGTTACATAAACCTAATCAACCGATTACTATATCCATCTATAACTACTGTGTGCTTATCTACGCACGGTCAGCTGCCACCGCCATACCGTATCCATCCCGAATATTACAAACAGCAGCAGGAAGCCGGTCATCCTCGGCAACTCATCAACCCTCCACGCCATCCATCCGAGATAAGCCATATACACCGTAAAAATCCCCTCAACCACCACGCTCCGCCGTGAAAACGGTTCACGAAATATCCTGATATCCACCACAGCCTCTCCCATACCCACCGAAAGCATCCCTCCGAAACCCGCTATCCCGCATATAAACAGCCACCCTACAAAACGTACCACTTCCTCCTCAAGTGACGCACCCACATATGCCACATACTTCAGCAGATCATACCCTACCAAAGTCGCTCCACCAAACGCTACCCAGTTCCTTATCCTCCTGAAAGTCCTATAATTCATAAACGCTGAATTACATCATGTTGTCGAGGCTGTCGACAATGCGGTAGGAGGCGAGTAAGGCGAGGGCAAGCCAGATGGTACATACAATATATTTGTGGGAATAGGTGCGGTGCCGACCGTGGCGACGGCGTAAGTCAGAAAGATAAAGCGCACAAGAGCCGACCCATAGTACATCGAATACTATGCGCGGAAACGATATACCATTGTACGACACAAGGTGTTCCAATAGCGAGAACGCGCCAAGCAATATGCCTCCAAATGCAAGCACTTTAAAAGGCAATGATTTATACAAGCTAAACACCATTTCCATTTGCAATTATTAAAGTAAACTCAACAAGCTGAAAGATTATATGAACATTGACACACACAATCATCAGCAATCCCTTTTCCGCAAAATTAAACACATTTCACGAATTTCCAAATTATTTTGCGATTTACTTTCTTTTTGCCACAAATTTGCCACCAATCTCAGCAGCCTAATCTCAGCAGCCTAATCTCAGCAGAAACCCACCTCCTCCACCCCGGCCCCATATCCCCCGCACAGAAACATCACCCCTGACCGGGAGGCCAGCGCTTTAGCCCGCCAAACACACTCCACAAAGACCATATTGACATACATATCCCGAGAGCAACGAAGAATGCACGGCGGCCTAAAGCGCCGCCCTCCCAGTCAGATTCAATGCAATAATCTGTGGTCAGGAGCAAGGGATGATGGTGCCGGAGAGGGGGTACCAGAGGTAGCCGCGGACGGGGACGCCTTTATAGGCGCGGCGCAGGAGGTTCATGTAGCCGCGCACCTGACGGATGTAACGCCCCGACTCCTCGTCGCCGAACTTGTAGTCGACAACCTCGATCGCACCGTCGGCCGTCCACACCACGCGATCGGGACGGTAATGGCGCACGACGGTCTCGCCCGTCTTCTTTCCCGACTCGCGGTCGCGCTCCTCATAGCGGATCGCCACGGTACGCTCACGCAACAGACGCCGATAGCCCTCGAACCAACGGTGCACGCGCGGATCGGACAGAGCCTTGGAAAGCAGCCCGGCCGTCTCGGCCATCTCAGAATGAGGGAGAATCCCGCGCATGCTGGCTCGCAGCACCGCACGATCAACGTCGGAAATATGCCGCACATAACCCATCACGGCATGCAGCACGATACCGCGCTGACGCGGACGCTCCATGTCGGCCATATCCTCGATGCGGCTCATTGCCCATATATTCTCGTTGTCGTAGCTGTAATACGGCGGCATCTCCACCACGTCATCGCTACTATCTTCGCTTTCGCTGCAACAGGTGCCACCTCCGATTTTCAGCACATCATACTCCGCAACCGCTTCTCCGTCGTCGCCTTCGCTTTCCACCACCACATGCTCCACTTTATCGCTGAGCGACACCAGCGTACCCTCAGGCAACGCACGCTGCGCGGCCACGGAAGCACACATCTCGGGAGTCATCTCGGCAAAAGCAGCCTCCAGGCGCTCGGAAATCTCCGACATCTTGTCGCGATACCCCACAATAAGTTCGCGCGAAGCACGCGTAAACGCCACATACACCTGGTTGAGACGGTCGATACTTTCGTCATACACCGCCTCGGCATACTGCTGCGAGAACTGCGTGATTTTCCCCACCGTATTGGCCTTCAGCGGAATGAGCGGCGGCACATCGGCTGCATCGAAATCCGGTCCGCGGAATATGGAAAGCAGTTCACCGGAAGAGGAATCGCGCGTGGAAACCCACATCATATTGTCGGGCGAACTGAGCGAACCGCTGAGCAGCGGCACATGCACACACGCGAATTCAAGACCTTTCGACTTGTGGATCGTCATCACCCTTATGCCGTCGACGCCCTCGGGAACAGCCAGACTGCGCGTACACCCCTTCTCGTCCCACCATTTCATGAACGAATGAAGGTCGGCATTGCCATGCGAGCAGAAGTCGATCACCATATCCTGAAATGCCGTAATGTAGAGATTCTCGTTGCGGCACACCTCGGGACTGATGCAGCGCGCCACAATGCGCTCTACGATCGAGGGCACATTCACACACTCCATCTCGGCTGCCGCCAGCGCCGCATGGTCGGCCACGCTCCCCTTGTCGGAGAATGCCATCCCCATCGCCTCGGCAGCCTCGTAGCCCATGGCACGGAAAAACTCAAACCGGTTGATGATCTCGGCCGCGGTTATGTCGCTGCCCTTCCTGTGCGACAGCACCACATGGGCGTCGACATAACGCAGCACGCCCACAATCTGCCTTACCGATGGCGCATTACCCACCACAAGCGCCTCGTCGGTGATAATCTGCAGGTCGGCCAAAGGGCCGTCGCCACTCTCTACCTTTGCTCTCAGCAGACGCGCCACTACCTCGGCGCACTCCGAGCGGCGCGCGCACAGCACTGCGATATCGCTCTGACGGTATCCCTGCGCCAACTGCCGCAGGATATGTCCGACCATACGATCGAGGCTCACGGCACCGTCGGAATAGGGCGCAAACTCCACATACCCGTCACGGTCGGCGTGCTGCACCTTCTGCACCACATTGGCATATATATCGCCCAGACCGAGCTGACGGGCAAGAGATATGAATACCGTATTGTTGAACTGCACGATCTCCCGCGAGCTTCGCCAGTTGGTATTCTCCTCGATCACATGGCCGTGCATCTCACACTGCCCGGCAAACTCCTCAGGCACATCCTTGATAATCAGCGACGGATCGGAATTGCGGAAACGATAGATAGCCTGCTTCTCGTCGCCGATTATCAGGTTGTCGTTGCCGGTGGCAAGCGATTCCTTCACAAGCGGACTCAGATTGAGCCACTGCAGTCGCGACGTGTCCTGAAACTCGTCGATAAGGAAATGGCGCAGACTCACTCCCAGGCGCTCGTAAATGAACGGTGCCTCCTCCTGGTTGATGATCGTCTGGAGTATCGTGCCCGTATCGCCAAGGAGTATGGCGTTGTTCTCGCGCTGCACTTCGGCCGTCCTTCGCTCCACCTCGCCGATGATACCCATATGGAATATGTTGGCGCGCAGCGTAGCAAGCATGCGCATATCGTCCCACGCCGCCACGGCATCCGCCGCCAGCTGGCCTACAGCACCTACGAGATCGGAGGGGGTATTCTTATAAGCCTTGGTAAAATATTTGAGCGGATCTTCTGCCGCAGTCCTGACAGTATTGCTGAGATCCTTGCGCACATCGATATCATCAGCCTGCCATTTGAGAAACGGGGTACGCACATTCTTGTGCAGCCCTTCGAGTACGCCGGTGCTGTCGAGCAGTCTTACCGTCGCATCGGCCGCCTGCACAAGATGCCTGCGGCGACGCTCATACGCCTTCCCCAAAGCCGTGCTGAAACGCATTATCCTCTCCGGATCCTCCAGATAGCCCATGATTGCGTCGGCATTGAGCTTGTAGGTTTCGTTGAGTGCCTTTTTTATATAATCGACCAGATCGGCGGTTATCTTGCTGTTGCGCACGAATATGTTGAACGAGTTCCCCTCGTCGAGTTTCTGAAGCATATACTGGCGCAACCATAGCATGAGCTGCCGACGCCGGTGTGCATCCTCCCCGTCGCCGTCATCGGCGGCATTGAGGGCCGAGAGCATGGCGTTGACACCCATATACACGGCCTGCATCTCGTCGAGTTCCACCTCATAGTTGCCCGACAGATTGGCCTCGCGCGCAAAGGTGCGGAGCACCATCTGGAAGAATGCGTCGATAGTGCTTATGTTGAAATTGCCGAAATCGGCCAGAAGAGCGTTGAGTGCCTTACGGGCCTGCACGCTCAGTTCACCGGACGTACAGTGGAATTCCATGCAGAGTCCGTCGCGGTAAGGACTCTTACCGGCAGGATCGGCAAGCAGCGCGAGCTGGCTCACGATACGCGCCTTCATCTCCTCGGTAGCCTTGTTGGTGAAGGTGATGGCAAGAATAGCACGGTGCCGGTTGACGCTTCCCGCCAGCCGGTATGTACCGTCCTGCCGCTTCTCGCCAAGCAGCAGTTTTATATAACTTCGTGTAAGTGTAAATGTCTTTCCGGAGCCAGCCGAAGCCTTGTGAATCTTCAGCATACGCGCACCTTCCAGCCAAGTGTCTCAAGCACCTTCTTCAGATCGGCACGACGGTCGCCCTGTATCAGAATCTCTCCGCCACGCGCCGAACCGCCGGCCCCGAGGCGCTGCTTCAGCCGCGAGGCAAGTTCTTCTATAGCCTCATCCGACATTGTATCGGGAAAACCGGTTACGATAGTAGCCTTCTTTCCGCCACGCCCCTTTTTCTCAAAGAATATGTCGAGCCGGGCGCCTTTCTCTTCATTTTTCGGAGACACGACAGGCTCCTCCACCGGAGCACCGTCGGAGGGAGCAGAGTCACCGGGATCGCTGTCAAGCAGCAGTGCACGCAAAGCATCGCGGAAATCTTCGGCCATGGATGTCAGTTATTATCAGGAACAATAGTGTCGGCGGCACAGATGCTGTCGGAATCTATTATCTCGACCATGTCGGGCATCTTTATCGCGTTGCGCACGATGCCGGCAAGAAGCACCCCCTGCGGCATCTCGTCGATGCCCAGCGAGTTATAGTAGTCCTGCGCAGCGATACTGTCGGCAGAATAAGCCTCGAGAAAGCATTGATAGGCATATTCCACATTCTCCTCATGATCGCCGACATCCGAGAGCTTCATATACAATATCGAAAGTCGCCCAAGTATTCTGGCGTCACGCACAGAACCGGTAGTCTGCAACCGGCGTATCTCGTCGCAGATGCTTTGGGCGCTGCGGTAGTCGGCACGGTCTATCAGCGCCTGTGCCTGATCAAGATCGGTTTTCTGTTCGGCAGCTGACGGCGACGCACATGAGCATGCCGCACCAATGGCCGCGATGACAGCGATTGCCTTGAGCAGAAGGAGATGAACGGTGTAGTGTATTTTCATATATAATTTACTATTCGGCTACTGCGACATTCTGTTTCATGAATTCATATTCCACGCCGTCGCGCAGCAGGGTGAGGGAGTAATCGGTATATCCGGTAACCTTCGCCTTAAACTCCGGAGCGACTGTCCCCATAAGCGAGGTATCGCCCTCGGCGGTGATAGTAGCAAGGTCATGATGTATTACCAAAGTATCGTCAACAACGTTCCATGTACCTTTGACAGATATTGTAAGTACATCAGGCCGTATGGCCCGCATAAGGCACGACCCGTCGCGGTTGAGTTCAAACACAGGAATATCATCCGAAATCGACGTATTATAATATGTGCCGACAATATGCCTTGCTTTGTCCGACAGACCGCCGCATGCCATCAGGAGTAGTGATACAAACACAACTGTAAAAAGTCGTTTCATTTCTCAATATTTTGTTGCAACAAAGGTACGGTTTTTCGATATACCGACCACCCGCCTATATCAGAAATTGTCGAAAATTACAAGGTAAGAGGTCGAGAAAGTATTGCCCGCAGCCAGTGTATTCACATACTCACGGGCAGCGAACTCACCCGAGAAGCCTACACGGTCGCAACGTCCGTACCACGGCTCGATGCATACAAACGGTGCCGCGGCCGAAGGTGACCATAACCCTACCAGCGGAGCCTGGAAAAGCAGCGTAAGATACGGCGCACGATTCTTGTCGAGCATCGACACGCGGTGTACCTGTCCGCCGGCAAGCACTATGGCGTCATTGCGGAATGTATCGCCCATAATGGGAAGCATATCCTCACCGTCAAGCGCTACCGGGACCGTAGCATCCCCGACACATCCTTTCTCCGCTATTACCTGAGCCTCAAGATTGCGGTTGTCAAAACAGAAATAACCGTGAACCTCGTCGGCGGCATTGAAATCGGGATAATTGAATGCCGGATGCGCACCGATCTGGAACGACATCTCCCTGTCGTCGAGATTGATGACACGCCACATCACGGTAAGACGCGCTTCCTGCAAGCGATAGCCGATCTCCAGTCGGAAACGACGCGGATACAGCTCCATAGTCTTTTCGTCAGACTCAAGGAAGAACCATGCCTCATCCTCCGGAGCATCGGGCATGACCGCAAACTCGCGATCGCGGGCGAAACCATGCTGACCGAGCAGGAACTCCTTGCCGTCCATGCGGTAACGTCCTTCCCATACCGAGCCTACGATGGGGAACAATACCGGCGAGCGGCGCCCCCAGAAAGCCTTGTCGCCCTGCCAGAGATACTGGTGGCCGGTACGGTTATTGACTATACTGTGGAGTTCGGCTCCGAACGTATCGATTGTGACCGTCAAAAGGTCGTTGGATAAAGTCTGTTTCATATGTTTTAGATATCCGGTTATTTCACTTCCTGCCAGCGGTAGAGACGGTCGGACGGGCGCACCTTACCCGGAACGGGAATGGAGAAACTGTCACCCTTCACCGCTTTTTCCACCGGCTTGAGATCAACGCGTATCTCATCGACGGTGATGATCATGGCGCCTGTGGTCGGCCCTGTAATCACGATCTCGTCACCGACATGCAGTTCGCCGCTCTCCATCAGGAACTCGGCCACACCGAGCTTCGAGAAGTAGCGTATACCCTTGGCGGCGTATACCTTGGTACGCGTGGCCGACGAGCCGTATTTCGACGACCATTCGCCCAGACGCTGCCCGAGATAGTATCCGTTCCAGAAGCCGCGGTTGAAGATGCGCGACAGGCGCTCGTCCCATCCGGCAATCTTCTCCTCGGAATATGTACCGTCGGCAATAGCCCTCAACGCCTCATCGTAACACTCCACGGCGATCTTAACATACTCGGGCCCGCGCGCACGCCCCTCGATCTTGAACACGCTCACTCCGGCGTCGATCATCTTGTTGAGGAAATGTATCGTCTTGAGATCCTTGGGCGACATGATATACTTGTTGTCGACCTCAAGCTCATCGCCGGTCTCACGGTCGCGCACGGTGTATCCGCGGCGACATATCTGCGTGCATGCCCCCCGGTTGGCGCTTGAGTTCATCTCGTGAAGGCTCAGATAGCACTTACCGCTTACGGCCATGCACAGCGCGCCATGGCAGAACATCTCGATCTTCACCAGCTCCCCTTTCGGGCCGCGGATATCCTCGTCGACAATAGCCTTGTGGATCGCGGCCACCTGCTCCATATTCAGCTCACGCGCAAGTACAACCACATCGGCCCACTGCGAGTAGAAGCGCACGGCCTCAGTGTTGGAGATGTTGCACTGAGTGGATATGTGTACCTCCACACCCACCGAGCGGGCGTAGACTATAGCAGCGATGTCGCTGGCAATGATAGCCGATATACCGGCGTCGCGTGCGGCGTCGATCACGGCGTGGCACTTCTCGATATCCGAGTCGTATATGATAGTGTTTACGGTAAGGTATGTCTTCACACCATTGTCGGCACACAGCGCGGCAATCGAGCGCAGATCGTCGAGCGTGAAGTTGATCGACGAGCGCGAACGCATGTTCAGACCGGCAATGCCGAAATACACGGCATCGGCACCGGCATCAATTGCCGCATGGAGCGACTCATAACTCCCCACGGGAGCCATTATTTCAAAATCCTTGCGATTCATCTCAGGAATATTTCATTTTTTCAACCACCAGGTCATAGCCCTGTGAGAAATAAGGCCGTGTAAACTCAACCTCCCGACACACCTCACCACGCCATACCACTATATCGAGATCAATAGGCACAATACCGCTTGTCTTGTCGGAGGGAACACGCCCGCAACGGCGCTCATAAAGCTTGAGGGAGGCATTCACGGCATCGAAGCCCACATACGGAGCCACGCCCAGCACGGCCACGGCATTAAGATACTCGGGAAAACGCCCACTCCATTCGGGAGTTGAATATACTGGTGAGAAAATTGCCGGATCAAACGTGCGTGCAAGCCATCGCAGAGCCTCGTCGATACGGGCCTTGCGGTCGGGACTGTTGGAGCCGACTCCAACCACACACACCGAATCAGGCAACGTTACTCTCATGCCTGCGGCAATTGCGACACATCTTTCATTGTGAGGGCGATACGGCCACGCATATAATCGACGTCAAGCACACGCACACGCACTTTCTGATTCATCTGCACCACCTCAAGGGGCGACGACACAAAGCGGTCGGCAAGCTGAGAGATGTGGATAAGTCCGTTTTCATGAATACCAAGATCGACAAAGCATCCGAAGGCAGTGATATTGTTGACCACACCCTGCAGCTCCATTCCCGGACAAAGATCACGGATATCATGTATGCCAGAGTCAAACTCAACAGGCTCCTCATCAACGGCACGCGGATCGCGTCCCGGCTTCTCAAGCTCGATCACGATATCGGTAAGTGTGGGAAGGCCGACCTCCTTAGTCACATATGGCGAAAGGTCGAGGCTCTGCAATGCCTTGGGATCTTTCACAAGAGCGTCGACGGTGGTGCCACGGTCCGAGGCGATTGCCTCAACCAGCTCGTAGCGTTCGGGATGAACGCCGGTATTGTCGAGTACATTGCGCGCTCCAGGTATACGTAGGAAACCGGCGCACTGCTGGAACGCCTTTTCACCCATGCGCGACACATTAAGCAGCTCGCGTCGCGAGGTGAAGTCGCCGTTCTCGGTGCGGTAGCTTACGATATTTGCGGCAAGCGACGGACCGATACCGCTGACGTAGCTGAGCAATTCACGCGATGCTGTGTTGACATTTACTCCGACACTGTTCACACAGCTGCCTACAGCAAAGTCGAGCGCCTCGCGGAGTTTGCCCTGATCAACATCGTGCTGATACTGGCCCACACCGATATGACACGGCTCGATCTTCACGAGTTCGGCCATCGGGTCGATCAGGCGGCGCCCGAGCGATATCGCGCCACGGTCAAGATCCTTCAGGTCGGGGAACTCACGCACGCCGACTTCGGATGTAGAGTAGATCGAGGCACCGCTCTCGTTGACTATATATATGCGTACGGGGCGCGGGTAGCGCAGCTGATTGAGGAAATTCTCGGTCTCGCGCGAGGCGGTACCGTTGCCGAGGGCAATCGCGTCGATGCCGAAACGGTCGACAATAGAACATACTTTGAACGCCGCGCCATGAAAATCGTTGGCGGGAGCATTGGGAAATATCTGATCGGTACAGAGCACATTGCCCTGAGCGTCAAGAGCGGCGATCTTACATCCGTTCTTGAACCCCGGATCCACGGCGAGCACCCTCTTGCCCACAAGCGGCGATGCCATAAGTATCTGGCGCACATTGTCGGCAAATATAGCTATCGCGCCATCGTCGGCCTTGGCCTTGGCGGCATTCATAGTCTCGGTCTCTATCGACGGCTTTATAAGGCGGCGATATGAGTCGCGCACAGTAGAGCGGATAACAGCCGCAACCTCAGGCGATGCCGACGAACGGAGGTACATACGGGTAAGGCGCTCTATCATCTCGTCGTCGTCGATCGATACGTTCACTTTCAGCACCTCCTCCTTCTGTCCGCGCAACACGGCAAGCAGACGGTGGGATGTGCACATACGCAGGGGCGACGTATAGTCGAAATAATTCTCATAAGTGCGGCCTTCCTCCTCCTTTCCGGGGATTACCTTTACCGTAATGACCGCATTGCGCAGATAGCGTGCGCGCACAATCGAGCGGGCTTTCTCGCTGTCGCTGATCCACTCGGCGATAATGTCGGAAGCGCCGCTTATGGCAGCGTCGGCATCAGCGACCTCACCCTTGATGAATTTCTTCACGGCCTTGTCGAGCGAATCGAGATTCTGGGCCATGATCATCCGTGCCAACGGTTCAAGCCCTTTCTCCATGGCTATCATGGCACGGGTGCGGCGTTTTGGTCGGAAAGGCATGTAGATATCCTCAAGAGTAGCCGCGTCGCGCGTCTCCTCTATGCGTTTGCGAAGCTCCGCTGTAAGTTTTCCCTGTTCGTCCATCGACGCCAGAATAGTCTCCTTGCGCTTGTCAAGCGCCTCAAGAGCCCTATAGCGTCGCTCAATATTATGTATGGCATTCTCGTCGAGAGCTCCGGTCGCCTCCTTGCGGTAACGGCTTATAAACGGGATAGTAGCTCCGTCATCGAGCAATTTTACGGTGGCGTTCACCGCCTTGCGCGGGATGCTGAGCTCCTCGGCAATTATTGATACAAACTCGCTGTTCATCGATTATGTAAGAGTCTGAGAATAAGATGCTATATGTAATGAATTATATTGTCTGCGATGGTGATGACGCCGAAGGCTGTCCCCGGCGCAACGTAATCAGTGTGATTTCCGGAGTGGCTCCGATACGCATAGGCAGCGCCACGGCCCCCAGACCGATGTTGACATAGAGCCTGTGGCTGCCGTCGGGATCGGCATAGAGACCTCCCCAGGTGGGATAACGGAATTCGGCGGGAGACCATCCGGCAATCTCGATCTGCATGGCGTGGGTATGACCTGAAAGCGACAGGGGTATGTTCACAGAATCCTGTCGGGCCACTTCCTCAACCCAATGGGCAGGATTGTGTGTGAGAAGTATCTTGAATATCGAGTCGCCGACTGCCGGATATGCCCTGTTTAGATCGCCGTAGACGGTAAAAGGGGGATCACCCCAGTTTTCCACGCCGACAACAGCCACCGAGTCAGTGCCTTTATAAATCATTGCAGTAGAGTTGAGGAGGAGTTTCCATCCCATCTCTTTGTGAAGGGCATGCATACGCGAGAGATTATCGGACTTTGCATCCGTAGAAGGCCACTCGCTGTAATCGCCATAATCGTGATTGCCCATAATGGAAATCACGCCATCCGGGGCCATGAGCCGACTTAAAGGCTCCACAAACGGAGGCAGTTCGTCGGTACGCCGGTTGACTATATCACCGGTAAAGAATATCACATCGGGATGCAGCGCATTTATGCTGTCGACCACTTCGGCCACAAACGTGGTATCGGTACCATAGGTGCCTACATGGAAATCGGAGAACTGTGCGATCCGGTAGCCGTCGAAAGCCGGTGGCAGATCGTCGAAATACAATTCCACCTCCTTTACCTCACATGTGACACGGTTGACAAGCGCTCCCCACCACATCACTCCGCATGTGACCAAAGCAGCAACTCCACCGGCCCACAAAACCGGACGGGAGATACTCCGGTGCCACAGCCGCGGCAACATGGCAAACAGGCTGACCACCACAAACACCAGTTTGGGCACATATACGGTAAAATAGCTGTAAAGCATCCACATGTCGGCCAGCAGCAGAGCGTCACCCCCGCGCCGGCGCGGGAGAGCCACTATGACAACCGCATACACTATAAGGAGCATCGAGAGCACGACATGAGTGCGGAGCACCCATTTCCTACATGCGGCACGACGCAATACCGCCCAAATATAACCGTCGACAAGAATGTTGAAGGCTATAAGCAGAATCATCGGGAGTATCGGGAGTCGCATCGCAGGAATATATTATACGGGATCAGATAAGCTCAGTCTCCGCATCAAGACAGACATCGTTAGCGATAATACTGTTCTTCAACGGATTGGCATACATTGTCAGCATCATCTCATAGAGGAAACGTGTATCATCCTCCGACAGATCGGGCACATCTACTTTCTGTATCTGGGCCTGAAGATATTTGTTGAAGTCGATCACTTCCTGCTCGGTATATTTGTCGGCCCACTGGCTTGTGCCGTATAGCTGGTCGAACGCAATATAGTTGATCGGGAAAATCTTGTAACCGGAGTGGATATCGCAGTCGATAAGGCGGCATACATCGCGCGCGGTCACATTCTTGTCCTGCGAGCGATCCATCCCGGCAAGCTCGGTATTGACAGGATTGCCCACTTCGAAATGCACGCGTCCCTTGGGCTGCAGCAGGCCGGTTTCCATAGCGAAGAGATCGTCGCGCTGTGTCTTTTTGAACTCCGGATCGTTGCGGCGGAGCAGGAACTCGCGGGCCTTGAGGTAGTCGTTGGGGTCGTACTCGTAGGAGATGCTTACCGGGAGCAGGTTCCCCTCCTCCAGATTTCCCACGAAGTCGCTGTCTCCGGCAAGGCCGAGCATCTTTATCAGACTGTCCTGTGCCATATCGCTCGAGTCCTTGCTACGCCCCTGGCGCTCGGCGATCCACACCGACTGGTTCTTCCGGGTGATTGCATAATGTATGTATGCCGAAAGCTGCTGGGCGGCCTCCAGAGCCTTTACACGCGGAAGATCGCGCTTTACAATAAAACTCTTGTTAAGGCGCACCAGATCGTTGATCCAAGCGAATACAAGGAGATTGTCGCCTATCGCCACTTCAGTAGTCGGGTAACCGGCCCGGAGGAAGCAAAGGTTGAGGAACGAGGTGTCGAGTACGATGTCGCGATGGTTGGTAATGAATGTATAGGCCTTCTTCGGATCGATCTTATCAAGACCCGAGACAGTGATGCCCGAAGTCGTCTTCGAGGCAAGCATCTCGAGAAACGGCCACATAATCTTTCGCTGGAACGTGTCTTTGTCTTTTACCTGAAGCAGTTCGTTGCAGAAATCACTGAAATCTATTTCAGGCAACACCCACTTCACAGCATGCTCAAAGCCCGGTTCCTTCACCAACTCAGCCATTTTCTCATGGAATATATCGTCGGAGTACGGAGCAATTTCGTCAAACTGCGGGGCATCCATTGTCAATTCATCTGCCATAATCTTATTATACTGAAAAGTTATGATGTTCTATGATAACAAATTTCGTTTACTATTTGATTTCGAGCGCTTATATCTAAACTTTATTTAGCGGATTAAACACTCAGTCCCTCGGCATACGCTGTCCAACGTGCGATGAGCGCCTGCATGTCGTCGGGCAGCGGGGCCGTAAAAAACATTTCCTGCCCGGTGCGCGGATGCACAAACCCGAGCGTGCGGGCATGCAGAGCCTGGCGCGGGCATATCTCGCGGCAATGAGCCACAAACTGGCGGTAACTGCCGCTACCCACTCCGCGTAGGGTAACATCGCCGCCATACCGGGCATCGTTGAAAAGCGGATGGCCGATATGCTTCATGTGGACACGTATCTGATGGGTACGGCCAGTCTCAAGCACACATTTCACCACACTCACATAGGCGAGTGTCTGCTGGGTGAAGTAGTGCGTGACGGCATGTTTCCCCTGATCGCCCTCGGGGAAAACGGCCATCTGGAGCCGATCCTTGGGATTGCGTCCGATATTGCCCTCGATACGTCCGTCGGCGGGGTCGGGACGTCCCCACACTACGGCGACATACTCGCGCTTGGTGGTCTTCTCGAAGAACTGGCGCCCGAGGGCCGTCTTGGCATCGGGCGTCTTGGCCACCACCAGAAGGCCCGATGTATCCTTGTCGATACGGTGTACCAGTCCCATGCGCGGATCGTTAACATCGTAGTCGGGATTGTTGCGGAAATGCCAGGCAAGCGCGTTGACGAGCGTCCCCCTGTAGTTTCCGTGGCCCGGATGCACGACAAGTCCGGCAGGCTTGTTGACCACCAGAACATCGGCATCCTCATATACTATATCAAGAGGTATATCCTCGGCTATAATCTCGAATTCATAGCGCGGACGGTCCATCACCACCTGCACCACGTCGAAAGGTTTCACCCTGTAATTGCTCTTCACCGCCTTGCCGTTGACAAGTATACATCCGGCGTCGGCGGCCTGCTGCACCCGGTTGCGCGACGATTTCTGGAGACGTGCTACCAGAAACTTGTCGACACGAAGCAGCTCCTGCCCCTTGTCGGCCACGAAACGGAAATGCTCGTAAAGCCCCGCGCCGTCGTCGTCATCGTCGACAGCCTGCTCCTCGCGGTCAACCTCATCGAGGTCTGATTCCGAAAGGCGGTTTTCTATATCTTCAGGGGCAATCATAGGGGAAATTTATGGATAAATGCGTCGTAAAGACCGATCAGCACAGTTGGCGGAAACTATTCGAGATTAAGGGTGGTAGCCTCACGGTCGCTCTCAATGGCCTCGGCTGTCTCCACACTGTCGACATCAAGGCTCAGCCCTTCTCCCACCTCGAGGGTGATCGTTGCGGAAGTCGGGATGCGCGCACCGGGCTGAACGGTGACACCGTTGAACTTGACGCCGAGCACAAGATCCTTGTATTCGCTCGGCACGGTAACCTCACGGACGTTGCGGATGCCCAGCCCTTCCAAAGTAGAGCGGGCCTGACGCAGCGACATGTCGGTAACGGCCGGGAGAGATATCATCTTGGGAGAAAACGCGGTAATGGTAAGATAGACCGTACGGTGGGGTTTTACCTTGGTACGTGCGCGCGGCGACTGCTCAAGGACTGTGCCGGGCGCAGTGGTCTGGTCGTAGATCGAATCGGAAAGTTCAGGCTTCAGGCCTACGCTTTCAAGTGCCTTCACGGCCTGTTCATAGGAAAGCCCTTTCATATCGGGCACCACTTCATAAGAGCCGTGATCAGTCCATATGTCGAGGCCTATCAGTGCCATCCATACGACACCGCAGCCGACAAGCACCATCAGCAGGAAATTATACAATATCGGGTGGCGCTTCATGAAGCTTATGCTCCGGCGCAAGGTATTCGGTTTCTTCTGTGTTTCTTCCACTTGGCGGGGATTTTCGTCCGGGAGAGTCTGTCGCGCCGACACATCCCGGCGCGCGGATAGGAATTCGACTGCAAATTTACGCAAAAACTCCCTTTTATAATTTTTTTAAAGTTAAAATTACGTAAATCATTCCCCAAGAGGAGTCTCGCGATAGCCTGTTTCGGCAAAAAGACGCTTGTCGTCGTCGACGGTATTGCCTACGGTAGTGAGCATGTCGCCCATGAGCACACCGTTGACACCACCGAGGAGCATGCTTCGCATGGCAGCCTGACTCAGGCGCATACGTCCACCGGCGAAGCGCAGGGTACACTTCGGGGCAATCAGGCGGAACAGTGCCGCGGAGCGCACGATCTCATCTTCGGAAATCAGCGGTGTGGATTCAAGCGGAGTGCCTGGAATCGGATTCAATATATTAATAGGTATGGACACAGCTCCAGCGTCGCGTGCCTCGGCGGCAAGTTCCAGGCGCTGGCGCATGTTCTCGCCCATACCGATTATACCGCCGCAACACACGTCCATACCGATACTCCGTGCAAGCGCTATAGTGCGCAGTTTGTCGGCATGAGTGTGGGTGGTGCATAGCGTGGGGAAAAACGACGAGGAGGTCTCCAGATTGCAGTGGTAGCGCCTGACGCCCGCCTCTTTCAGTCGCTTGAGTTCATCGAGGCCAAGCAGCCCCATCGACGCGCAGAGATAAAGCGTAGTCTCGCGGCCGATCGTGCGGTAGATGCGGCAGAAACTATCGATGTCGGCAGGAGCGACCTTGCGGCCTGAAGTCACGAGCGAAAATCGACGGATGCCATGACGGGTATTCATACGCGCGGCCTCCAGGGCCTTTTCTTCCGAGATTATCTCATATTCGTTCACTCCGGTATGGTAATGCCGCGACTGGGCGCACCATTTACAGTCCTCCGAGCATCGGCCGGAACGTGCATTGACAATCGAGCATGTGTCTATCTCGTCGGTATGCCAGCGGCGGCGCACCTTGTCGGCGGCATCGGCGAGCTCGTCGGCGCTGTATCGGTCGTTAAGGGCAACTGCCTCATCGACAGTAATCCCCACGCCGTCGGCAAGCGTACGCGCAAGCAATGTATCAAGTAATGACATATTTCAGCATAATTATTCCGCTACAAAATTACAAAATTTCGTCTATACATGATCACTCGCACGTAATGCCGCCCGAGCCGTCATTCCGAAGGGAGAGTACGGGCTATCCAGCCGAAGAGGTCGTCAAGATTGTAGTCGCCCGAGTGAGGACGGTTCCATGGCAGGGCGAAATCGACGTCATAACCGGCGTTAGTCAGACGAGTAGCAAGATTGATAGGAACGAGAAAAGATGTATCGCGGTCTTTCGCGCCATGACGGATAAACCAGTGCGGCGCCACATTTCCGCTGTTGGACTCAATGAAATACATCGGATTCATTATTCTTACACGAAGCTCCATCTCATCCGAGAGCTTGGCCGAGGGGTCATGCAGACGGTGGCGCAGACTGAAATCGGTGAAATTGGCAGGAGTACCATCGGGCGAGCCGAATACCTTGTTTTCAGGGGTAGGCGTGTCGATAAGTACTCCCCACTGGTCGAATGCCGGAGGTGTCTTCAGAGGAGTAACCGTGGCGACATATGAAAGATATTTGTCAAGATCGACATCTGCCACAAAATCTGTGGTCATATTGAATCTGGGCATATTGCCGGGGCCGAACGAGGGGCTGAGCCTTCCGTCGCCACCGGGAGCCGCCGCAGAACCCGACAAAGCGGGCGTCGGGTATCTCGGCACCCTCCTCCAGAGCCTTGTGTGCCGACGCGATCAAAAATTTCTTTATATAGTCGCGGTAGTTGTCGGCGGTAAGCGGAGTACCGTCGGGTTCTTTTAGCCCAAGCGACTCGAGATAAGCCGGACATTCTGCGGCGAGAGCGTCGGAAATCTTTATCTGCGCTGAGTCGAGATGCCTTACGCCGGTGTTCGTACAGCTGTATAGCCATTCGTATTCCATGTCGGCATGGTCAAGATCTGTGATCGGACAATAACAGATCGAGGCATACACATTGTCGGGAGCGTCGGCTGCGCCCATCTCCCGAAGGTAAGGCACATACTGAGGTGCGTTGGCAGTAGCGCCAAGCAGCGCCGACATGGCACCTCCGGCACTGGTACCGTCGGTGAATATCAGCTCTGAGTTGCCGGGGATAAGAGCGTCATTATAGCGTAGATATCGCACGGCGGCTTTGAGGTCGAGCAACCCGTTGGGAGCGGTGCCGGTGACAATAGTCTTGCCATCCCTGTCGATAGTGGAACTGCTACCCCTTGATCCGGGTATACATACCACATACCCCTCCTTGAGCGCACGCCCTGTGGCATCAGTCGCCGACGGAGATTTGGCTGCGGACGCGGCATAGCCACCGACATAGGTACGCAACAGTATCGGCACGCGCGGCAGCGCGGCCATGCGGTCGGGGATATAGATGTTGAGCGTCTGATATGCAGAATCCTCCACATTTGCAACATAATACAATCCTTCGTAGGCCTTGTATGACACATCAGTGCCATCGGGCATCGTCAGGGATGCCCGGGTATAATTATCGGGATCAAATCTCAGACTGTTATCAGCATTCGCACAATTTGCCGTAGCAGCCATAGCCACACACAACGGCAATAATTTTATCATTTCCATATTTTGTAAAAACTTTGCTCTTTTAACGGCCCGAATTTCCAAATAGTTTTCCCGCAACGTCGAAATTCCGCATGGATACACAATAGCAAATAGTTATATTTCAATCACATACAACCGTCATTATTTTTATACTCCTCCAACATACCGCACCTATACCGACAAAGAGGGAGCCATAAATCCGAATTGTCAGCACAAGCAATTGACGAAATGCCGCGAAAGCGAGATAAACACGATAATTCCGTCACGGACAAAAAGTTTTGCGGCTGATGTTTGCGGGGATAAGAAATTTTCCATACCTTTGCGGTCGTTTTTCGACACATTATTTAATAATTCACAGTTCAATCATGAATCATTACGAAACCGTTTTCATTTTAACTCCCGTTTTGTCTGATGCTCAGATGAAGGAAGCGGTAGACAAGGTAAAGGACGTGATCACAAGCGCCAACGGTACCATTGTCAACGAAGAGAACTGGGGCCTGCGCAAACTCGCCTACCCCATCCAGAAGAAGTCGACCGGCTTCTACACCCTCATCGAGTTCGACGCCGATCCTACAACGATCAAGAAGCTCGAGACTCAGTTCCGTCGCGACGAGCGCATGCTCCGCTGGCTCACATTCCGTCTCGACAAGTATGCAGCAGAGTACGCCGCAAAGCGTCGTTCGCTCCGCGCCAAGACCAACGCAACAGAAACCGTAGAAGCAAAGGAGGACTAAACAATGGCACAAGCACAATCAGAAATCCGCTACCTCACTCCCCTGTCGGTAGACGTAAAGAAGAAAAAATATTGCCGTTTCAAGCGCAGCGGCATCAAGTATATTGACTACAAGGATCCCGAATTCCTCAAGAAGTTCCTCAACGAGCAGGGCAAGCTCCTTCCCCGCCGTATCACCGGTACTTCGCTCAAGTTCCAGCGTCGCGTGGCTCAGGCCGTTAAGCGTGCCCGCCATCTGGCACTGCTCCCCTACGTGACCGACCTGATGAAATAATCCTCACCCCAAGTAGCAATATCACATATGAAGATCATATTAAAAGAAGACATCGCTAACCTTGGATACAAGGATGATGTCGTAGAAGTAAAGTCCGGTTACGGCCGCAATTACCTCATTCCCCAGGGCAAGGCTGTCATCGCCACTGAAAGCGCCCTCAAGGTTCTCGCCGAGAACCAGCGCCAGCGTGCCCACAAGATCGCCAAGATCAAGGCCGACGCAGAAGCTCTCGCAACTGCACTTCAGGGCGTAGAACTCCTCACCATCGCAGCCAAGACCGGTGCCAACGACACCATCTACGGCTCGGTAGGCGCCCTCCAGATCGCCGAGGCTCTCGCAAAACTCGGACACGATGTTGACCGCAAGCTCATCGTCGTAAAAGACGCCGTAAAGACTCTCGGAAAGTACACCTGCACCGTGAAGCTCCACAAGGAAGTAAGCGTGGAGATCCCCTTCGAGGTAGTAGCAGAAACCGTAGAGGCCTGATAAGCATATCAGATCCACGACATAATGTATATAAAGGGCAT
>JAHZGZ010000178.1:0-1388 GCA_019420545.1 Bacteroidales bacterium | reverse complement strand
AATCCGTTCTAATCCATGGCCTGGTACTATATTGTACTTCTCGCAGCCTATGTCGGCACTATCGTCAGCCTCGTCGCCGTCGTGCTGTCGGAAAACCGCAATCCGGTGAAATCACTCGCCTGGATTACGGTGCTGCTTATGGTACCCGTATTCGGAGTGGTGCTTTACATATTTTTCGGCCGGTCGCTTAAAAATACCCGCATGATCACGCGCCGCAACCGGCGACGCCTGCGGCGCCAGGAGTCGTATCCTGCGGTCGATATACCGGCACTCCCCCTCTCTTCCGAAAGCCACCAGCAGATACGCATGGCGCAGACATTGCAGGGAGCGATATATTATCCGGCCAACAAGATCGACATCTATACCGACGGACGCACTAAATTCGACGCCATGCTCGCCGACATACAGTCGGCCCGCGACTACGTGCTGATGGAATATTACATAGTGCGCGACGACAAAATCGGCACGGCAGTGGCCGAAGCGCTCATGCGCAAAGCTCGCGAAGGCGTAAAGATACGCCTCATCTACGACCATATCGGATCGCTCAACACGCCCAACAGATTCTTCCGACAGATGCAGGAAGCGGGCATAGAGGTGCATCCCTTCTTCCGGGTGACATTCCCGCATTTCGCCACACGCGGCAACTGGCGAAACCACCGCAAGCTCGCCGTGATCGACGGCCGCGTAGGATATGTGGGCGGAATGAACATCGCCGACCGCTATGTCGACGGCACCGGAACGGGGGTATGGCGCGACACACATCTGCGCGTCGAAGGCCCGGCCGTAGGCGCCCTCCAGTATGCCGTCGCCGTCGACTGGTCGTTCATGGGACAGCCGCTCATCCTCGACACGCCCGCCACCCGCCATGAGTACCCGGGCGGCGCAGGCATACAGCTGCTCACCTCTGGGCCGACGAGCCACTGGAGCAATATCGCGATGCTCTTCCATAAAGCCATAGCCAACGCCCGCCAGCGCGTATATATACAGACCCCGTATTTTCTGCCCACCGACTCCCTGCTGCGCGCTCTTCAAGCCGTGGCACTCGCCCGTGTCGACGTGCGCATCATGATACCGGCACGCAGCGACTCTACAGTGCTGACCTATGCATCGTTTTCCTACATTCAGGAATGCCTGCGCGCCGGCGTGAAAGTTTACCTTTACACCGCCGGAATGCTCCATGCCAAGACGGTGATTGTCGACGACGAGTTTGTGTCGGTAGGATCGGCCAACTTCGATTTCCGCAGCTTCGAGCATAATTTCGAGAGCAACGTAATGATCTATTCCAAGGAAATCAACGCCGAAATGACACGCATATTCTTCGACGACATGTCCTCCTCCGAACGTGTACAGCCCGGCACATGGCAGAAACGCCCGCGCGCCCAGAAAGC
>JAHZGZ010000177.1:24909-25301 GCA_019420545.1 Bacteroidales bacterium | reverse complement strand
CTCTTTCCCTACACGACGCTCTTCCGATCTTAATTGGCGACAGGTTTAGTTAAAATGCTTTAAAATTCAGACTTATATATGGCACAGATAGGAGATATGGTGCGCTACCTCAATTCAGTGGGTGGCGGCCGCATAGTAAGGATCGACGGGCAGATGGCCTATGTCGATGAGGACGGATTTGAGACCCCCGTGCTGCTGCGCGAATGCGTGGTGGTGGCCCCCGCGCAGGCTGCCTCCCCGGCACCGCGCGCCGCCAAGGGTGCGTCGTCGGCCCCCTCGGGCAGTGGCGACCGCTGGTGGGAGAAGGAGCTGAAAGGGAAGAAGGAGAAAGCACCCTCGAAGGAGAAGCCCGTCTATGACCCGACGGCCAAAAACGTGGCTCCCGAAGCCGG
>JAHZGZ010000177.1:0-24899 GCA_019420545.1 Bacteroidales bacterium | reverse complement strand
CGAAGCCTGAGGCCGCTCCCGACCCCGACGATACACCCGAGGGCGAGAAGCTCAACATAGTGCTCGCCTTCGAGGCCGAGGAACCAAAGCATCTCAACACCACCGAATACGACGCATATATCGTCAACGACTCCAACTACACGCTTTTCCTCACCTATCTCACGCGCGCCGACAGCGACAAGGGGTGGACTCTCCGTTTCGCCGAGCCTGTCGAGCCCCACATGCAGGTGCCCGTGCAGCACATCACCCGCGACGACCTTGTGGCTATGGACCGCGTGAGCGTGCAGTACGTCGCCTATAAAACGGGCCGCGAGTTCCGCCTGAAATCGCCTGTTGCCGTGGAGTATGCTATCGACACCACGAAATTTTTCAAGCTCCACTGTTTCCGCGACAACGTATACTTCGACACCCCTGTGATCGCTATCGACATCATCCGCAACGATGTGCCCCAGCGACCGATAGCCATCGACTCCGGACGCCTGGAGGATGCCATGCGCTCAACGCGCCGTGCCGACGAGCAGCCGCAGGCGCGCCGTGTGAGCCGCCGCGACATCCGTCCCGCCGCCAACGAGCCGCTTGTGGTCGACCTCCACATCTCGGAGCTGCTCGACACCACCGCCGGACTCGACAATGCCGATATGCTTCAGGTGCAGCTCCGCGAGTTCAACCGCGTGATGGAAGAGAACCGCGCCGACAAAGGGCGCAAGATCGTGTTTATCCACGGCAAGGGCGAGGGAGTGCTCCGCAAGGCTATACTTAAAGAGCTGAACTATAAGTACAAAACGTGCGATGTGCAGGACGCCTCATTTCGGGAGTACGGCTTCGGAGCCACCCAGGTGACTATCCGCTGACAATGGTTTACTGTTTTTCAGGACAGGGCAACTCGCGTGCCGCCGCCGAAGCGCTTGCCCGGGCGCTCGGTCAGGATGTGTGCAGCATAACCCGTCAGGCGCTCGACGGCGCCGCTGAGGCTCCTGCGCCACGGGGCGACGAGCCGAATGTATGGGTGTTTCCGGTGCATGCGTGGGGTGTGCCGTGTGTGGTCGCAGAGTTCATCGCGAGCCTTGCTTCGGCCGTTCCCGGCGCCGGAGAGGGCTCCGTACACCATATGATGGCCACCTGCGGCGACGATATCGGACGCACCGACCGACTGTGGGCCAAGATGATACGCGCCCGCGGCTGGAGGGTAGGCGGCATGTTCTCGGTAACGATGCCCAACACCTACGTGTGTCTGCTTGGATTCGACACCGATCCTGCCGCAGTGGCAGCCGAAAAGCTCGCTAACGCTGGAGCCGCCATCGCCTCTATAGCATCGCGCATCGCCGACAACCGCGCCGACGGCATGCGCAACGTGGTTCCCGGAGCCATGCCCGGGGTGAAGAGCTACATTCTGCGCCCGCTGTTCAATGCGTTTCTCATGTCGCCCCGTGGATTCCGTGTCGACCGCACCCTCTGCAATGGCTGCGGCACATGTGCGGCAGTGTGCCCGATGGGGAATATCACCGTTGCTGACGGCGCCCCGAAGTGGGGTAATGACTGCACGATGTGCCTGGCCTGCTATCACCGCTGCCCAAAAAGAGCGATAGAGTGGGGGCCGTTCAGTGTCGGCAAGGGGCAGCAGCAGCATACCCCCGTCCGGCTATAGGCCCGGCAAGCGGCCTTAGGCTTTAGGAACTTTAAGGGCTTTAAGGACATTAGGGTCATTAGGGGGCTTTAGAGACTTTAAGGATTTTAGGGGAGTTTAGGGTCGGTAGGGCATAAAAGAGATTAGGGTCGTTAAGGACTTTAACAACCTTAACGACCCTAATGACCTTATTGTTTTGGGGGAATTACTTCTTGAAGAAGCGGTTATAGAGACCCTCGAAGCCCTGTCCGTGGCGTGCCTCGTCCTTGGCCATTTCGTGTACGGTATCGTGGATGGCGTCGAGGTTCAGTTCCTTGGCGCGCTTGGCGATGCGCATCTTGTCGGCGTTGGCACCGGCTTCGGCAGCCATGCGCTTCTCGAGGTTGGTCTTGGTGTCCCATACCATCTCGCCGAGGAGTTCGGCGAACTTTGAGGCGTGCTCGGCCTCCTCGAATGCGTAGCGCTTGAAGGCCTCGGCTACTTCGGGATAGCCCTCGCGGTCGGCCTGGCGCGACATGGCGAGATACATTCCTACCTCGGTGCACTCACCCATGAAGTGGGCGTTGAGGTCGGCGCGCATCTGGTCGTCGGTATCTTTGGCAACGCCGATCACGTGTTCGGTTACAAACGGGGAGCACCGCACTGGGGGCACTTTTCGGGAGCCTCGTCACCTTCGTGTACGTAGCCACAAACGGTGCAGATGAATTTCTTGCTCATGATGTGATAGTTTATACTTGATTAGTTATCAGTTATTTCCGTATGAATGGAAGTGTATGGAAATCTGTTACGCAAAATTGCATAAATTTATCAACACATCCAAATATTCTATGTCAAAGTTTTCAGTCAGTGCTGAAAAGTTGTGTCATTGTTTCTTCTCCTTGCGCGGCATGCCGCCGATTGCCTCAAGGGCCTGCGGAAGCAGCGGACGGGACGGATCGAGGCGTACCACGTCGGGGTCGCGTTTGAGCCAGGTAAGCTGTTTTTTGGCATACACCCGAGTGTTTTTGCCTATGCGCGCTACTGCGGTGTCGTAGTCCATCTCGCCGTCGAGATAGGCGAACATCTCCTTGAATCCTACCGTGTTGAGCGAGTTGAGCTGTCGCAACGGATACACCCTGCGCGCCTCGTCGAGCAGTCCGTCGGCCATCATGCGGTCCACGCGGCGGTTTATGCGGTCGAAAAGCTGTTCGCGCGGATGGTCGATCATCATTTTCACCACGCTGAAAGGGCGCTCCTTCACGGCACCGACTCTCAGCGACGAGTAGGGGACACCGGCCTCGATGCTTATCTCTATGGCATGGATGAGGCGCCGGGGATTGAATGCGTCGGCGCCTGCCAGATAGTCGGGGTCGAGGTTGCGCAGCATGGCGCGCAGCCCTTCAAGCCCCTCGCGCTCATAGAGTGCGAGCACATCGGCTCGCACTTCTGCCGACACGGTGGGCAGCTCGTCGATACCGCGGCATACGGCGTCGACATACATCATTGATCCGCCGCACATTACCGCGCATCCGTCCCTTTCCAACAGTTTCGGCAGGAGCGCCATAACCTCCTCCTCGAAGCGTGCGGCGCTGTAGTATTCGTCGAGGCCGAGGATGCCCGTGAAATGATGGCGCGCGGCTGCCAGCTCCTCGGGAGTCGGCGCCGCGGTGCCTATGGGTATGTCGCGGAACAGCTGGCGCGAGTCGGCCGAGATGATGTCGCAGTGCAGTTCGCGCGCCAGCGCGATGGCCAAAGCTGTCTTGCCCGACCCTGTAGGCCCGGTGACGACAATCAGCGGCGGTTTCATATAGCCCTTATCTTTCGGCCACGAGGCGGGCGATCTCCACGATCACTTCGGTGGCTTTTTCCATCGAGGGGATGGGCACGAACTCGTAGCGGCCATGGAAGTTGAGGCCACCGGCGAAGATGTTGGGGCAGGGGAGGCCCTTGAACGACAGCTGGGCGCCGTCTGTTCCGCCGCGGATGGGCACTACTACGGGGGTGACGCCCACGTTGCGCATGGCCTCTTCGGCGATGTCGACCACATACTTCACCGGCTCGATCTTCTCGCGCATGTTGTAGTACTGATCCTTGATCTCGATCGACGCGCAGTTGGGGAACTCGCTGTTGACCTTGCGCACCAGATGCTCAAGCTCTTTCTTGCGGCGCTCGAAGCGGTCGCGGTCGTGGTCACGTATAATATAGGTGATGGTGGTCTTCTCCACATTGCCCTCGGTGGCGATAAGGTGGTAGAAACCTTCGTAGCCCTCGGTGTGCTCGGGTGTCTCCCAGCGCGGCAGCATCGACATGAACTGGTTGGCGATGCGCTGCGAGTTGATCATCTTGTGCTTGGCGTATCCGGGGTGCACGTTGCGGCCTGTGAATGTCACCTTGGCCACGGCTGCGTTGAAGTTCTCATACTCCAGTTCGCCGATCTCGCCGCCGTCCATGGTATAGGCCCAGTCGGCGCTGAATTTCTCCACGTCGAATTTGTGCGCGCCCTGGCCTATCTCCTCGTCGGGGTTGAAGGCAATGCGTATCTTGCCGTGCTTGATTTCAGGATGTGCCTGCAGGTAGGCCACGGCGGTGATTATCTCGGCGATGCCCGCCTTGTCGTCGGCTCCGAGCAGTGTGGTGCCGTCGGTCACGATGAGCGCCTGGCCCTTGTAGTGGTCGAGCTCGGGGAATTCTCTGGGGCTGAGCACGATGCCCTGTTCGGCGTTGAGAGTGATGGGCTGTCCGTCGTAGTTTTCGATTATACGCGGGCTCACGTGGCGGCCGCTCATGTCGGGCGACGTGTCGAGATGGGCGATGAAGCCTACGGTGGGTATGGGCTTGTCGGTGTTGGCCGGAAGTGTGGCCATCAGGTATCCGTTGTCGTCGAGCGATATGTCGCTGAGGCCCATCTTGTTAAGCTCCTGCTCAAGATGCTGGGCGAATATCATCTGGCCCGGAGTCGAGGGCCACAGGTTGGTGAGTTCGTCGCTCTGGGTATCGAACTTCACGTATTGCAGAAATCGGTCTACTACGTTCATGGCGGTAGGTTGTTAAGTGTTGTTTTCACAAAGATAGTTTTTTTCCGCGAATTCGCGTTATTATCCGGTTGGCTTTTTGAGAATTTTTGTGGTAAAATCCTAAAAATGAATGTATTGTATTTTAACAAGAAAATTTATTGTAAAATAATTGGCAAAATATTTGGAGAATTCAAAATCTCGCCATATCTTTGCAATGTCAGAAGTCGAAAAGCACACTGCATCTGACATCACACCTATTTATTAACTATCTTAATTTTTAATGTTACTATGAACACCAATCCACCTTCATCACCTGTGGCAGAGTGCTCGGAGCACTCCGAAAACTTAGAGCAGCAGGAGAGTGCCGAAACCACGCAACTTCCGGAGAATATCGGCAATCATGCTGACCCCGAGCACGATCCCGTAGAGCGCGCATTTATGCGCGGTTACCTCAAGGGGCTCAATGAAAAGGCCACAGCCGAGCTACACCGCCCCGATGCGGGCGAGGAGCCTTATCCACCCGGGCAGCACGGCGCTCCTGTAACCCCCGATCCGTTCTTCCTGCCCGACGCTTACTCCGTCTGGGACTGACAGCCATCCCCCTCGCTGCATGCATCCGCGTGAGAGTATTGCAATCTTACAACTTAATCTTTTTTCCGGTACTTGGAAAACACACACTTTTAATCATTTTTTCAAATCTTAATTTACAATTATGGAAACAATCACAACCACACATGCAACTCATGTGACCGGCGGACCCCTTACCGCCGCAACCGTAGAATCGTTTGACACCGGTTTCGTACTCCCCGACATCGACCGCCGTATCCTTAAAATCCGCCCCATGGCCACGCCCGTCGACCAGATTTCGCGTGCCGCGCGCAGCCGCTCGTCGGCTTCGATGGAGGTGAAGTATTATTCGGTGGACTCGCGCCCCTCTGCGGCGAAAATCTCCTCTATATCCGCAGCCGAGGGTGAAGGTTTTCTTATCGCTCTTGCCAACAAGCAGGAACTCAAGGCGTTTGCCAAGACCGACACCGTACTTCTTACCGGAACTCTTGCCGGTGGCGTGGCCCACACGTTCTACATCACAGGCACCGAGGGTAAGAATCTTACCGCCCTCTACGTCGGTCCCGACGACAACTTTGTCCCCGGCGGGGATGCCGCCGATGATTCGTCGATAGTGCGCATGGGGCGTGCGGCGGCCGAGCTTGACGTGCAGACCCCGCAGACCACTTTCGTGCCTAAGGCCGATGACAATTTCTGTCAGATATTCAAGGCCCAGGTTGAGCAGGGTGCCGTGCTGACAGCCGGTCTGAAGCAGGCCGACGTATCGTTTACCGACCAGCAGGAAGCTGCTATAATCGACATGCGTATGGGCATGGAGCGCAATTTCCTGTTCGGCTCGAAGAAGAAACTCCCAGGCGCCGACGGCAATATCTATTTCACCGGGGGAATATGGAATCAGACCAAGCGTGAATTTGCGCTACCCGCTCAGCTCGATGCCACTACGTTTGTGGAGCTGTGCCGACAGGCATTCACGGGCCACGGAGGGTCGGCACGCAAGGTGCTCATAGGCGGTTCGAAGTGTGTGCGCACGCTTGTCAGCCCTGCCAAGGATGCCACGGTGAAGCAGCTTGGAGCGGTGGAGACCGAGGTACACTGGGGTCTGAATCTGAAGGTGATATCTTCCAATTTCGGCACGCTCTATGTGGCTCACAGCGAGACGTTCGACCTCTGCGGCCATGAGAACGACGGCCTGATCATCGATCCGGAGTACCTCCAGAAGTACACCCACATCCCCTTCTCGGCCATGCAGCTCGACCTCAAGAAGAGCGGTCAGCGCAACTCCGACGCCGTGGTGCTCACCGAGGCCTCATGTCTGGTGCTCCGCTATCCCGAGGCCCATATGCGCCTCGTTGGCGCCAAGCAATCGTAAGCTAAAGCAGGGCTTACAGGGCTTATAGGGACTTTAGGGCCGGTAGGGTCGGTAGGGTCCGGAGAGTCTTTAGGGTCGTTAAAGTCTTTAAAGTCTTTAGAGTCCCTAACGACCTTAATGACCCTACCGACTCTAAAGTCCCTATTTCCTTTAAAGTCCCTATAAACTCTCAAGTCCCTACTGCCCTTGTTCAATTTTAATTTCAATCAATGTTATGTCAGCTCTCACACTTACTTTCGATGACATGATGGCCCAATGGCGTCTGCGGGCGTTTCCCGAGGCGGTCAATGACGGCTGCTCCGTGACCCGTTGCGACGGCATCGATCTCGACGCTCATCTGCGCGCACGCATGCAGGCCTGGTACGATAATCTTCTGCGCACGGCGCCTGTGGAGCAGCTTGCCCCGGTCGACATCGCCGCCGATGTAGAGGTGAGCCTCCTGCCCGACGGCACCGGCTGGTTCACGCTCCCCGAGGGGGCGATACGCCTCACGCGTCTGCTCATGCCGGGTTGGACTTCTCCGGCGCTCATCATTCCCGACGACACGCTGCCGGGGGCCTCCCTGCAGCTCTCCGGACGTCAGCGCTCCGACCACCGTGCCCCGGTGGCCATTCTGTCGGGCCGTACCGTCCGCGTCTGCTCCCCCGCGCCGCGCATGCTCCCGGCTCCCGCCGACGCTTTGCTCTCCACCTCCAATCCCCTGCGCCCGCTCACCTGCCTCGTCGTCCTCGACACCCCCGGCCTCTACCGCCTCGACTCCCTCGCCCTCTACCGCCTCGACTCCCTCGCCCTCTCCACCATCCCACTCCTCCTCTGATCAACAGAGGCCACAGAGGTCTCATGGAAACCGCACAGAGATCACAGAGCCCACAGATATAAATATTTCTCCATGGTACTTTATATTCCAAAGAGGCAATGGCGTCGCGCCATTGTGAAAAAACTCTTTGCTCTCTGTGATCTCTGTGCGGGTTAACCTAAAACTAATCGTTTAATGCCTTCTTTCAGCATGAGCTTATTGAAGTTTAATACCAACCCGATTTCTTTTCCGGATAATTTCAGATAAGTCAGTAACTGTCGTGCGTATAATGGATTGTCGATTTCGGTAGCTTTAAGTTCAAGAATTAATGCATCTTCCACAATTATATCGGCACGAAAAGCTGTATCCATTTTTATTCCTTTGTATACAAACGGAATTGCTACTTCCGAAGCTGCGGATATGCCTCTCAGATGTAGTTCTGACACAAGCGCTTGTCTATAACAATGTTCAAGAAGTCCCGGGCCCAGATGCCGGTGTACTTCAATGGCGGCATTAATTACCTGTTCGGTGAGCTGATTCAGTTGGTCACGCGTCATGATGAAAGAGAATGGTTACCATGCAAATATAATCAAAAAATTAAACTCAAATTTAATGTAACTTACAAAAAAAATGAATTACAGATAGAAACCCGCACGGAGATCACAGAGGCCACAGAGATAAATATTTCTCCATGGTACTTTATATTCCAAAGAGGCAATGGCGTCGCGCCATTGTTAAAAAAACTCTGTGCTCTCTGTGTTCTCTGTGCGGGTTAATCAGATGGACACATAAAACTCTGTGTTCTCTGTGCTCTCTGTGCGCGTTAATCAAAACAAATTTATAAAACTATGGATAACACGATTTTATCAAGGGCCAGAGCGGCCTGGGAGTCGGGCGCGGTATTGCGTGCGCGGCGGCTCCGCTACAAGCGTTACACATTCGGCAGGCAGTGGCTTGATCCGTGCCTGCTCGACAACGGCGTGGTGCGCACCGAGCGCGACTATCTCGTCGACAACGGCTACTCGCCCGTCACCAACAACATCATCCGTCAGCTCGTAAAGACCATCACCGGGTGCTTCCGCGACAGCATTGCCAAAGGCTCCGCGCTCGCCGACACTATCGACACCGACGCGCTGACGTTCCAGGAATTTCTCATCTCGGGATGCGCCATACAGCGCATCGGCGCCTCGGCCGCACCGCGCATGGTAAGCCCCGCACGCTTCTTCATCGACCGGCTGACAGCCGCCGACGGCGGGGGCGCCGAACTCATGGGCGAGCTCCACGACCTGTCGCTCACGGCGCTGGTGGAGCGGTTCTCCCACGGCGACGCCGGACGTATGCAGATGCTGCGGTCGGTGTTCCGGCGCCTGTCGGCCGACGCTTCCCCCGAAGCCCAGCTCCCGCGCATGGGCGAGAGTCCCGACGATGCGCTGACGTTCGACTCGTCGTCGCGCGCCGCCACCCTGCGCGTGTTCGAGATCTGGAGCCGCGAGTGCCGCCGCATGTTGCGCGTCCACGACCCTGCCGACGGCTCCCTGACACTCGTCGCTGCCGATGCCGAGAAGCGTCTGCGTGCCGCCAACCGCAAGCGCGAGCGCCGGGGCGAAGCGCTGATGCAGTGGCGCCTGTGTGTCGACGCACGCTGGGTGTGCCGCTTCATGACTACCGACGGCCGCGTGCTCGACACGATAATCGCACCCCGCCATCCCTATGCCCTGTGCTTCTATCCGATGATCGACGGTGAGGTACACTCTTTCGTGGAGGACATCATCGACCAGCAGCACAACATCAATTGGCTCATGACCCTCAACGACCGCATGCTCGCGCAGGCCGCCAAGGGCGTGGTGCTGTTTCCCGAAAACCAGTTTTCGGCGCAGATGCCGGCGGCGATGGTCGCCGAAAAGCTCCGTGAGCCCGACGGAATAGTAGTCTACCGCCCCGAGCCGGGCGTACCCGGCCCGCAGCAGGTGATGACGGCGGTAAACACCGTGGGCACCCAGCAGATGCTCGACACTCAGCTTCGCCTCATGCGCGAGGTGAGCGGTGTGGGCGACGCCCTGCGCGGACAGCTCCCTTCGGGTGTCACCTCCGCGTCGCTCTATCAGAGCCAGCAGGAGGGCCAGCTTCTCGCTCTCCGCGACCTGCTCGACACCTTCCGTGCCTACCTCCTCCGCCGCTCTCACATTAATCATTATAATTGAAGTTTATGAAACCGTTTTATCCCACGATAGCCGTAGCCGCATGTATGCTCGCGGCAGGGGCAGGATGCACCCGCACCCTCTATGTGCCCACGACCACCACTTCCACTACCGATACCCGGGCGGCCACCGAGCGTGCCGACACTCTGATCGTGCTCGACAGTGTGGTCACGGAGCCGCGCGGCGATACAGTCTACCATACCCGCGTGCGCACCGTCTACCGCACGGCCTGTCGGCGCGACACGCTCACCGTGTGCCGTACCGACACTGTCACGGTGCCTGTCGAGGTCATCGCGGCCGATTCGCGCGCCTCGCGCTCCGCTACCCTCTGGCGCCGCATCGCCTTCGGCGCCGCTGCCCTCGCCGCACTCTTCTTCTGGCTACTCCGCCGCCGTTAGCCCACACGGGAGGCCACAGAGATTTCAGAAAAAAGCACAGAGATCACAGAGGCCACAGAGATTAGAGAATGTCCATATGTCAAACCTGACTGGGAGGGCGGCGCTTTAGCCCGCTATGCTTTGGCCGCCACCGCGCCACGCTTTACATATCCCTGCAACATGCCCTGTCGCCACGTCTGTAGGAGACGCGCTTTCCAAGCGCGTTTTCTAATGCTCCTGAAAGGCACATCTTTTACCCGGCTCGTGGCGGCCTAAAGCGCCGCCCTCCCAGTCAGATTCTCTGTGGCCTCTGTGGTCTCCGTGCGGTTTTCTGAAAACTCTGTGCTTTTCGTGTGGCCTTATTGGTATCGCGGTTGCTCTGCGGACTCATATTCGCAATATCGCCGACATCGTGTGTTTAACTAAATTTAACCTTATTTCTCCCGAAATCAATCCTTTTTCTCCTGAAATAACTCCGTCGGCATTACGAATCCGCCCCTCGTTCCGCGAATTATTAAATGTAGTTTATTTTAGGCAGACGAGTCTGTAACCATGGAATCCAACTTACCAAACAACAACCAATCCCTATTACGCAACAATCAAAATCAATCACTCAATCAATAACCTTATGAAGAAGTTTTACACTCTCATCTGTTCCGCACTCCTTGGCGCTTCCGTAGCCACTGCCGGAGTCGACGTAACTTTCAACAGCACCGACAATCAAGGTTGGGCAGTAGGCCATAATCCCGCATCCCAAGTAGTAGAAAACGGTCACCTTTCTGTTGTTATGTCGCAGCAATCCGATGGTAAGTACCGTGCAGACCTTCAGTTTAATGGCGCTGCTACTCTGAATGCCGCTGAGAATAAAATTCTTGCAATCAAGTTTATCGGTACTCGTCCTCAAGGCAAACTCACAACTGAAATACATAATAAAACTACTGGGTGGTATAATACTAAATGGAATAATCAACCGACTGGAAGTGTTACAACAAAAGGTGGCAATACTATATATTACTGCGACTTGACAAAAGATGACACGTATACTGCTACGGAAGGAAATATTGATGTTGATAAAATCAATTTCAAAGTTTCCGATAATACTGAGGAACCGCATGCTTATACTGTTGACTGGATCAAGACTTATCCTTCTCTTGAAGCTCTTGATGCTGACAAGAATGTTGCCGATGATGGCGATACCGACAAGGATGAGGCTATTACACAGCAGCTTGCTGTCTACAATGAGACTACCGACGAAACATACAATACTCCGGTTGAGGCCTGGAATGCAATCAAAGATAATCCGGGCGAGTATGTGATCATATTCAATGAGGATGTTACTCTTGACAATCGTATCGGGAGTGCCTCAAATTTTACAGTTACATTCAAGGGTAAAACCGGAAATGAAGTTGTTTTCTGTAATGATAAAGCCAATACCATTCCTTTCCTGTTTAACCAGACAGGCTGTAAAATGACTGTTGAGAATCTTACGATTGATGGTACTGCTGTAACTCGTGGACATGTTCTGGAATCTCAGAGTGCTGTATACCTTAATAATGTGACATTTAAGAATTGTAAGAATACAGTTAATGGTAATGGCGTAGTACTTGCTCATACAGTTCGTGGAGAAGTACATATGAATAATGTAAAATTCGATGAGTCTTGTGCCCTTGATGATGGTAAAGGACATTTAGTGGTTCGTCGCGATCAGTGCTATCTTGAAGGTGACAATGACTTGACAATTAAGCTGGATCCCAATAGCAACGGTGTTCGTCAGTTTGTTCGTAAGAGTGGAGAACTTACCAATACAAAGCCAATCAGTATACTTCTTAACACAGAAGCAGGCACCACTCCCGAATTAAATTCTGAAGTTAATACCAAGATTGTTGATTCCTGCAATGATGCATCGAAGTTTAATGTTCTCAATGAGGGATTTGTAGCCAAGGCTAATGGCGCTCATCTGTATGCCGTAGCCGACGATGGCACTACCGCAATCGAGGGTGTTGGCGTTGACGCCGAGGGTGTTGTCGACGTATATAGCCTGACCGGTATCAAGGTGCGCGGCGGTGTTGAGGCTGCTGTGGCAACCGAAGGTCTGCCCAAGGGGCTCTATATCGTTGGCGGCAAGAAGGTACTGGTAAAGTAATACAATATCTACACCAATAGGTTTATATAATACTCGCAACCAAAGAATGGGGCGCGGCCATCGACAGAGATGCCCGCGCCCCAATTCATTATAATATCACATTCCAATGTTCTTAATTTAATGCGCTTGGAAAGCGCATCTCCTATATTCGTGGTGACTGCGTGATTTTTATAAACCAAGATTCTCTAATAAAAACCACGAGTGCGATTTTTAGAATAAAGGTCGGAAATATCGTTAAAAATTTAGTAATTTTGCAGTCTAAACTGATGTGAATTGTAATTCGTTGTCAATCAGATGTTTCCGTGTATACCGCATTCGCGATATTTTATAGGGATCTTCTACGCAAAAGTTACTGATTCACTCATAAAACCCTAAAAATATGGCAAATCGCAAGCTTAAAATCAGAGATCTCACGCTGCGCGACGGCCAGCAGTCGCTCTTCGCGACCCGCATGCCCCAGTCGTGTATCGACCGTCTGCTCCCCCTTTACGAGGGCGCCAATTTCTACATCATGGAAGTATGGGGCGGTGCCGTTCCCGATTCCGTGATGCGCTACCTCGACGAATCGCCCTGGGAGCGTCTCCGTATCTGCTCTAAGGCCATGAAGGGCCATTCGCTCCTGTCGGCACTCTCGCGCGGACGCAACCTCTTCGGCTACGTGCCCTATCCCGACAGCGTGCTCGAAGGCTTCTATAAGGAGGCCATCAAGAACGGCCTCAACGTAATGCGTATCTTCGACGCCCTCAACGACCTCGACAACGTGAAGGAGTCGATACGCATGATCAACGAGCTTGGCGGCATCGCCGACGGTGCCGTATGTTATACCGTCGATCCCAAGGAAGAGCCCGCAGCTCCCGCCGAGAAGCCCGGATTCTTCGCCCGCCTCTTCGGCAAGAAAGCCGAGGCACCCGCCGCTCCCGAAAAGATATTTACCGACGACTACTTCGTGTCGAAAGCCAAGGCTATGGAGGCTTACGGCGCCAAGATCATAACCCTCAAGGACATGGCCGGCCTCGTGAACCCCGCGCGCATCGCCTCGCTGATGCCCAAGCTGAAGGCTGCCGTCAGCGTGCCCGTCGACTTCCACACCCACTGTACCCCCGGCTACGGCCTGGCTTCGTCGCTCGTGGCTATCATCAACGGAGTCGACATCCTCGACACCAACATCTGGTGGTTCGGCGAAGGCTCGGCTGCTCCCGCCATCGAGCTTATCTATATCTTCTGCCAGAAGCTCGGCATCGAGCTTGAGGCTAACATGGAGGCTGTGGGCAAGATCCGCAACGAGCTCTACGACGTGCGCAAGCAGCTCGCTCCGTTCGACCTCAACAAAGACCATTTCCCTAAGGCATTCGACCCGCTGACCGACAAGCTCCCCGCCGAGATCGACGCCCTCTTCGACCGCGCCATCGAGGCTGCCAAGGCCAACGACGAGGCCGCTCTGCTCGACGCATGCCACGCCATCGAGGACTACTTCGGCTTCCCCAAGCCCAACCTCCTCGTCAAGGACGCTGAGGTGCCCGGCGGCATGTACTCCAACATGGTGGCCCAGCTCAAGGCCCTCGGCGCAAGCGATCTGCTCGACGACGCCATGCGCCTGATCCCAAAGGTGCGCCGCGACGCCGGCCTCGTGCCCCTCGTTACCCCGACCAGCCAGATTGTAGGCAGCCAGGCTGTCAGCGTGGCCCTCGACCGCAAGAAGGGAAACCCCGACTACAGCAACCCCTCCAACCAGTTTATATCGCTCGTGAAAGGCGAATACGGCCACACTCCCGTAGCCGTCGACCCTGCTTTCCGCGAGAAGATCGCGGGAACTCCCGTCGAAACACCTTACGACGTGACCAAGTACAAGAAGCCCGAGAATCCCGTGCTTGAGGATATGGGCGGCGCAAAGCTCGCCTCCAATCAGGAGGAGTACCTGCTGCTCGAACTGCTTCCTACTGTGGCAAACGGCTTCCTCCGCAAGCGCCGCGCCGAGGAGTGGGAAAAGACTCAGGCCGCTGCCGCTCCTGCCCCCAAGGCCGAGGAGAAGGCTGCTGCTCCCGTAGAACCCGTCACCGGCCCGACGCTCAATGCACCCATGGGCGGACGCATCGTCGAGATCAAGGTTAAGCCCGGCGACAAGGTGAAGTTCGGCCAGACTATGCTCGTTTACGAGGCGATGAAGATGGAAAACGATCTTTCTTCAGAAATCGACGGCACCGTAAAGCGCATACTCGTTGCCCCCGATCAGGTCGTATCGACCGATCAGCCGCTCGTGGAATTTGAATAATCGGATTTTAGGGCGAAAAAGTTTGGCAGACCGGATATTAATCCGTAACTTTGCCGCGCCATTACGAATCGGGGCACAATTGAGACGGCCCCGGCGCTTGACGGCGTAACTAATAATGTACACAACAAAACAGACAACACGATGAAAGCAGACATCCATCCTTCCAACTACCGCGAAGTAGTGTTCAAAGATATGTCTAACGACGAGATCTTTATCACCCGTTCGACCGTGGCCTCCAAGGAGACCATCGAGGTAGATGGCGTGACCTATCCCCTGGTCAAGCTGGAAATCACCAGCTCCTCCCACCCCTTCTTCACCGGCAAGCAGAAGCTCGTCGACACCGCAGGCCGCGTCGACAAGTTCATGAGCCGCTACGGCAGAAGTAACTCGGAAGTCTACCGACATCCCCCCAATACAGCGCGGGCCGATATCCACCGATATCAGCCCGCGCTTTCTGTATATAATTGTATATAATAATGTCAATAAATCCGCTGGCCCTTGATTATTCCCGCACAGAGATCACGGAGAGCACAGAGATTCATATAAATAATACAATTTCTAATTATTGAGATATTTTTCAGCAGCCTTGACTATAACAGAAACCGCAAAAAATAATTGAGGGATAAACATCGCTGCAATTATACCTAATATCCACATCGGTCTTCCATCCTCGGAAGCCGCAATTCCGATTGCCAAGCATAGTACTAAAGCAATGTTTCCAAGGATCTCAAAAAAAATACCTGGATTATTGAATAGGCCATAAATAAATTTAAAAACTGAAATCATGTTTAGATTATGTTCCTCATCCTCTATAAAACATTTTAAGTTAAATAAAAAAGGTGTGAGGATGTATATTGCCCTATCTAAATCTCTGGTCTTGGCGTACCATTGTAGCAGATAAGGCAATAGCCCCACACCGATAAAGCTATATAACGTCTATTTAAGACTGATATAAGCTACCGATGTAGGTGCTATTGCTAATCCTATCTTCGCTACAAATCAAACCGCCAAGTTCGAGATTTGAAGATAAAATTTCAATAACACCTTTCGTAATGTATAATCATTGATTCAATAAAACAACTCTTTGTTTTATTGAGTCAATTGCAAAAATACGAATTATTATTATATACTGCAATAGCTATCAGAATTATATTTTACATAAAGTAATGAGTTTAATTCCTGAGCTATTCCACTTAAATAAATCAGTATTTAGAAAATAGATTTTCCTCTGTGATCTCTGTGGTCTCTGTGCTGATTGATTCTCGATTGATTGCGAGGAGTGCGGTCAGTTGGCGAGGATGTAGCCGCCGAGGGAGGAGGGGCGGGCGGTGTAGCGCTTGAGGCCCCATTTGCGCTGATGGGCGGGGCCGGAGACGGGGGAGCCGGAGTGCTCGCAGACGTTGTATTGCGACTTGCATTCGGGGCATGTGGCGAGCTGTGTGTCGGGATTGTAGACCACGCGTACCGACTGTTTGCGCTCGACCGGGCATGCGAGATCGTATACCAAGGGGAGATTGTCGAGGTCGGCCACAAGGAGCAGGCTGCCGAACCCCGTGTATGACAGGTCGGTATACGGAAAATTCTTAGGTTGCTGATCCGCGCTGTTGCCCGTGCGCACGAAGTAGCGTCCCTGTCCGAAGCCATGTACACCGTAAATGTCCCATGTTCCCTGTGGAGCCAGTTCGAGGCGCACCGGCGCAAAGGGTATGCGCTCGCTGTCGACCGTGTCGTGGCAGCCGTTGGCGACGGTGAGACAGATGATGGCGGCAACTGCCGTTGGCGCATATCGTGTGATGGATCGGGTGTACCGTGTAATAAATCGTGCGTATCGTTGCATGAGGACAGTAGGAGACGCGGTTTCCAACCGTGTTAAATAAATCACGTTAAAATAACCGCGTGCTAAAACAGTGTAATATTATATCGATCATCGAGGGACGCGGCGTACACCATCTTTATCGACCCAGGAGGGCGTCGAACGCTTTGTGGGGCGTGGAGAAGTCAAACGAGTCGAGCGTCTTGTCGAACAGGGCGCGTAGAGCGTCGTTGCAGAGATTGCCGATCGAGCCTTCGTGGGTGTGTTCCACCGTTTTGCGCGCGGTGAAGTTTCCGCTCTCGATGTCGAGACCGACCTTCTTGTAGGCGTCGCGGAAAGGCATTCCGGCGACCACAAGGCGGTTCACCTCCTCGACGGAGAACATCAGGTCGTAGCGCGGGTCATCGAGAATGGCCGTGTTGACCTTTATCTCGCTCACCATGCGCGTCACCATCGACAGAATGTCGGTCAGCGAGTCGAACGCCGGAAGGAAATTTTCTTTCACAAGCTGGAGGTCGCGGAAGTAGCCCGACGGCAGATTGTTGGTAATCAGCGTGATCTCATAGGGGAGCGCCTGAAGTTTGTTGCACTTGGCGCGGGTGAGCTCGAATACGTCGGGATTCTTCTTGTGGGGCATTATCGACGAGCCTGTGGTGTACTGGTCGGGGAGCTTGATGAAGCCGAAGTTCTGCGAGTTGAACATGCACGCGTCATAGGCGAGTTTCCCGACTGTGGCAGCTATCGAGGCGAGGGCCTGGGCCACGATGCGCTCGGTCTTGCCGCGCCCCATCTGGGCGTAGACCACGTTGTAGTTCATCGACTCGAATCCGAGCAGACGGGTGGTCATCGAGCGGTCGAGCGGGAACGATGAGCCGTAGCCTGCGGCCGAGCCGAGCGGGTTGCGGTTGGCCACCTTGTAGGCGGCAAGCAGCACTGTAAGATCGTCGATCAGTGACTCGGCATATGCGCCGAACCACAGGCCGAACGACGACGGCATGGCCACCTGCAGGTGGGTGTAGCCCGGCATGAGCACATGCTTATAGCGCTCGCTTTGGTCGAGAAGTGCGGTGAACAGGGCTGCTACGGCGCGGGTCACCTCCTCGATGCGGTCGCGTGTGAAGAGTTTGAGGTCGACAAGCACCTGGTCGTTGCGCGAGCGGCCCGAGTGTATCTTCTTGCCTGTGTCGCCGAGGCGGCGCGTAAGCATCAGTTCCACCTGCGAGTGCACGTCCTCCACATCGGGTTCTATCACAAAATCGCCGCGCTCGATCACGGCGTAGATATCGCGCAGAGCGTCGGTAAGCGTACTCAGTTCGTCGGCAGTGAGCAGTCCCACCGACTGGAGCATTGTTATATGGGCGAGCGAGCCGAGCACGTCGAAGCGCGCGAGATACATGTCCATCTCGCGGTCGCGTCCTACGGTGTATGCCTCGACGTCAGTGTTTACCGTGACGTTCTTTTCCCAGAGTTTCGATGCCATAAGCTTATAAACAGAATAGACAGCCTCAATTTTCTTAGATTTTTACGATGTTGGCTATCATCTCGCCGAACTTCTCTGCCGACTGCTTGAGCATGGGCTCGATCTTCGGGCCGATCATGGGCTTGAGCATGGCGGGGATGTCGACGTCGATAGCTGTCTGTACCTCGGTAAGTTCGGGAGTCTTAGCCTCGAGGTTGATGGCCATGAACATGGGCACCGGGGCGTTCTCGGCCTTGAGGGCGATGCGCTTGTCGGGCACACGCTCGCTCACGCGCAGGGTAATCTGCCCGAGCATGTTGTGGGGGATAATGATGGTGTCGGTAGTGAATTTCACTTCGCCGAGCTGCGAGCGCACTTCCTCCGGCAGCCGGGCTACCAGATCCTCAAACTTTGAGAAATCGCTGATACGTGCATAAATTGCCGAAGCCGGCATGTCGACCTCTTTCGGTGTGCTTGTGTATGATGTCATTGCGGTTGTGTTATGTGAGAAATATATCAGTATGGGGAAACCGGGCCGGCGGCGCGATTTCCCCATACGATATTTTATGTGAATACTGCCTGCGGGCAGCATATTGCTTCGATTATTCTGCGGCAGAGGTATGGGGATTCCAGACAGCGGGATCCTTACGCCATTCCTTGAGTGTCTCAAGATGTTCGGGACGTATATAGTCGGTCTCGACTGCGGCTTCGAGCATGGCGTTGTAATTGCTCAGGGTAATGAGCTTCACACCGGCCTCGTTGAAGCGCTTTACAGCGACGGGGAATCCGTAGGTGAACATGGCGGCCATGCCTACAACCTCGCAACCGGCGTTGCGTATGGCCTCCACGGCCTTGAGGCTGCTTCCGCCTGTTGAGATAAGATCCTCGATCACTACCACCTTCTGGCCCGGTTTAAGATTGCCTTCGATGAGGTTTTCCAGACCGTGATCCTTGGGTGCGGAGCGTACATATACATATGGCAGACCGAGTTCGTCGGCGATCAGGGCTCCCATAGCGATGGCTCCGGTGGCTACTCCGGCGATAGCGTCGGGCTTCTCGAAATTCTCTTCGATTATGCGGCAGAGTTCGACCTTGATGAAAGTTCGTAGCTCAGGATAGGAGAGCGTCTTGCGGTTGTCGGTGTATATCGGTGAATTCCATCCTGACGCCCACACAAACGGTACATCCGGTTGGAGTTTTATCGCACTGATCTTTAACAACTTTTGTGCAACGAGACTTTCTAATTTTTTCATCTTCTTCTTTGTTAATAAATTTGCAAGTGCAAAGGTAGTGGATTGTAGGGCAATATTCAAAATAAAAGAGGTTAAAAGTCTGTGGCAATTTTTTCTTCGGATAATTCAAAATTGCTACATTTGCATCGGTGAGAGGGCCGATTGCCTTTTCCAGATAAAACCCTGAATTATTATGTCGACAGTACTTCAATTGACCGAGGTGTATCGTGCCGCCCATGTGCTCAAGAGCGTCGTGCGCCGCACCGAGCTTATCCATGCTCCCAAAATCAACCCCGACAGCACTATATATCTGAAGCCGGAATGCCTTCAGCACACCGGTTCGTTCAAGCTCCGCGGAGCCTACTACAAAATATCGCAGCTCTCCGAAGAGGAGAAGTCTCACGGCGTAATAGCCTGCTCTGCAGGCAATCATGCCCAGGGAGTAGCTCTCGGCGCGCGGGCCAACGGCATCAGGTCGATCATCTGTCTGCCCGAGGGTGCGCCGATCTCCAAGGTAGAGGCCACCAAGAAGTATGGCGCCGAGGTGCGTCTTGTGCCCGGTGTCTACGACGATGCATATGCCGAGGCGTTGCGTCTGCGCGACGAGCACGGCTACACGTTTGTGCATCCTTTCGACGATCCTCTTGTCATCGCCGGTCAGGGGACAATTGGCCTTGAGATCATCGACGAGCTTCCCGACGTTGAGGCTGTCATCGTGCCCGTAGGTGGCGGAGGCCTTATCTCCGGCGTGGCTTTCGCCATCAAGTCGATCAACCCCAATGTTAAGGTCTACGGAGTGCAGGCCACCGGTGCGCCGAGCATGGTGCGTTCGCTTGCCGGTGGGGAGCGTATCACACTCCCTTCGGTGTCGACCGTCGCCGACGGTATCGCCGTGAAAGAGCCCGGAGAACATACTTTTGAGCTTTGCCGCGAGTATGTCGACGAGATCGTCACCGTCACCGACGACGAGATCGCGGCCGCCATCCTTGCCATGATGGAGCAGGAAAAGCTCGTGGCTGAGGGCGCAGGAGCTGTCGCTGTTGCCGCCGCCATGTTCAATAAAGTGCCCATCAAGGGCAAGAAGACCGTCTGCCTCGTGTCGGGTGGAAATATCGATGTCAACATGCTTAGCCGCGTCATCAACCGCGGCCTCATAAAGAGCGGCCGACAGTATGCCGTTACCATTGACCTCAGCGATAATCCCGGTGTGCTTGCCCATGTCAGCAAGGTTGTGGGCGAGCTTGGCGGCAACATAATTTCGGTTACCCATGAGCGCACGTCGACCGATACGCCGATCGCCAGCTGCACCCTGCGTCTGGTTATGGAGACCCGTAATCACGAGCATATCGAAATCATACGCCGCGGTCTGGCCGAGGCCGGCTATCAGGTTGTGAAATGAGACGGCGCATATTCTTTACCGCTTTGGTAGCGGCCGGCGTGGCGATGGTCTATGCGTGTGCCAACGCCTCGTCTGCGGGAAGCGGCTCTGCATCGTCGCCGGCCGACGGTGAGTTGCAGCTACCGACGGTACCGGAGGAGCTTACACGTCAGTCCGATCGCGCCGACTATGTGCTGACGCGCTTTTGGGATGCTCTTGATTTTACCGCTCCTGCTGCACGCGACACTGCTTTCATGGAGCGGAATTTCGCCGATTTTCTGCGTCTGATGCCGCAAGCGTCGTCCGACAGCGTGCGCTCCGTGGCCGTGGACAATCTTCTGACACGCGCCTCGTCCGACTCTCTGGCGCTCGATCTTGCGGGCTGGCTTGCCGAGACATCTCTAAATTCTACCGATGCTCCTACCTACAGTGAGGGCACATATATAATGTTTCTCCGTCGTCTGGCCACATCCGAGCGTGTGGATGAGGCGATGCGTGAGCGCTATATGGCCCAGCTGCGCGATATGGACTGCAACCGTCCCGGCTCTGTCGCCGCTGATTTTCCATATACTGCCGCCGACGGATCGAAGTCGACTATTCACGAGCTGACAGCCGCCCACGACAGTACCTTGATAGTATTTTACGACCCTGACTGTCACGACTGCCACGTGCTGATCGACTCGCTGAGCCGCGACACGTCAGTCAGCGCCGCCCTCGCTTCCGGATCTATGGCCATAATGGCGCTCTATCCCTACGACGATACCGACTTATGGCGCCGTACCGCCTCCGAACTCCCCTCCGGCTGGATCGTCGCCACCAACCCCTCCGTCATCGAGGAAGAGGGCATGTACTACCTCCCCCGTACCCCCCGCACCTACCTCCTCGACCGCTCCGCCCGCATCCTCCGCCTCCGCGAGTAACCTCTTCGTCTCATCTTCGGCCTGTATGCGATTCTTTGCGCACAGAATATATAAAGGAAGGGCGGAGCTTTAGTCCGCTATATCTCGGTTGTAGGAGACGCGCTTTCCAAGCGCGTTATAATCAGCTTTGCAGCAACGGCTTTAATCTTTTACACGATTTATGGCGTGTAAATAACCAACTATATACCAATTATGAAAACGTTTCTCGATATGGGAAGAATGGCAGGTATCGGCGCTATGTTGGTGCTTGGCGGTGTATGCTGCATACAGGCGGCAGGTGCGGAGGCTATTGGCGCTTCAGTAGCGGCGCCCGGAAGAGCTGCGGGCGCAACGGATGGCGTGGAGGCTGTGGAAGGACTTACGCGCCGTATTGTGCCGTCGCTCGCCGATAGAATAAAGTATGAGACAATTGAGGCTGCGGCCGACACGTTTGTTGTGTCGACCGTAGGCGGAGAGACCACCATAAAGGGAAACAATGCGTTGTCGATGGCCGTTGGGCTCAACAATTATCTGCGGCGCAGTCTCAGCACGAGTGTGTCGTGGTATGCCGACGATCCGGTTGAGGTGCCCGGTGATGCAGTCGCCGCGGATGGCGAATATGGTGCCTCGGCCGCGGTGCCACAGCGCTTTTTCCTCAACTACTGCACTTTCGGCTACACGATGCCCTACTGGCGGTGGCGCGACTGGGAGCGATTTATCGACTGGATGGCGCTCAACGGCATAAATCTTCCACTTGCCATGACCGGACAGGAGCGTACCTGGCAGCTTACCTGGCGTAGGCTCGGACTCGACGACGAGGCGATACTTTCGTCGTTCACCGGCCCGGCCCATCTGCCCTGGCACTGGATGAACAATATCGACCACTTCCAGGGGCCGCTCACGCAGACGTGGATCGACAGTCAGGAGGAGTTGCAGCACAGGATCCTTGCCCGCGAGCGTGAACTGGGCATGCGCCCCGTGCTCCCGGCGTTTGCAGGACATGTGCCCGACGCGCTGCGTAGCCTTTATCCCGAGGCAAAGATTTCGATGCGCTCCCAGTGGTCGGGATTCGAGGACAAGGACCGCTGCTGGTTCCTCGATCCATCCGACACGCTCTACAACCGCGTGCAGCGCACATTCCTGGCCATTCAGGACTCGGTGTACGGCACCGACCATATCTATGGCATCGACCCGTTCAACGAAGTCGACTCTCCCGACTGGAGCGAGGAGTATCTGGGCAATGCCTCGAAAGGTATATACAGTACTCTGCACGAGGCTGATCCGGAGGCCTCCTGGCTTCAGATGACCTGGAATTTCTATTACGACCGCAAGCACTGGACTAAGCCGCGCATCAAGGCTTTCCTCGAAGGCGTTCCCGACGACCGTCTGCTGCTGCTCGACTATTTCTGCGACCGCAAGGAGGTGTGGCGCATGAGTGACAGCTATTTCGGCAAGCCGTTCATATGGTGCTATCTCGGAAATTTCGGCGGCAATACCATGATGGTAGGCAATCTGGCCGACATCGACAGCCGCATAACTACCGCTCTCGACAGCGCGGGCAACAACCTCGTGGGTATCGGCGGCACTCTTGAAGGGTTTTCGATGAATCCTGTCGTCGACGAGTATGTGTTTGCCAAGGTGTGGGAGCCGGGGTTGTCGTATCGCGACTGGACTAAGCGATGGGCGCGTTCGCGCGGAGGCCGCGACTCTGAGGCTGTTGAGAATGCGTGGAGCATTCTTGCCGACAGCGTGTATGTGGCCTCTACAAGGGTAGGGGAGGCATGCCAGACCAATGCACGTCCATACATCGACAAAGCCACCGGCGGCTACACCAATTCAACATACCGCTATTCACAAAATGCGCTTGCCGAGGCCCTGAGGCTAATGATTTCGGCTACATCCGCACATGGAAATACCGCATTGGCGCGCGATGCGGTAAACGTGGCGCGACAGCTTCTCGGCAATCATTTTGCGGCTGTGCGCGACAGTTTCGTGACGGCTTACCGCAGCGGTAATGTGGACGGCGCCAGAGCGGCGGCCGCAAAAATGGATCGTCTGATACTGGATATCGACACACTGATGTCGACGAATCCCAATACACGCCTCGACCGCTGGGCAGCAGGCGCCCGCTCGTTCGGCGACACGCCTGGGCAGCGCGACAGTCTGGAGATCAACGCCCGTACGCTACTTACCGTGTGGGGTATGCCCGGGAAGAAACTCAACGACTATGCCAACCGCCAGTGGAGCGGGTTGCTCTCAGGTTTCTACCGCGAGAGATGGCGAATGTTTACCGCTGCCGTCCTCGCGGCCATGGAACAGAACCGACCCTACGACGAGGTTGCATTCATCGAGGAACTGAAGCGTTGGGAGGGTGAATGGCCCGCAGCCAGTACGCTATCGGCCACAGGTACCGTAAATGCCATCGTCCCGACCTCTCCCGAGGAGATCATTTCCCTTGTGCGCGATATCGTGCGCCGCTACTTCCCGCTCTCTGACTGATTTCCTGTGTTTGAAATGGAAAACCGCACAGAGTACACAGAGCGCACAGAGAAATATATTTCAGAGCCTCTTCGCTGAAGGCTCTAAACGGAGCTGCGCATGCATTTGTACCGGGAGGGCGGAGCTTTAGCGCGCCATATCTCGCCTGCCGCCATGCAGGAGATTTCTGCTATGCTTTGCGTCGTATTTCATCACGGATGCTCTGTGGTCTCCAGGGAGCGCGTATAGCGCGACCGGGTACCCGAATCCGGATGGCCTCTGTGCGCTCTGCGGGCTCTGTGTGTTTTTTTTGACGGTGAGGACGCTTGGATAACGCGCTTGGAAAGCGCGTCTCCTACAGGCGGGATGCGGGGCAGCCGATATACAGCGGGCTAAAGCTTCGCCCTCCCGGTACAAATGCATGCGCAGTTTCTGAAATATATTTTCTCTGTGTGCTCCGTGCGGTTTTTGTTCCGGGATGATGGAGAGAGGGGATTTGGGAGATTGGGGGAATTTAGTTAAATTTGTACCATTCAACTTAATCGAAACGATAAAACCAGTTATTATCATGAAACAAGAGACCAAGATACTGATTTCCGGTGTTGTGGCTATCGCTGCCGGATGCGGTTGCATTGCCGCTGCCGACGGTGTGCGTCAGGCTCCGATGCGTGCCGTATACGGTGCTCCCGCCAAGGTGTGGGAGTCGGAGGCATTGCCGATAGGCAACGGCTACATGGGCGCCATGATCTACGGAGAACCGTTTGTTGAAGTCATTCAGACCAACGAGCACACGCTCTGGTCGGGCGGCCCCGGCCAGGACAAGGATTACGACGGAGGCCACCTGCGCACTCCTGCCGAAAACCATGCCAGGCTCCAGGCTTTCCGCAAGGAACTCCAGCGCCGGATGAACGAAATGGACAACTCTAAGTATGAACGCACCGGACGCGTTGAGGATGCCATCGAATATGACGAAAGCGGCCTCTATGACACCTATGTGGCCAATCTGCTCGGTACGAAGGATCACTTCGGCTCGTACCAGACCCTCAGCGACATACGTATCTCCGACCTCGACGCTCCCGCCAATTATGCCGGCTACGAGCGTGCCTTGGATATCGACAATGCCGTGCATACGGTGAAATACACCGCCGGTGGCGCCGATGTGGAGCGCGAGTACTTTATGAGCTATCCCGACAACGTGATGATGGTACGCATTGTGTCTGACAAGCCTATGAGCCGCAGCGTGTGCATCGCCTGTCCCCACAAAGACTACAATATCACAGCCGCCGACGGGCGCATCACTCTCA
>JAHZGZ010000176.1:1355-12192 GCA_019420545.1 Bacteroidales bacterium | reverse complement strand
TTCGGTTTACCAGCCCGGGTTCTGGGTGATCTTGCCGTTGGAGATGCTTACCTCGATGGCGGGAAGAGGAAGCAGGGGCAGGCGCGCAGCGTATTTGCGCGGAAGGATGCGCACGATCTTCCCGGCGTCGAACATAGGCTTGAAGTCGGCGAACCCGCATTCGTCGATTTCGGGGGTCGAGGGCCAGTAGTAGTCGCCGGCCTTCTCCATGTCGACCATGCCCTGTTTTGTCGGGAATGCGTAGTAGTCGTGGCTGAATGCCTTCTCCATCCATCCCCAGCGGAGCAGGTCGAAGAAGCGCCGTCCCTCCCAGGCGAATTCCATACGGCGCTCCTTGCGGATGGCCAGACGCATGGTGTTCTGGTCGGAAACGGAGAGGGCGGGATAGGCTGCGGTGTTGTCGCGGGTGGTTTTGTAGGCACGGGCGCGCACGTCGTTTATGGCGTTGAGCATCGATGCGTCAAGTTCTCCAAGCTCTACCTTTGCCTCGGCATACATGAGCAGCACGTCGGCATAGCGTATGATGATGGTAGGATTGTCGCTTACGTTCTTGCCTGTGCGCCACTCGTCCTGAGCGCCTTTGCGCAGACAAGTGCCCGTCGGGGCTGCATACTGGTCGTTGATTTTCGAGTCTTTGTTGGTTACCCGTTTGCCGTCGAGCAGCACGGTGGTTGCCAGAGGGCTGGGGTCGTATACACACCCGTAGACGGTCGATCCGGGAGCGACGAAAGTCTCGTTGCAGCGCGGGTCGCGGTTGAGGTAGGGATTATGCGGGTCAAACAGCGGAGACTCGTCGATAGGCTTGCCGTCGGTGCATTCGAAAGCGGCGAGCAGATCCCACGACGGGAAACCCGACGCACCGCTGCCTACGGTAGTGCGGAGCATGAACGAGTTGACCGATGAGCTTTGTCCGAGTTCGGCCGAGTTGGCTATACAGAAAATGTATTCGCCGTTGTCCATGGTCTTGTCGCGGAAAAGAGCCCCGAAGTCGGGATAGAGCGCATACTTCTTTGAGTCGATCACGAGCTTTGCGGCATCGCGGGCGATCTCCCAGTCCTTCATCGTAAGTGCGATGCGGGTTTTCAGAGCGGCGGCGACATAGCGGTTGACACGCCATATGCCCTGCACGACGTTGGATTCCGGAAGGTTCTCGTAGGCGTAATCATAGTCGGCATAGATTGTCGGCAGTATTTCCGATACCGGGGTACGTCCCATTTCGCGGGCCTGCTCTATTGTGATCGTGGTCGAGCAGAAGGGCACGTCGCCCCAGAGCGAGATAAGACGGGCGTAGAAATATGCGCGGAACAGGCGCGCCTCGCCGGCAAGACGACGGGCCTCGTCGGAGCCGTATCCGAGTTTGTCGAGGCTTTCAAGCACGCGGTTACACCGGCTGATGGCTTTATATGTATTTTCCCATGTCGTCTCGATCCATGATGTGGAGCTGGTAAGGGTGGCCGCCGGTACGTCGTACACCTTGTTGCGGTGGCAGAAGTCGTCGGTATGTCCGTCGGTAAACCAGCGTGTCTCCAGATTGTAGGGGTATGAGCGGTAGAGGTCGTTGATCGAGATGCGTACTTCGTCGAGTTTCGAGTTCCACGTGCCCGACGACGGCTCGGTAAGCGGCTGCAGGTCGAGATCGGCGCATGACGAAGCCAGCATTACTGTGGCGCATAGTAGCGCGCCTTTGAGTATGTTGATTGTTTTCATTGTCTTGTATGGCTTTCAGGTTTAGAATGAGAAGTCGAGACCGAAAGTATAGGTCGTGGCGATATAGTTGGTCGCGCTTGAGTTGACTTCGGGATCCCATCCCTTGGGATAGTGGTGGAAGCAGAATGGATCCTCGACGTTGAAGTACACGCGCAGGCGGTCGAAGCGTATCTTCTTTACCAGATTCTTCGGGAACGTGTAGCTCAGGTTGATATTCTTCACGCGCATGTATGATCCGTCCATGAGCCAGAAGTCTGACATCTTGTAGTTGTTGCTGTCGCCTGTGGCGCTGTTGAGGCGCGGGTATATGGCGTTGCGGTTCTGCTCTTCGGTGTTGTACAGACTCCAGTATTTGCCCATGATGATTTCGGGAGCGGCACGGAACGACTGCTGGCGTACCATCACTTCCGACATGCGCACTTTCTGCTGGCCCACGCCATTGAATGCCGCCGACAGGCGGATACCCTTGTAGCCTACGTTGACATATCCGCCGAAAAGGTAGTGGGGGAGCGATGAGCCGAGTACCTCGCGGTCGTTGGTCTCGTCGATCTTGTCGTCGGGAATGCCGTCGGCACCGCTGAGATCCTTGTAACGTATGTCGCCGGGGCCTACCGAAGTGACGAGTTTAGGCGAATTGGCGACCTCCTCGGCAGTCTGGTATATGCCGTCGGAGCGATAGCCGTAAAAAGCCAGATATTCGTCGCCGCCGCGGATTATGCAGTCGCCGCTGTACTGTACCTTGCCGTTGAGGTTGCCCATCTTCGACTTTGAGTTGGAGATGTTGAATCCTACGCCGTAGGTCCAGTCCTTGCCGATATTGTCGTTCCAGGATATTTTTGCTTCCCAGCCTCGTGTATTCATGTCGCCGGCATTCACTTCGGGTGCTCCGTAGCCGGTAAACTTGGGAATCTCCGTGGCGATAAGCATGTCCTTGGTCTTTTTGTAGTAGATGTCGCCGGTGAAATCGAGGCGTCCGTTGAACAGGCCGAAATCAACGCCGATATCCCATGTATGTGTCGATTCCCAGGTGATGTTCTCGACGGCATAACGTATCTGTGCGGCGGAAGTAGCGGCCTCAGGGCCTTTTGAGCCGAACATGATGGCGTTTTCGAGGTTGATGGAGGCCTGATAGGGGTAGTTGCCTATACGCTCGTTGCCGAGTGAGCCGTACGACGCGCGAAGCATGAAGTTGGAGAGTACCGGCGAGAGGCTTTCCATGAATTTTTCGTTGCTGAGACGCCATCCGAGCGATGCCGAGGGGAACCATCCCCAGCGGTAGTCCTTGCCGAAGCGCGACGAGCCGTCGCCGCGTATATTGGCCTGGATGAAGTAGCGGCTGTCGAAGTTGTACATCACGCGTCCGAAGAATGAACGGTAGGCGTTCTCAAATGCACTGCCGGCCGGTGACACCTCATTCTTGTTGGCATTGTCGAGGTAGGGATAGTCGGGAAGGGTCATTTTGTCGGACGATACTGCCAGCGTCTCATAGTTATAGTAGTAATCCTCATAACCTGCGAGTACGTTTACGGAGTGTGGACCGAAATCCTTGTAGAACGTGGCTGTAAGGGATTTCTCGATCGAGTAGTTCTCGGTACGCGTCTCCGAGAGGGTGTTGGTTTCGTAGCCCGAGATGTAGCCGAGGAGCTGGTCGGTGTTGAAAGCGTCATAGTAGGGGACGGCTTTCTTCATGTCCTTAATCTTCTGGAACGACATGGTGGGTGTCACCGTGCCCTGGATGGTAAGGAAAGAGAACGGCTTGTAGGTAAGCGCGATCTTGCCGGTAAGATAGTTGACGGTATTCTTCTTTTCACCGCCCTGAAGGAATGCGCCTTCGGTGTTTGAGCCCGACTGGCCGGCAGCGATGCGTCCGTCAGGATAGGTGCCGGCGTAGATCTGCGGATAGCGCAGTGCGGCACCGAGCGGGCTGCCCGAGTGGGGATCGTTCTTGACGGCATGACGGAAGGAAAGATCGACGTTGGCCGTCCACTGCCTGTTGAAGTTGATGGTGTTGTTGGCACGCACGTAGATACGCTCGTGGTCGGAACCTTTGTAGAGAGCCTCGGTCTTCTCGTATGAGGCCGAGATGCGTGTCTTTATCTGCTTGTTGCCGTAGGCGAGGCTTACATTGTGCTTTGTGCGCGGAGCTGTGGAGCGGAGCAGACGGTCCTTCCAGTCATAGACGGGATATTCGATGGGATCGTAGAAATGGTTGGTCATGTACGATTCGATATATTCCTGCGAATAGGTGGGATACTCGCCTCCGGCTGGGTTGCCGGCTTCGTTCCAGCGGAGCTCGTTGATAAACTTCATGTGGCGTACGGGATCGACCACATAGTCGGGGTAGGACGATGCGTGCATGAGGGAGAATTCGCCGTTGTAGGTGATCGAGAGATCGCCTTCCTTTGCGCCCTTGGTGGTGACGAGGATAACGCCTGCGGCTGCGCGGGCACCGTATATCGATGCGGCTGCGGCGTCTTTAAGTACGGATATCGACTCTACGTCGTCGGGATTCACATTGTCGAGGTCGCTTACCGGAGTGCCGTCGACAAGAATCAGCGGCGAGTTGTCGCTCATAGTAGTGACACCGCGCACCTTTATCGAGCCGCTTGCCCCGGGCATACTGCCGTTGCGGGTGATATCGAGGCCCGGGATAGTTCCCTGGAGCGCCGTGGTGAGGTTGGGGGAGCGCTGCTTTTCGAGACGCTCGGAACCTACGGCGCCCACGGCACCTGTGAGGTCTTTTTTCTTGACGGTGGCATAGCCGATGACCACGGTTTCCTCAAGCATCTGTGCGTCGGGATAGAGCTTGAAGTCGAGAGTGCCTTTGCCGGTCCATTTGGCCGTCTCGGGCTTGTAGCCGAGGTATGTCACCTTGATTTCCGTACCGGCGGGAACAGAGGCGATGGTGTAGTGCCCGTCGATATCGGTCATTGCGGAGTATTTGCTCGTCTTGTCGGATATGATTGCACCGACAATCGGTTCGTCGGTCTCGTCGGTGACGGTACCTGACAGTGTGCTCCCTTGCGCCATTGCCGCCGCGGGGGCAAGCATCGCCGCCATTACGAAAATGGTGGCCGATGCCTTTCGCAGCACGTTTATAAATGATTTCATTTGGTATTTCATGATTGGTTGAAAAAAGAGATGGATGTTACTGTACGAATTCGAGTTTTACCGTCTGGTTGTATTCCTTGACGGCCTTGTCGCCTTCGTGGGGATGCTGGGCGGTAAATCGTGTACATGTACTCTGGGAGATCTGGTCGATATACTTGCCGCACATCGCGATCTCGGTAGCGGGACGCAGGCGTATCTGTACCGTCTCACACGGATTTTTCAGCGAGAAAGTGCCTTCGAAGAGCACGTAGATACCATCCTTGGGATACTCGTAGTTGTAGGTGACGGTCTCGCTCCAGTTGCCGGCGGCACCCGACAGGCCTTCCGTGGCGGTAAGGGTGACGGTCTTGGGTGTCATGAGCGGGAGCCATTCGTTGCCGTCGAGGTATTCGGCCATCCAGTGGGCGGCGCAGCTTGAGTAGATATGTCCCGTAAACTCGAAGCGCATAGGCGTATCGGCGGGGAGCATGTCGAACGACTTGTTGCCGCATTCGATGAGCCAGTAGTCGGTGGTGACGCAGCCGCGTATCATCAGGTCGCCGTGAGAGCCGGTCTGTGTGCGCATGCCCTTTCCGTCGTCGGGACGTCCCGATTTGTCGGAGTTGTAGAAGCGTATCCGGCCGGTACCGGTAGTCGGATTGGCGTAAGCGTCGATAAATCCTGCCTTGGATTTGCTGAAGGTAAGCGCGCCCCATGTCGATGAATACTCGTCCTTGTTCTTGTCGATGGCCCATTCGGTGATGACGGTAAGATCAAGCGCGAGCTGAGTGATGGTAAGGGTGTACTGCTTGCCGTCGATGCTGACGGTGACGGTGGTGTTTATGTCCGATCTCGTCTGGTTGCGGGGGAAGGTTACCTTCACTTTAGTCTCACCTTCGCCCGAGTCGGGTGTGAGCACGAAGTCGGGATTGGATGCAGTGGCTGTCCAGGGGCCTTCGCCGAGTACGGTAAATTCAGCCTCGGTCTCTCCTGCCTCGAGAGTGATGTTCTTTACCGATACACCTGTCGGTACAAGCCCGCGCTGTGTTATGTCGAGCGCTTTGGGCGTGACGTTCTCGCCGATAAACTTGATGCGGCCCGTACGGTTATCGAAATCTTCGTTGGGGCTGACCTCGATAGTAAATGTAGTAATGTTGTTTTCGTTTGTGGCCTCTGAGATATTGAGCCACTCGGTCTGGTGATTCACCACATACTTCACGTTGGAGGTTACTGTCATGGTAATCGTACCTCCGTCGGCCGATATGGCCATTTCCTTGTCCGAGAGTTCCATGTACGGAGCCACGTCGTCGTCGGAACAGGCTGTCATCATCGCCATGAAAGCGATGAGGAGTAGTCTTGAAAGGATTTTCATGATCTGTTTTTGAGGTTAATATTAATTGCTTGTTCTGTTGCTGTTGAGAGGAGTCGCGGCAGAGGCTTCAAGGGCTGCAGCTGCGTCGCGGATTTTTGCGAGCGACAGCTCGCGCAGCTGTTCCCAGTCATAGCACCGGTCGGTACCGGCCGCCCGGAGGGGTAGAGCCATGGCTTTGCCGTTGAGGAGAACCTTTACGAGAATATTGTTGTCGCGCGTATTGCGGAAGAATACGAAACTGAGCTTCGACGCCATGGGTATGCGCCATGTCTGCCAGAAAGTCTTCACTTCGTCGAGGTTGTCGGTAGCTGTGCCCCACGTGTCGGCTTCGAGCAGTGCGAGAAGCGCCATGAGGCAACCGTCGTGGCCGAAACGCATGCGCGCGCCACGGCGTCCGGCGGCTATATCCTCGTCGGCACATGCAATGATGTTGTCGAGAATCTTGCCTGCCTGCTGCCATCCGCGGCCGAGGTTTACACTGTGGCGCCCTTTCTGCATGTACTGGCGCACGTTGTCGGCCTCCCACATGGCCTGTGCCTGCTCCGGAGTGAACAGTTCGCTGAACGACTCGGCCCGGTCGAGCGCGGGGGCGGCGTTGGCGAGGGTGAACATGGCCTCGCAGAGGGTTACCGCATCAAACCGTGCGGCGGCACTGTCGGGCGACAGGAATATGCCGCCGAGCCACCCGGAGAGATCTATGTGCTCCGTCACAAACTCGCGCCATAGCGGATACCAGCGCCCGGAGTGTGAGCGCATCTCCTCGTCGAGGGGGAGCTTGGTGCGGCAGTCGTTGGCGTATGGATTGAGCCATGTGTGATAGCGGCTGCTGACATCGCCGGTGACTTTCACTCCCGGACAAAGGCGGCCTACAGCGGCGTCGAACGCTTCCATCGAGCGGGCCGTGCGCATAACGTTGGTCGACTGTGACTGTACGGTGGCGCCCGGTGCCATCACCTCGGGATATTCGCGGCACAGTTTTGCCGCGTACTCCTCCCACTGGCGGGTTCCACCGGCGGTGAGGTCGCCTGTGCGCTGGTCGACAGTGGGCCACAGCGCTTGCAGATGGTCGAGCATTATTTTGCCAAGCGGAGTGAGCTGCCGCGCCGAATCTCCCCATTCAAGGGCCTGCTTTACCAGCGGAAGCACCGGCGCGCTGTCGATATGGCGGATACCGTGGCGGCAGTAGGTACTGATCATAAACGGCTCGTAGCCTTCGGGGGCGGTACGGTCCTCCGGCTCGTTGAACGGGTCGACACGGTATGTGCCGCGGCTGAGGGTGGGATCGTGCTGCATGTCGGGCATCGGTACAGAATAGATGCGCGGGCTGTTGGTGTTGACCAGCATGCGGCCGCCATCGACCATCAGGGCCTCGCATTCCTCACGTATGGTGCTGTCGAGGTCGACACGTGCCGCCACACAGCGGCGGTCGAGGTCGTAGACACGTACTTTGGAGGTCGTCACGGGGTATTTGTCGCCGAATCCGAAGCTGTAGAAGATCTTGCCGTCATGGATGCATCCCGACTGTGTGGCATACGCGTCCATGTCGAACACAGCCTGCTCCACCACATCGTCGGCACCGAGCCTTACGTAATCACCCTCCGACAGCGCGGGTATGCGGAAACGTGTCGCCACGAGTTTATTGTGGGCGAAGGTGGGCATAGCCTTTGGCACCGTGCGCACACGTCCCGAGAATACCCACATGTCGCCGCGTTCGCGGTCGATGAGCCACGATGGTGCGCCGAATATCGTGTTGAGTTCGCGGCGCGCCCATCCGGCGGTGTCGAGTTCGATGGTCTGCACCAGGCGGGAGCTCCATTTGCGCCCCTTGCGGGTGATGCTCTCTACATGGCAGCGCATGTCCAGCTTGCTTTTCGGCTGTGCGACCGACAGGTAGACTACGGGCATCGCCGCTCCGGGGAGCTGCTCTACTCCGAAATTGGCCTGGTTGCAGTGGTTGGCTTTCGACGATGACTCCACGTCAAACTCACCCACACGTTTCAGCTCCTTGCCGCTGCGGTCGTAGACGGTGCAGTGGCCGCCATGCTCGAACGCCAGCAGAAGGTCGCCCCAGAGTGCCATCCCCTGCTGGGAGCGGCGCGATGCATCCTTGGTATAGGCGATCTCACATGCGGGCTCCGCGCTACGTGCCGGCGGCGTGACGAGGCATGCCGCAACGAGGAGGGGCAGATAGTATAACGGGTGTTTCATGCGGTGACGGGCTTTTTACGTGAGTCGACCACCCGGTATGCCACATATATGCCGATGAGTGCGGCGATGATGAGGCATGTGGCGGTCATGATATTGCATACCACGGGATCGTATACTTCGGTGCACATCAGGTATACGAGCAGCAGGGCAATCGCGCCGAGAGTGACGAGGAAGCAATTGATGGCCATGAACGAATAGGATTTCACGGCACGTCGTGTGGCCGCGTCGGGCTCCACGTCGGCCGCTGTATCCTCCATGGCCTCGATCTTCGTATAGCCGGGGCATACATATCCTTTGATACGTCCGCGCAACTGCAGGGCCGCCATTATTGCCACGGGGAGCAACAGGCCGACAGTGGCTTCGAGCACCTGATTGTTGACAAGTCCGGCGAGGGTAAACTTCATCGTTATTCCGATAGCGTATGTGGCGAGCATGGCCCATATCACCTGACGCCCGTTGATACGGCTCGAAAGGAGTCCCCATACCGAGGGGATGAAGAGCGGAGCGATGACCATGGTGAGGATGGTCACCACCACACGTTCGGCACCACCCATGAAGGGTATGAGCAGCGCGATGGCGATTATGGCCACTCCGAAAACGAGGGTGAACAACCGGCCGGCCTTGATGAGTGTGGAATCCTTGGCCTGCGGATGGGCCGCACCGTAGATCTGATAGGTGAACACGTTGGCATAGACGTTGAGCGTACCCGACACGCAACTGAGCGTGGCCGATATCATTGCCGCAAGCATCACTCCGAGCATACCTTTCATGAGCACTGTCTGGCTCATGAGTATATAGGCCTGTTCGGGATTGGCGTCTGGATTTATCGTGCGGTAGACCATGGCGGGGAGGTACCACAGTACCGGGGTGAGCAGGTAAAGCACACCTACGAGGTAGTTACTGCGACGTGCGTCGCGGGCGGTGGGCACACTTATGTAACGCTGTACGAAAGGCCAGTCGCCACCCATCTGGAATATGTTGAGACCCGTCCAGAGCAGGAGTCATATCCACGGATACTCATTTGATGCGAGGTCGAAATATGTCGACGGCAGCTCCCGGGAGTTGATTGATGTGTCTAGGCCGCCTATTGTGTGGAGCGACAGCGGTATCATGAACAGCACTACGGTGATGAGCACGCCGAACTGGATCACGTCGGTCATCAGCACGGCGAGGAAGCCGCCCGCAATGGTATATACAAGCGTTATCACGCCGAGTATCACCACTGCCCAGGCTATCGAGAGGTGGCCTGTAGCGTCGGCGAGAAAATGGCCTTCGGGCAGAATCATCAGTGTCGACATCACTACCGCTATGGCATAGAGCGCCACACCGGTATGCACGCCGCGGCCGATGATGCCGGCAATGGTGTAGAAGTCGACAGTGGTCTTGCCGAAACGCACGGCAATGAAGTCGCCCGGCGAGTTGATCTTTATCTGACGCCATTTTCCGGCGAGCCAGCGGCCTGTGACCAGACATGCCACGCCCACAAGGTTGCCGATGATCACGGCCACGATGCCCGAGCGGTAGGCCACGCCTCCCCACACCACGAAGGTGCTGGCGGAGAAGATGGTCATATAGGTCGACATGCCCGACAGCCACCACGAGGAGCTGCGCCCGGCTATAAACATGTCCTCCGAGCTTTTGATGCGGCGCGACATGAGCCAGCTTACGGCGATCAGTCCTAAGAAATAGAGAAAAAGTACGATGTAATTGAGTGATTCCATGGTTGGTGACGGCGGTAATTACGGGTTGATTCTTACGGCTGCCTTTACAATATTGGCTTTGTCGCTTACGCTGCGATCCATAGCCTCCTGTATGTCGCACAGATCAAATATATGTGTCGCTATGTCCTTGAGGTTGACACGCCCCTTGGCTACTGCCTCTATGGCCATTGGATAGATGTGGCGGTAGCGGAACACGCTTCTGAACGTCAGCTCCTTGTCGATGAACAGAGAGATGGGCAGTGTAAGCTCGCCTGTGCGGCTGTATCCTACAAGCACGATAGTGGAGCCTTTGCGTGCCACTTCTATAGCCTGGCGTGTGGTGATCTCGGTGCCTGCGGTCTCGATGGAAAGGTCTATGCCTTCGCCTCCGGTGAGTTCTGCGACGCGCTCCACCACATTTTCTTCGGCTGCGTTGATTACCGCCGACGCACCGAGTTTCATGGCCTTCTCAAGGCGTTTGGGCATTACGTCGACAACGATTATCTCCGATACGCCCTCGGCTTTCAGAGCCATCATGCACACCAGCCCTATGCATCCGGCACCGAATACCACGGCCTTCTGGCCTGCATGGGCTCCACCCTGGTTGGCGGCATGGAATCCTATGGCGAGAGGCTCGATGAGCGCTCCTTCGAGATTGCTTACGTTGTCGGGAAGCCTGAAGCAGAGGTCGGCGGGATGTACGGCATATTCCTGGAACACGCCGTCGACCGGCGGGGTGGCGAAGAATACCACATCGGGG
>JAHZGZ010000176.1:0-1345 GCA_019420545.1 Bacteroidales bacterium | reverse complement strand
GTGTCCGCATGTCTTGCCGGGTTCAAGAGCTACTCGGTCGCCGAGTTTAAGCCCTGTTACGCCTTCGCCGAGTGCCACAACTTCTCCAGCGGCCTCGTGGCCCAGAACAAACGGAGGCTCTACAACATATTTTCCGATGCGTCCGCTCTCATAATAATGTATATCGGATCCGCAGATACCCACATAATCGATTTTGACAAGTACTTCTCCCTTTGCAGGAACGGGAACCGGGCGAGTGATGAGTCCCATTTTACCTATACCGTTCATTACGGCAACATTCATATTTTCCTTCATGATATGTCTTTGCAAAAATGTTAAATTGCTGATTGGTAGAATCTATGGTGTAAAAGTATAAACAGTTGGGCCGATTGTAAAGCATTTTGGCGCATTTATTTTTCGCAACCGTTCCCGCAATCGGTTGCGGATTCCTCAATCGTTTGCGGGATGCCAGGGAGTGTGCATTTGTAAGTCCACAACCGTTTGCGGGCGCCGCAACCGTTCCCGATAGCATGATAGCACGCTTTTTTTCAAAACTTAACTTTTTATTAATGGAATTTGCCTAAATTTGACCTAAACAAATGGCGGGAGAGGCCTCTGGCGGTGGTCTGTACCCCTTGATTCAAAATCTGATATCTGATGCGATACGTTACAATAAAAGATATAGCAGATGCGCTTGGCATATCGAAGTCAAGTGTGTCGCGTGCGTTGGCGGGCGATATGCGCAACGTAAGTCCGTCGACTATTGAACGCGTCCGTGCCAAGGCGCTGGAGATGGGCTATCGCCGCAACATGACGGCTGTAAATCTTCGGGCCAAGGCTAATAAGATCATAGGTATAATTGTGCCGGAGATCACCACTCCGTTCTCGATGGCGTTTGTGACTACGGTGCAGGAAGCTGTGCAGCCGCTCGGTTACAGGGTGCTGATAGCGGTATCGAGCGAGGATCCCGCACGCGAGCGTCAGAATCTCGACATGTTTGAAAATGGCCGTGTCGACGGGCTTCTTGTGTCGGTGACTCACAATCTGGCCAACCGCGATCATTTCGACAATCTGGTCAAATCCAATTTCCCGATAGTATTCTTTGACCGCACGATAAAGGATCTGCAATGCTCGTCGGTATGTTCCAACGACGGACTGATGTCGTTTTTCCTTGTCGAACATCTCATACGCACCGGCCGTCGGCGTATCGTGAACCTTGCCGGACCCTCATACATAGAAAATTCCCGGGCGCGCTCGCAGGGTTATCGTGAGGCGCTCGAGAAATTCCATATACCTGTCGACCGGCGTCTGCTTGTCACCGGCGGCATGTCGGTGGAGGACGGTGCGCTTGCCGTGGAGCGTTTGC
>JAHZGZ010000175.1 GCA_019420545.1 Bacteroidales bacterium | reverse complement strand
AGGAACCCGGCGCAAATGGAGAGCCTCTTTACCTTGATGTTGTCGACTGCTTCTATGGCGTGGAGAATGCTCCCGCCACCGGTGGCGGACGCTACGGTCTGGCTTCGAAGGACACCACCCCGGCCCAGATCATCTCGGTATACGAGAACCTCGCTCTTCCCCAGCCCAAGAATCACTTCTCGCTCGGTATCGTCGACGACGTTACCTTCCAGTCGCTCCCCCTCAAGGAGGAGATCGCTCTCGGCGCTGCCGGCACTTTCGAGGCCAAGTTCTACGGCCTTGGCGCCGACGGTACTGTAGGTGCCAACAAGAACTCCGTGAAGATCATCGGCGACAACACCGACAAGTATTGCCAGGCTTACTTCTCCTACGACTCCAAGAAGTCGGGCGGCTTCACATGCTCCCACCTCCGCTTCGGCGACGCGCCTATCCGCTCAACATATCTGGTGACCACCCCCAACTTCGTCGCTTGCCATGTACAGGCCTACCTGCACATGTACGACGTTACCCGCGGTCTGCGCAAAGGCGGCACATTCCTTCTCAACACCATCTGGGACGGTGAGGAACTCGCCAAGAACCTCCCCAACAAGGTTAAGCGCTTCTTCGCAGAGAACGATATCACCGTATACTATATCAACGCCACAAAGATTGCCCAGGAAATCGGCCTCGGCAACCGTACCAACACCATCCTCCAGTCGGCATTCTTCCGCATCACCGAGGTTATCCCCGTTGATCTCGCTGTCGAGCAGATGAAGAAGTTCATCGTAAAGAGCTACGGCAAGAAGGGCCAGGATGTGGTCGACAAGAACTATGCCGCAGTTGACCGTGGCGGAGAATACCACAAGCTCGCCGTTGATCCCGCATGGGCTCAGCTCGCCGACGATGCCGCTCCCGCCAACAACGATCCCGCATTCATCAACAAGATCGTACGTCCCATCAACGCACAGGACGGCGACCTCCTTCCCGTAAGCGCTTTCGTAGATAATACCGACGGCACATGGGAGCAGGGCACTGCCAAGTATGAGAAGCGCGGTGTTGCCGCATTCGTTCCCGAATGGCTCGAAGAAAACTGTATCCAGTGCAACAAGTGTGCCTACGTCTGCCCCCACGCCGCTATCCGTCCGTTCGTCCTCACTCCCGAGGAGATGGCTGCGGCTCCATTCGGCGAGGATGCCACAATCCCCGCTATCGGCAAGCAGTTCACAGGCATGCGCTTTATCCAGAGCGTAGACGTGCTCGACTGTCTCGGCTGCTCCAACTGCGTCGACGTATGTCCCGGCAAGAAGGGCAACAAGGCTCTCGTGATGACGCCTCTCGAAACCCAGCTCCCCGCACAGGCCGAATGGGATTACTGCGTGGCTTCCGTGAAGTCGAAGCAGAACCTCGTCGATGTGAAGGCCAACGTGAAGAACTCGCAGTTCGCCACCCCGCTCTTCGAATTCTCCGGCGCATGCTCGGGCTGCGGCGAGACTCCATATGTCAAGCTCATCTCCCAGCTCTTCGGCAACCGTGAGATCGTGGCCAACGCTACCGGCTGTTCTTCGATCTACTCCGGATCCGTACCTTCAACTCCATATACCACCGACGAGAACGGCCACGGTCCCGCATGGGCCAACAGCCTCTTCGAGGACTTCTGCGAGTTCGGTATGGGTATGACTCTCGCCAACGACAAGCTCCGCGCCCGTCTCGACGCCGAGGTTCGCGGCCTCCTCGAATGCGCCGACTGCTCCGATGAGATCAAGGCTCTCGCCACACAGTGGCTCGACGAGAAAGACAACGCCGACCGTTCGCGCGAAATCGCCGACGCCCTCATTCCTCTGATGGAGGCATGCGGATGTCCCGCCTGCAAGAAAGTGCTCGAACTCAAGCACTATCTTGTTAAGCGCAGCCAGTGGATCATCGGCGGTGACGGTGCTTCCTACGATATCGGCTTCGGCGGTCTCGACCACGTGATCGCTTCCGGCAAGGATGTCAATATCCTCGTGCTCGATACCGAGGTTTACTCCAACACCGGCGGCCAGGCATCGAAGGCTACTCCGCTCGGCGCTATCGCCAAGTTCGCCGCTTCAGGCAAGCGTATCCGCAAGAAGGATCTCGGCCTTATCGCCACTACCTACGGCTATGTTTACGTGGCTCAGGTGGCCATGGGCGCCGACCAGGCACAGACCCTCAAGGCTATCCGTGAGGCTGAGGCTTACGACGGTCCCTCGCTGATAATCGCCTACGCTCCCTGTATCAACCACGGCATCAAGGCCGGTATGGGCAAGGCTCAACAGGAAGAGGCTAATGCAGTTGCTTGCGGTTACTGGCACCTCTGGCGTTACAATCCCGCAGCCGAGACCGAGGGCAAGAACCCCTTCACCCTCGACAGCAAGGAGCCCGACTGGGATCAGTTCGAGAACTTCCTCAAGGGCGAGGTTCGTTACGCTTCGGTAATGAAGCAGTATCCCTCCGAGGCTGCCGAGCTCTTCGCTGCCGCCAAGTCCAACGCTCAGTGGCGCTACAACAACTACAAGCGTCTTTCTCAGCAGCAGTGGGGCGTGGATCCCGAGGTTGAGACTCTTGAAAACAAGTAATTACTCATAATCTCTTGATACCCGCAGGCGCCGGGGTGCATTCCGCACCTCGGCGCTTTTTGTTTAAGATTTTTATCTCCTTCGCTATAGTTTTGCTCGAGAATCCGCCAAAATCAGGCCGAATATGGTTAAATTGGGAGGAAAAAGTTGCTTTGCTGTGAAAAATACTTTAAATTTGTGCGGTTTACCTTACTCAACCATTTGCTTTAATTCTATAAGTATCTGGCATGTGGCGGGTATACTGTTTGATTAATACCTGTCATTGTCATCTCGGCCATGGATGCTGTTTGGGCTTTCTTGTCTTCACTCTTTACGGGTGTCGGAGCCGCACTGGCACTTACTGTCGGTGTCGCTTTGCTATTACATTATGTGGCTCGCGCCTCATGGATCGCGAATACCCTTATCTCATTGTTTTTGCTCGTCATGTCATCTTTCCAGTTTGTGCTTCTTTTTGGTGCGGAAACGGTAAGAGGATATGCCGAAGTGGCTATGGAGACTGCCGAAGTGGCGGGGGCTCTCGCCGACACGCCGACCGTGCAGACTTTGATCAGTGAGGTGCCGGGGATGGCCGATTATGTGGAGACAGGTCGGCAGGGCCTTGATGATGGTGCCGTTACGCTCAGGCAGTTTGTCGACGATGTGCTGTCGGGGTATATATGGCGCAGGCGTCTGTGGCTCGCCGCGTTTGTTATCGTGGCTATAGCGGCTGGTTTTCTCCTGCCTTCGCGCCGTCGCCGCCGAAGTTCTGCCACCGCCGATATGTATGGCATGGGTAGTTATTCATCGTCATCATCATCTTCTTCAACCTTGAATTTTTAATTAAAAACATTTATAATATCGACAACTGTTATGGCTGATATTCTGATTGGTCTCGGAGGCACCGGAGGTAAGATTCTCAAAGCATTCCGACAGCGCCTGTGGACAGAATTCGACGCTGCCCAGCGCCGCAATCTTCCTTTGGGCTTTATTTATGTTGACAGTGACCGCGCGATGCTGGATGCATCTGATATCTCTTATCAGACAATCCACGGCAACTGTGTGTTTGAGACAAACGACTTTGTCGACATCAAGACCCACAGTAATATCGACGCCATATTCGCCAATCCGAAAGGATATCCGCGCCTTACCGGCATCCTCGGCAATGTGGGTGCTACTCAGTCGGCTGTTTGTCCCGTAGGAGCCGCCGCCGACCAGAAACGCCGCGCCGGGCGCCTGCTCTTCGCCTCCAATATCGAGGCATATCTCTCGAAGCTCGCCACTGCCGTGCAGGATGTGCAGCAGAAAGAGGTTGGCAGCACTATCAATGTACATATCTTCTGCGGCCTCGCCGGCGGTACCGGTTCCGGCTCTATAGTCGATGCCATAGCCCAGACTCGCAAATGGATGTTCGAGCATAACATCGCCGAGAAGACAGGGTTCACCCTTACCGTGTTCTGCCAGATTCCCGAAGCCAATCCTCAGCCCAACTGGGACAACGGCCGCTACAAGGCCAACGGCTACGGCGCGCTGCTTGAGCTGAACAATCTTTTCGCCTCTCACTACAACATGGAGTGGGGGACGCGCGTCACAACGCCGCCCTACGACGTGTCGACCACCGTCGAGACCGGGCGCCTCTACCTTACATATGCCAATCCCACGCCCGACAATGTGAAGAAGGGCGCCATTCCTCAGGAGCTGAATATCGCCGGCGGCCTGATACTCTACACCAACCGCAACGATTTCGGTTATACTGTCAATGATCCCCTCCAGCTCGCCGGGCTTGTGGCCGACTTCGTATACAGCCGCATATTCTCCACCATGGATCAGATGGGTCAGGAGCTGGGCCGTTTCTATACATTCGAGAATCTCAGCAACAACCGCGACGAGTACGACGAGACTGCCGATCCCGACGAAGGTTCGCCGCTGCCCGTGCGCACGCGTGCCATCGGCTCGTTCGGTATCAAGCGTATAATCGTGCCCGAGACTGAGTTGCAGGAGCATATCGCCTACACCCTCGGCAGCAGCGCTCTGCTTCAGATGAAGTATAACAACTGGAGCAATACGTCAGGCTATCGCGAGGAGGCTCCGTCGTTCGACGAAGTGACCTACGTGCGCGATCCGGGACGCCGCGGCTCATGGAAGCTGACCCCCGATCATATGCGCCTCAAGCAGTATGTTATCGACTCCGACGAGAAGGAGAAGTGGCCCGTGGGCGATTTCGCCAACTACTGGAATCCGTGTGTCGACCGCTGGGCCGAGGCTGCAAAGGGTACTCAGCATCCCTTTGACAAGCTTGTCGACTTATGTCGCGGAGGCTATGCCGAAGGTTTCCGTGGTGTGGGTGTTGAGAAATTCTACCGCGACAAGGCCCGCAGCCTCGATACCTACGCGAAGCAGATCGCCGAGGGTGTGGAGAAGTATCTCTTCCGCGAGTGGGCCGACGGACGCCTGGCGCTCGTAAGCGTGCGCCACGTCGTGGCCGAGCTTGCCAAGCAGATGCGCGAGCAGGCTCTGGAGTGCTCCGAGGTTGTTGTCCCCGATCTCGACACCAAGATCAATGAATTCAAGGGCATCATCAACCAGGCTAAGGAAGATGTGCTCAACACCAATATCGTAAAGCGCCAGATTATCTTCGGCAACCGCTTCGAGCGTGCCACCCACTATGCCAAGCTGCTCTACTCGGCTATGACCGAGCGCGCCGCCGTAGATATCTTCGCCAAACCGCTTCTCGAGAATCTTGAGCAGCGTTTCAACGACCTCAATACGCGCCTTGTCGGCTTCGAGTCGTCGATCGACAAGCTCTTTAAGTTTGCGAAAGCGCGCATGACCGCGCTCGCCGACCTGGAGACGGTGGCCGAGGGTGAGAACCGCGACGGTACGGAGACACTTACCGAGCCGATCGTGAAGTTCTACAGCCGCAACCGCATGAAGGATCTCGAACATCGCCTCAACGGTGATCACGACCGCATGACCACTATTACCGAGAGCGTGCGTTCGGCTCTTGTCGACGCTCTCAGCAGTGAGGGCCGCTTTGCTAACGTAGTCAACCTCACGGAGAATGTACTCTCCGGAGCGTTCCTCGGCCCGGTATTCGAGACTATCAAGACTTTCCACAACGATCTATGCGTGGAGCGTACCGAGAAGGTGCTCGATGTGCCCATCCTCGAACGCCTCCAGCATAAGTTCGGCGGCAACGATATGCCCCTTCCAAAGCTTGC
>JAHZGZ010000174.1 GCA_019420545.1 Bacteroidales bacterium | reverse complement strand
GCTTGGCCGCTTTCCGCCCTGTGCCTCAGTCGTGTACATCCAGTACACTCCTTCATCACATGTCGAAAATCGCCTCAACCTATACGACCCTGTCGGCAACATTTATTATTAAACAAGCTCTCAATGATTGGTTACGAACAAAGGGGGTATATTGTTATTTCGTGGATTCCGGGGAATTGTCCCGCGTAAATCCATGTAATTTTGGCGGTCAGAGATTCGGTATGCTGCAAAGGTAACACAAAACCGAGTGTCTTCCAATTAGATGATGTTTTAGTTGGCAAAAAATACAATGAGTAGGCAAAAAAAATGCAGGTTGCCATAAGACTTGGCTGGGAGGGCGGCGCTTTAGGCCGCCGCAATCTGTCGAGGCAATTTGTTGGGGCTATGGCGGTGGATTGAAGCGATGGCAAGGGGTAAGACGATAGCTAATGGGAGCAGGGGTGGACGCGGCGGGCTAAAGCGCCGCCCTCCCTGTCAGGATTGGTGACAGGGAGGGCGGGTAAGGATTGAGGGGGAGATCAGTAGATGATTTTTATGGCGGAGGAGCCTTGGCGGCGGATGAGGAGCTGGCCGGGAGAGGGATGGTCGATGCGGCGCCCCTGAAGGTTGTAGTAGACTACGGGAAGGTCGGCGCCGCCGGGGAGATCGGCGGAGATGTCGCCGATGGCCGAGGTTATGCCTGACGCCTGGGGGAACACAGGGAGCGAGGGGAACCAGTAGTTGGAGATCATCGGGTAGTCCTTCAGCGCGTTGCCGTCGGCGTCGAAGCGGCGAGTGACATAGGTCGGATCGACGAACTTGTGGAAGAGCGAGGCGTAAAGCTCGTCGGTGACGGGATGTATGCCGAGCGAGCAGCCGTATACGTTCCAGTCGCCCTCCTGCGCGGTGAAGTCGATGATCTTCTCAAGCTTGCGCGTGTCGATGTCGTAACGGAACACGCGGGCGTTGGTAAACCAGCTGTTGGGCCCTCCGCACCAGTAGAGGCGGTTGGTCACTGCCGATGCGCAGAACGGGTCGGGCGTCCACGCATACCATGAGTTGGACGGGGGATACATCCCCTCGCCTTCGATGTGTATCACCTCGCGCTCCAGAGTCTTGGGATCGAGACGGATGAGGTAGGGGACAGCGGCTCCGGTGCCCTGCACGTTCTTGGCGGCGCTGTACCAGAGGTTGCCGTCCTTGCTGCGCACGATCGTGGAGCCTATGCCCGAGGGGCGGCGCGGGCGTGTGCCCGTATCGGCCTCGATGGCATCGTCGACAATGGTCATATCAAGCACGTCGGTCACCTTGTCGGTCGCGGGGTCAATGACGAGCATGCCGTACTGCTGGTGTACGGCAAACACACGCCCTTCGGCAAGCATCATCGTGCCCGTCTGGCCGAAATATAGCGAACTTGTGGGGTCGGAGTTGGGCTTGTCGTTGTCGCCACCGGCGTTGGGGTTGGCCGAGCCTTCCACCTGACCCTCGATCTCAAGGGTGGTGAGGTTGAGGATCCACATGCCGTTGCTCGACGACACATAGCCTTTTGTGGCGCTCACGCCCACGAAAGCGCGGCCGTCGCACTGTGCGCCCGAGGGGTCGATAAGCGTAAGCTGCTTTATGATCTTCATTGTCTTGGCGTCGGCCACGGAGATGCGTCCGCCCGTTACCGACGCGCCGGGATCCTTCTCCTGCTTGGCGATCATGTAGAGGCGCCCGTCCCACAGGGCGCCGTACTGGTTGGTGCAGCCCAGTTCCGTGCCGGGATTCTCCGACTGGATCACGCGGTAGTGCCAGTATTCGCCGTCGGGGTCGTCGGGGAGGAGATAGTTTACCGTAGAGTTCTGGTGTCCGTACCAGTCCTCGTTGATGAAGATCACTCCGGTGGAGTAATCAACGTCGCCCGCAACGGCCGAAGCCGCTGCGAGCCACATTGACATTATTAATGAGAATCGGCGTATCATCGTATGATAATTTTCTTGGAGATACCGTTGTCGCCTACGAGCACATACACGCCTGCGGGGATCTGAGTCGTGCAGGTGAATGTGTCGCCCGTGGCCTCGAACGCGTCGACAACCACGCCGAGAGCGTTGACAACCTCGAAGCGGGCGCCGTTGCATCCCAGGGCCACGATATCATGTCCGCGGGTATAGACTGTTGCAGCTGAGGAGATTTCGTCAATGCCGGTAGTCTTGTCGGTTACCTTTACGGCCAGCGCCTTGCTGACGGTGACACCGTTCGACTCGACAGTCAGGGGAAGCGTGCAGCTTCCGGCCTTCAGCGGAGTGAGAGTAAGCGTGTTGCCTTCGAGAGCGGCCTCTACGGGGAGATCGTCGCCGGCATTGCCGAGGGTGACGGCGATGTTTGCGGCGATATTGTCGCGGTCGGTGACATTGAGTGTGATTTCACGCGGAGAGTCGGAAAGGGCGAGAGCGATCTCGTCGATATCCTCCATCTCGGGAGCGTACTTGTCGGGGAATATGGGCATCGACTGGAACCAGTAGTAGGGGCGCAGTTCTACCGACTTGCGTATCTCGCCGGTGGCGCCGTCGACAAAGTGAGTCCAGTTGTAGCGGTAGTGTCCCGAAGCCTTATACTCGGTGGTGCCTACGATAAGCTCGCCGGAGCGGTCGTCGTAGCGGATCGAGCCGTATGCTCCCTGCTTTATACCGGGGGTATGGGCGTCCATATCGGTGACCTTGATGAGGCGGGTGTACTCCTTCGTGTCGATGTCGTAGCGGAAATAGTTGCCCGCACCGCCGTTGGATATCGACGAGCCGGGAGCGAAGAAGAGTGCGGGGATGCTTTTTGCTGCGGTGAACTGGGTGGTGCGCCAAGCTCCCCATCCGCATGTTACGCTGCCGATCTCGGCGGGAACGACCACTGTCTCCTTCACTTCGAAGGTGTTCATGTCGAGTGCCACGAAGTTGGAGCACTTGTCGTCGTCGATGGTAGCATACCATACCGTACCGTCGGAGGCCTGGGTCACGCCCTGCACCTGGGTGTCGGCGATGAACTTGACGATCTGATCGGTGGCGGTGTCGATGATGTAGACGCCTGTGGACTGGCGTATGGCGAACACGTGGGTGCCGGCAAGCACCATGTCGCCCATCTGGCCGTTGTAGAGGTCGGCGGCATTGCCGTCGGGATCACTGCCCTGGATCTTACCGGTGATCTCCACCTTGTCGAGGTCGATCACATATATGCCCGACGATGTGCCGAAGTATACTTTGCCGGGGCCGGCTCCGCAGAGCGCGCGACCGTCGGCGCTCTTTGTCTCGTCGCCGAAGATGATGTCGTTGATCGAGCCGATACGCTTTAGGGTCTTGGCGTCGGCCACTACGAGGCGTCCGCCGCCGGGGAGGGGATCACCGTTGTCGACAGCCTGCTTGGAGCTTACGATCAGCTTACCGCCGTAAATAATGCCGTACTGCGACGTGCATCCGAACGACATGCCGGGATTCTCGCGCTCGTAGGCCTGGTAGGTTACCTCATAGTCGGGCGAATAGTAGTTGAGGCCGCTGTTGGTGTGGCCGAACCACTCCTCGTTGAGCATGATTGTGCCTTCGGTGTAGTCGATTGCCGGTTCGCGCTCGCGGTCGACCACGCGTACGGTGAAATCGCGCTCGTAGCCGCTTCCGTCGGTAGACTTGACATTGAGGCGGCATTCACCCTCGCGGTGTCCGGAGAGCTCGTAGGGACGCGACATCACGTTGTTCTCGTCCCAGAGGTTCACGCGAT
>JAHZGZ010000173.1:5865-7266 GCA_019420545.1 Bacteroidales bacterium | reverse complement strand
TTTCCTTTTTCAGAACTTCGTCGAGGGTGTTCACAAAACCGAATATCGCGGAAGTGTTCATGCCCTGCGAAGTCATGCGTGGAGCGCGTATAAGCGCATAATAAGCACGGTATATCAGCGCATAAGCGTCGAGGAGGAACAGTTTTGTATCTGTCATATACGGGTCTATTTACAATTGTCGATTCATTATTTGACGATAAAAGTATAAAGAATTTGAGACTTTTACTAATTTTGTACCACAATTTGCCTCAATGACTGCATTTGAAGACATACTCCATACTATCGCTCCCGAGCTGAAGGAGCTTAACGAGCGCATGCGCGATGCGCTTCACACCTCCAACCCGCTTATGAACGAGATTGTAACCAACTATCTCGCAACTAAAGGGAAGCAGATACGGCCGGTGATGGTGCTTCTCAGCGCCAAACTGTTCGGATGTATCAACTCAACTGCCCTGCACGGCGCCGCAGCCATCGAGATGCTACACAACGCATCCCTTATCCACGACGACGTAGTCGACGAAACCTCACTGCGCCGCGGCAAGCCAACCATCAACACGGTATGGGACAACCATATCGCCGTGCTTGTCGGAGACTTCTTCGTCAGCATGGCGCTTCAGGAGGCGCTTCTTACAGGCAACCTCGACATGGTAGGTACTATCGGAGCACTGGGACGGCAGCTTTCACTCGGTGAGATCGACCAGATAAACAAGGCACGCAACCACCATCTTGACGAAGAGGCATACATGGAGGTCATCGACAACAAAACGGCATCGCTGTTTGTGGCCTGTGTGCGCATGGGCGCACTCGCAACCGGCGCTCCGCGCGAGGATGCGGAATGCATGGAGAAGTTCGGACGCCTTATAGGCCTCGCTTTCCAGATACGCGACGACATATTCGACTATTTCTCCGACAGCCGTGATCTGGGCAAACCTACCGGAAACGATCTGCGTGAAGGCAAAGTAACACTTCCTCTGCTGTATGCGCTCAACCGCACAGACATGGAGGAATCGGCTGCGATGAACGAACTTGTACATCGCGACGAACTCACCTCCGGCGAAATAAACCGTCTTATCGAATATGCCAAAAGCGCGGGCGGTATCGACTACGCCTACACACGCATGCAACAGTTGCGCGATGAAGCCGCACAAATAATCTCACATTTTCCGGAATCGCCGACACGCACCGCATTTCTGTCGATATTCGACTATATAATCGACCGCACATACTGATCGGGGGCGCCAAGCGTTTTCCGTTGGCTTTGACAGCCGGGAAAATGTCGGGTATCTCCATCAATGTATCTCTCCCGGAGAGAGGTAGCCGTTCATCATGGCATATACACTGAGGCCCGATGCCGAGCGGATGCCGAGTTTTGCGGTAATGTTCTTGCGGTGTGACAACACG
>JAHZGZ010000173.1:0-5855 GCA_019420545.1 Bacteroidales bacterium | reverse complement strand
TATGCTTATCCCCAAGGCGTCGGCAACCTCCTTGTTGAGATGGCCCAAAGCTATATGACGCAGCACCTCAATCTCACGTTGCGAGAGGCCGGGGAGAGTCTGCTCGACAGCGACAGCGCTCATAGCATCGAACCGACGGCGCAACTCCTCTACCATATCGCCCTCGCTCTGGCATATTGAGAACATACCGTTGCCGGCGCCTATGACTATGGTACGTTGCCTCCTGGGAATAAAAAAATCGGCCATGGCACACCATGCATCGGCGTCGGCAATATATACCGTTGCCCCGGTCTCATTCTCGTCGAGTTCGGCGGCAGCCGATTCGCCGGGGGCAACCAGCACGGAGTCAAGCTCAAAATACCGGTCGACAATCCAGCGCAGTCCTATCGCACGTGCGGTATCGGAAGTGACGATAGTTACCTTCATGCCATTGAGGAGTCAGCAGGCGCGGCCGACACCTCATCGTTAAGCAAAGGGAGAAGTATGCGGCTACGCAAGCGGTTATTCTTATGCAGATCAGTTTCAAGAGCCCCTACGGCAACAATTACAGCATAGAGCAAGTTGGCGTCCATCGTGCCGCTGACAAGATTGACGAGCATGCTGCGCAGGTCGGCAATCTCGCTCCAGCAGTTGCGCATCACTCCGGTATGTTGCGCCACCATATCATAGACACCTGCATTCCCTCCACGCATTACCGCAGGGAACACCCCGGCCAGTTCTCGCTCTATGGCGCTATCAAGGGCAACGAGCACTTTGCAGGCCATTTCGTGAATTACAGGCATATTGCTGTCGCCGGCCACAGTCGACATCAATCGCGCGAAGTGGGCGCGCACATTGGGCATAAGCGTAGAGCGGCAGTCGCGGTCGGCCTTTGAGAGATAGCACACCACTTCGTGGCAACCGCAGCTTTTCAACAGGTTCTCGGGGAAATAGCTTTCATTGACCACCGTGTTGAGTATGGCAAGCACAAAGTCGCAATCAAGATCATGGGCAGCGCATATCTGCCCGACAGTGGCATTGTTGACGCCGAGGCATATGCCGAAGCGGTTGACAACAGGTATCACCGACGGCTCCTGAAGTATCACGGCCGCCAGCGAAGTGTTTTTGCGGATAAGAGTCATTATGATGTGATAGACTGATTGGCTTATAGCAGAACGCCCGACGTCAGCGGCGTCGTACACGGATTATCTCGTGCTCGGTGACAACGAGATCCATCACAACGTCGTGAGGCTCGGCATCAATCTCGTCGACAAGCTGGAAATCGTAGCCCACTCCCACCTTGGTAGCGCGCGTTGAGGAAAGCATACGGTCGTAATACCCTTTGCCGCGCCCCACACGATTGCCTCGCCGGTCATAGGCCACTCCGGGTACGACGATAAGCTCGATCGAGGATATGTCGCGCACGTCATCGTCCTGAGGCTCCTCGATCTGAAAAGCCCCCAGCCGGAGTGAGCTGCGATGATAGGGCAGAATCTCGAGATTCACGCCGTTGACCCTCGGAAGGAAGAAATTCTTACGGTCGTGCCACTTCTCTATGAACGCGCGTGTCGACAACTCGTCGGGCAGAGAGTGGTACAGTAGTATATTGTCGGCCAGCATGAAAGCCACGGAATTTTCAAGCACGGCAAATACCGCGTCGGCCGCACTCTGGCGCTCGGCATCGGTAAGCATGGCCTTGCGGGCCTTGATACGGCTGCGTATGTCTTCCTTTTTCATCGTATATATGATTGTTATCTGACGGACTGACCTTCAGTGTCTGCGGCGATACTGTCGGTGCTCAATGCAATCGGCGACGCCGCTCTTCCCTCGCGCAGCTCACGCAAGGCACGCTGCACGGTGGTATCATCGGTATTGGTCACCTGATAATATGTCTCGCGCCCGAGGGTATCGCTTGCGATCAGTGCCTTCAGATAATTAACAATCAATCGCTGGGAAATGTTGATGTAGTACCAGCGCGCAGGGATCCCGTTGGCCGATGCAAACGTCACAAACTGCATAAGCAGATCATCATCACCGGGGAGAAGGCGCAACAAGCCATCGAGTGTCTTCGCTTTTGAAAGGGCCTCACGACGCCGGTCGGCATACTGGAAGGCAAATTTCTGTAGCAGTCCGGCATTAAGCACATTTATATAATAGCTTGATATGCCTACTGTGTCATTGGGCACAAACACATCAGGCATTATGCCGCCACCGCCATACACTTTGCGTCCTCCCATAGTAAGGTATTCGAGTTCGGTATTAAGGTGAATACTGTCGGAGGCGAAGAACTCGCCATGTTCATAACGGTTGGTGATATCCTGCTCGTAGGCTCCACGCTCGCCAAGCCGGTAATCTTTCTGAATACAACGTCCAGACGGTGTATAATAACGCTGTACTGTAAGACGTACGGCACTGCTGTCGGGCAAAGTAATCTGACGTTGTACCAGTCCTTTGCCAAAGCTGCGACGTCCGACAATAAGCGCACGGTCGTTGTCCTGCATGGCGCCTGCGAAAATTTCGCTTGCTGACGCCGAATATTCGTCGAGCAGCACTACAAGCCCTGCCTCCTTAAAAGAGCCGTTTCCATCGCTTGCAATAGCAGTGTTCTCACTCTCATGCCGTCCGCGAGTCTCAACTATCGGCGCTCCGGCGGGAAGGAACTCATTGGCCATAAGTATCGCCATCTCAAGAAAACCGCCCCCGTTGCCGCGCAGATCCACGACAAAGTTTTCGGCGCCCTTATTACTGAGCCGGGCGAGAGCAGTTATAAATTCATCATAGGTGGTACGTCCGAACTTGTTGACCTTGATATATCCCGTAGCTTTGTCTATCATATAGGCGGCATCGACTGAATTGAGAGGAATATCGCCGCGAGTCACCTCGAATGTGAGGGGTTTCTTACTTGTGGCACGCCGTACCCCAAGTTTCACCACAGTTCCCTTGATGCCCCGCAGACGCTTGACTATATCGGTCTGGGCGATACCCATGCCGGCCACAACCGAGTCGTTGATGCTGATAATACGGTCGCCGGGGAGGATACCGGCCTTTTCAGAAGGGCCTCCGGGAATCACCTCATTTACGGTAATAGTGTCGGTAACCGAGATTCCGATACCGCTGAACGAGCCTTCAAGCTCGTCGTTAACGGCTTTAAGATCCTTGGCCGGAATATAATTGGAGTGGGGATCAAGATTGGCGATAAGATCGGGGAGACTTTGCTCTATAAGCGAATCGAGATCGACTTCATCGACATAATCGTTATGTATGAGCGAAAGTATTTCCCCAAGTTTCTCCTGTCCGGGCGTAAGGCGGAAACGGCTGTTGAGAAACACACCGATCACTATACCAGCGGCCAAAGCTGAAGCAATGATAAGTGGCAGCCATGCTTCGGGCTTCTTTATGTGTGTCATATCTTTGCGAATCAAAGGAGATCTGAAAAACAGTTTTAAATGATTACAGACTTATATTATATATTTTCGATGGAGCAACAACTGTAAAGCTATATAGTTACACAATTTCGTCAGTCGAGCTCAGAGATATGGATGCACTCCACACCGGCACTTCCAAGCAGATCGAGACCGTCGGAAAGACGATACAGTTCATTAAACACTACGCGCCTGATGCCGGCCTGAATAATCAGCTTACTGCATTCCAGGCATGGCGAGGCTGTAATGTAGAGTGTGGAGCCCTCGCTCGAATTACCGCTGCGGGCAACCTTGGTAATGGCATTAGCCTCGGCGTGAAGCACATAAGGCTTGGTTGAGCCGTTCTCGTCCTCACAAATGTTGGTGAAGCCGGCCGGTGTGCCATTGTAGCCGTCGGAGATAATCATCTGGTCCTTAACCAGCAGCGCTCCTACTTGCCGCCGTCGGCAATAGGAGTTCTCGGCCCAGATACGGGCCATGCGGAGATAGCGCTTGTCAAGCGCAAGTTGTTTGCCGTTTTGCTCGGTCATATGACATCGTCCGTGCGGGTCTTTTACATTTATTTCCGCACGCGTGCAAAGATACTAATTTCTGCGTTTCCAACAATGATAATTTATGATTTTGCCCATAATTCATTCAACGATATATATGCGATATACATGTGTCTTATATTGAATGCGTGCCCATGAAGTTACCAACAGCATGTGTGATGAAAAAAAATCAAGGCGGATCGTTCTCACGAGCAATCCGCCTTGTGGTAATTAATACCCCTAATTTTAAACCTAAAACATCAATCTTCTTTGTTACACATCGTGTGTTGACAAACTATCCTAATTCATTTCTAAAACTAAAACTCATGTTGCGAATTTCTCGCGGTCAGATCAGTCAGATGAATAGCGCTTACAATCGCTTTTTCAATCAGACAATGCAAAGATAGCTTGTGATATCGGCCGATGTACACAAATCGAGATGCAATATAGAATAAATCATGGGTACAAATTTTATAATATACTATATATCATAATATTAATGCACATGTATCACGTCTTCAAATATAAATATTTTTACGGGTAAATTCCTAATCACACCTCATTAAAGGCGTCCGATAGCCATTACCTTCGACTCAAATTCATCACGATTTACCGCACGGCTCTTCATACGGTTGCGATAAGTATATACCGTATTGACCGACAGATTAAGGAAACGTGCTATTTTACCACTGTCATCAAGGCCGAGACGCATAAACGCCAGGATACGCAATTCAGGCGTAAGACGCCCGGCATCCTCGTCACCGAGTTTAAGACCATCTTTCATCAGTGCGTTGACATCATGGATAAAATTAGGATAAATGTGTATGAATGCATCATCAAACTCCTTATAAAAGAGTTGTCTCTGCTCGTCCTCAATCTTTCCTGTGCGTACCATATGATACAGATCCTCAACTTGTCCGGCAGCAATCTTGCGCGATACGAGCTTCACCTCATCCTCAATCTTATCCATATAAATATAACATAGGGAAAGGAATCGCCCAAGATACACCTCCTTGGTGGCATTTGCCTGTGCAAGCTCTTCTTTCGCGACCGAAAGCTCGGCGCGTTCGAGCGCCCTACGATAAAAAAACGCACCGATAAGTATAATAATTACCATCAGGCAACCAACTATCACACACAACATTACCGTTGAGTTACGCTCACTTTCACGATATGCGTTACTGATCATAGGAACCGTGTCCGACACATGCACATTTCTTACCACCGCACCGCTCCTTGCCTCATTATCCTCGGCAGTGACAATGTAATCATAAGCTTTCGCCGCATCACCTTTTTCATATACACAACGTCCGAACTGCCTTAACGACTCACCGTCAAGAAATCCGTTTTTATTCTCGGCAAGAGCCGATTGTCCGAGGCAATATGCCCAGTCGTCGAATCTACCTCTCATAAAATAAGCCAGTGACAGCATCCCTAAAGCTTCCACATAATGCGCATCCCCACTATCCATGCCGGTCATATAATCGCGGAGAGTAGCTATACTGAGCGACAGATTATTATTTGCAATATCCGACGTAGCCTTATAAAGCATGTATCCATCGTCACTTTCAGTCAGTTCGCCGACAAGAAGATCGGAATACTGGCCGACATATCCAAGATATCCGTAATTGACATTTTCCGGCGAATAAATTGTCAGCAAATATATATAAGCCTGACGTGCCGACTTATAAAATTGAATCCGGTTGGCCCTGGAAAAACGAGACACATCGGCAGTGTCGATTGCCATAATAGCCTCATGAATACGTATTTTAAGCGGAAGCAACTCTATAGAACGTATCCAATGGTTAACTGCCCGCTCAGTATCACCGTTAGCCATAGCATCATTATAGGCACGCGAATGATACGTAAGCATCGAATCAATCTGAAAATGACGCGCGCGACTGGTAAGCCTGTCATATAGAAC
>JAHZGZ010000172.1 GCA_019420545.1 Bacteroidales bacterium | reverse complement strand
TCGCATATCGCAGTATGTTTCGATCCGTCGGGCCCTACGTTCCGCCACGAGATGTACGAGGGCTACAAGGCCCAGCGCGAGAAGCAGCCCGAGGATATCACGCGTTCGGTGCCGTATATCAAGGATATCATACGGACTTATGGTATTCCCGTCATTGAGGTGCCGGGCTATGAGGCCGACGATGTTATAGGTACCCTGTCGCGGCTGGCTGAGAAGAAGGGGTATGTTACTTACATGATGACTCCCGATAAGGATTACGGTCAGCTTGTCACTGACCGTGTATTCATGTATAAACCATCTGTAAAAGGTGTCGATAATGAGATACGCGGGCCTAAGGAGGTATGTGAGAAATATGGCATATCATCTCCGCATCAGGTTATCGATCTGCTTGCTCTGGAGGGCGATGCCGTAGATAATATTCCCGGATGTCCCGGTGTAGGGGAAAAGACGGCGGCAAAGCTGATAGGCGAGTGGGGGAGCGTTGAGAACCTGCTTGCGCATACCGCTGACCTGAAAGGCGCCATTCAGAAACGAATAGTGGAAAATGCCGCCCAGATCCGATTCTCCAAATTGCTTGCTACGATAAAGACCGATGTGCCGGTCGACATAGATATTGACGCACTTGTGCGCGGGGTGCCCGATTACGCCGAGTTGGCACGTATATATAATGAGCTTGAATTCCGTACTTTCCTGAAGCGTCTGCCCGGGGCTGTCCAGGAGGCTCCCGCCACGGTTGATAATACCCCTTCGGAGGGGACAATGGGATCGCTTTTCGATATGCCTTCGGTGGTGTCGGAACCGGCGGTGGAGACTGTACGTTACGATGATACGAAGGCCAGTTACCGTACTCTTGCATCCATCTCCGAGGTCGAGGCTTTCGTAGCTTCCTTGAAGGGTGCTTCGGAGATCGGAGTTGCCTCGTATGCTACAGGAGAGTGCGATATGACTTCGCGATGGTATGGAGTTGCGGTGGCCGCCGGTGAAGGTGATGCTGCATATGTGGCTTTCCCTCCTGATGCCGACGGGCGCAATAATATGGTAAGAGCTCTGGCGCCGTTGTTCCGTAATCCGCATACTACTGTGGTAAGTCACGACGTGAAGCGTGAGATAATGCTGCTTCGGCGCGAGGATGTCGACTTTACGGCTCCGTATTTTGATACCGGTATCGCCCATTATCTGCTTGAACCGGAGATGAACCATGCCTTGCCTCGCGTGGCGGCGGCAATATTGTCTTACCATACGCTTGATTACGAGGAGGATGTACGTCTCGCCAAAAAGGGTGAACCTATTCCAGCCGGTGAGGAGATAAAGCGTATGTGTGAAATTGCCGACGTAACCCTGCGGCTCCATAAGCCGCTCCTTGAAAAGGTGAATGCCGAAGGGCTGCGGCATCTGATGGATGATATAGAACTGCCGCTCGTCAGGGTGCTTGCCGACATGGAGTGGACCGGTGTGCGCATCGATGTGCATGCGCTTGCCGAGCTTCAGCGACGTTTTTCCACACAATTGCGCACAATGGAGGAGGAGGCTTACCGTCTGGCGGGTACCACGTTCAACATTGCTTCGCCGTCGCAGGTGGGCGAGATACTTTTCGGGCGCCTTCAGCTTGATCCGAAGGCGAAACGCACCAAGAAGGGTGGATATTCCACTACCGAGGAGATCCTCGACAAGTACCGCGATGCTCATCCGTTGGTAAGCCTTATACTCGACATTCGCGGATTGCGCAAGCTTCTAACTACTTATATAGAGGCGCTTCCTGCAATGATCAATCCTGCTACAGGAAAGATACACACTACGTATAACCAGACCGTTACCGCTACCGGACGTATATCGTCGGCAAATCCCAACCTTCAGAACATACCTATACGTACCGACAATGGCCGTGAAATCCGGCGTGCGTTTATCGCCGATCCCGGATGTGTGTTCATGAGCGCCGATTATTCCCAGATCGAGCTTCGTGTTATAGCCGATATCTCCGGTGACAAGGATATGATCGAGGCTTTTGTCAGCAATACCGACATCCATCAGGCTACGGCTGCCAAGATCTACCATGAGAGTCTCGACAGCGTCACTCCCGAACAGCGCGCCAAGGCCAAGACTGCCAATTTCGGCATTATATACGGAATTTCGGCATTCGGACTGGCGCAGCGTCTGCGCATTCCGCGGGCCGAGGCAAAAGAGCTGATCGATGGATATTTCCGTACCTACCCTCATATTAAGGAATACATAACCGAGGCGATTGAAAAAGCGAAATCGCTTGGATACGTCACAACCATCATGGGGCGCAAGCGCATGCTGCCGGATATCAACTCAGCCAACGCCGTAGTCCGCGGATATGCCGAGCGCAACGCCGTCAATGCTCCCATCCAAGGCTCTGCGGCCGATATCATCAAGATGGCGATGGTACGTGTCGACCGCCATTTCCGCGAGCGCGGTTTACGCTCGAAAATGATTATGCAGGTACACGACGAGCTGATTTTCAACATCATTCCCGAAGAGCTTGCCGTTGTACAGGATATCGTTACCGCCGACATGATGGATGCTTATCGGGGCAAAGTACCCCTCGTAGTCTCCTCCGGCGTCGGCTCTAACTGGCTCGAAGCCCACTAAGCCTTCGTATTAGCTTCCCATAATAGCTTTCATAAAAGCAGAGCTTACGCTTCACCACACCCCAAAGCAGAGCAGATTGCAAAGGAAGCATATAGCTTCGCTAAGACAGCTTTTATTCAGCGCCCTTGTTTGTTCTGTGTGAGCGCGTAAGCGCGAAAAATAATAGCAACTACCCCAAATTCTCTCCTTATGGCTTTTACCCACAGCTACCATCGCCGGGCGCTTTATCACGACTACAAGGCCCCGACAATCTATCATATTACGATAATCAAGCGCCCGCAGATGCCCGTTTTCTCTTATCTCACAGGCGATTGGCGCATAAAATATGGTAATCCCGGTTGCGTGGGTGTTATTTAGGGGTATATATATTGGAATATTTTTGTAGATTTGCTTAATCATCCGGCGGATTGATTGCCGGGATAATTAAGGACAAAAAGAATGAATAGACTCATATATGGCGTAATTGCGGTTATTATTCTGGGTATTACTTCTTGCTCAAAGCGTAATTCTCATTATGACAAGGATATCGACAATGCTGAACAGATAATGTCGGCGAATGTCGACAGCGCGTTGGATATTTTGGAGGCGATAGATCCGTCAGACCTCGGTGTTGACTCCTTAAAAGCAAGATTCCATTATCTGAAGGCTTTCGGTCACATGAAGCGTAATCGTTCCAT
>JAHZGZ010000171.1 GCA_019420545.1 Bacteroidales bacterium | reverse complement strand
CGGCCATAGACTGCACCATCTCGGTTGTCACCACGTCTTTTACCGACAGGCCGAGGAACACGTCGGCGCCCACCATTGCCTCGGCGAGTGTGTTGATGTCGCGGTCGGTGGCAAATTCCGCTTTCTGCGGGTTGAGGCCCTTGCGCGAGCGGTTGATAACGCCCTTGGAGTCGCACATCACCACATTCTCTTTCTTTACGCCGAGGGCGATATAGAGGCGTGTGCAGCTTACTGCCGCCGCGCCGGCACCGTTTACCACGAGCTTTACGTCGGCGAGATTCTTGCCCTGGATCTCAAGGGCGTTGATGAGACCGGCGCCGGAGATGATGGCGGTGCCGTGCTGGTCGTCGTGCATCACAGGTATGTCGCACTCCTCTTTCAGGCGCTGCTCGATCTCAAAGCATTCGGGGGCCTTGATGTCCTCGAGGTTGATGCCGCCGAAGGTGGGGGCGAGGGCCTTTACTATCTCGATAAACTTGGCGGGATCCTTCTCGTTGACCTCGATGTCGAAGCAGTCGAGACCGGCGAATATCTTGAAAAGCAGGGCTTTGCCTTCCATCACAGGTTTGCCTGCAAGAGCGCCTATGTCGCCGAGGCCGAGCACTGCCGTGCCGTTGGAAATCACGGCAATGAGGTTGCCCTTGTTGGTGTATTCGTATGCATCGGCGGGATTTTTCTCAATCTCCAGGCATGGATATGCCACTCCGGGCGAGTAGGCGAGAGCCAGATCCTGCATAGAGGAGTAAGGCACGGTGGGCACTACTTCAATTTTGCCCGGCTTGCCCTCGCGGTGGTAGTCGAGGGCCATTTCTTTCGTTACTTTTGACATGCTATAACAACAAATAATCTACAATTCGTGCAAATTTACGAAAAAATATCTCGAAGAGTATAAATCTTCGAGAAAAATGTTATAAAACACCCGAATTTTGTTTCTTTTCGGCTAAACCGTAGGATTGCCTGCCGACAAGAGCCTTAAAAGCAAATATAAATTTTCAACAGTTTCTAAGACACGCTTACCAGCTCGATGTCGAAAATCAGTGTCGATCCGCCCGGAATTCCGGGTTGCGATATTTTACCATAGGCCTGTTCGGCGGGGATATATACTTCCCAACGGTCGCCGACATGCATCTGCTGGAGGGCGATGATCCATCCGGGAATGAGTTCGCGCAGGCGGAATGCCGGGGCCACGCCTCCGCGCGAGCTGTCGAAGGTCTTGCCATTGATGGTCTTGCCGGTATAATGCACGGTAACCACGCTTCCTCGGTTGGGCTGTGCGCCTTTGCCGCTCTTTATCGGCTTGTAGCAGATGCCTTTGTCGATCGGTTTAACGCCCGGCTCTGCGGTTTTCTCGGCCAGCCATTGCCTGTTTTTTTCGATATATTCCTGTTTTGCCATAATGTGGGGAATGGATAATAGTGGTGCAAAAGTAGCGGTAATTCAGCCTTAATACAAGCGGTTTTTGAAATGTTAAGAATTCCCGTCGAAATTTTATCATTAATATGATATTTTAATGAAAGGATATATTTTTTGCCCATGTATTTTGTATCTTTGGCTATGCCTTAGATACTCTCGCTCGGAGGCTGTGTCAAAATGCGAAAAATGTAGGGACGCGGCGTGCCGCGTTACATTATGCAAGTCGTACAAGCCTGATTATCTGAGTGTAACGCGGCACGCCGCGTCCCTACAAGCTATGATCTGAATGATAATATATAGTTTTGACACACCCTCGCTCGACTTATTCGTATCTTTGGCTATGCCTTAGATACTCACCCTCGCAACTCAAATAAATTTGGCTTTGCGCTTGACTTATTCGTATCTTTGTGACTATACTATTTATATTATAGAAAGCAAAAAGTTATGACTGAAGAAAGCAAATTGGCATTTCAGGCCCAAAAGAGCGCTAATATCATAAGGAGCTTGTGTAAGCTATACGGCATATCTCTTCAGGAAGCTACAGATATATATTATCAGTCCGATACATCTGAATTGATAGAAGAGGGTATCGGCGACTTGCAGTGTCGTAGCGATAAATATCTTGCCACTGTTATTTGGGAGGAGCATCAGGAATCTGCAAAAGAAAATGACGCTTGAGTTAAGTAAGTCGCTAAATTATAAAATGGCCCTCCCGGTCGATGCCGTTACGTATGTTGTGCAACGGCATTGACCGGGAGGGCAAAATGTTTTTATTCGGGTAGCGGACCGATCAGTGGTTCAGTACTGCTCGGAAGCGTTGGGGAAGTCGGAGGTCTTTACGTCGTCGACGTAGTGGACCACGGCGTCGTTGATGATGGTCGAGAGGTCGGCGTAGCGGCGGAGGAAGCGCGGAGAGAAGCCTTTGTTGATGCCGAGCATGTCGTGCATCACGAGTACCTGACCGTCGGTGCCGCCGCCGGCTCCGATGCCGATAGTGGGGATGGTGAGTTCTTCCGATACGCGCTTGGCAAGTGCGGCGGGTATCTTTTCAAGTACTACGGCGCAGCAGCCGATCTCTTCAAGCATCTTGGCGTCGGAAATCAGTTTTTCGGCCTCGGCCTCCTCTTTGGCGCGCACGGCGTATGTGCCGAACTTGTTGATCGACTGCGGTGTGAGTCCAAGGTGGCCTACCACGGGAATTCCGGCGCAGAGTATGCGTTCGATCGACTCGCGTATCTCCGAGCCGCCTTCGAGCTTCACGGCTTCGGCGCCGCTCTCCTTCATGATGCGGATCGCCGATTCAAGCGCGAGCTTGCTGTTTCCCTGATATGAGCCGAAAGGCATGTCGCACACCACGAGCGCGCGGGTCACTCCTTTGACTACCGATGTGGCGTGGTAGATCATCTGGTCGAGTGTCATCGGCAGGGTGGTGACGTTGCCCGCCATCACGTTCGACGCCGAGTCGCCAACGAGTATTACGTCGACACCGGCCTCGTCGATGAGTTTGGCCATCGAGTAGTCGTAGGCTGTAAGCATGGCTATCTTCTCGTTGCGCTGCTTCATCTCGGCGAGGCGGCGTGTGGTTACCTTGCGGCGATCCTCAGTATAGGTTGACATTGTTGATGTTTTTAAGTTAGACTACATGATGGAGGTTGCGGCAAAAATAACGTCGGAGTCCGATATCGTGACCCGGCCCTCTGCAACAGCCTCATTCGGGGCAACAAAGTTACCTAACTTTACTGAATCCGCACTTCTTTATCCCTTAAAACTTGTAAACCGGGCCTTTCCTATGGCCTTTGTGGTCTTCGTGCGGGATTTTGGCGAGGAATGGCGGAAATGTGTTGTAAAACAT
>JAHZGZ010000170.1 GCA_019420545.1 Bacteroidales bacterium | reverse complement strand
TACCACGGCGCGGATAAGCTCTACCGACGCTTTGTGCTCGCCCGGGGTGAGGTCGAGCAGCCGCCAGAGTTTCAGCGTATGCTCGGGGCGGTATTCCGGCAGGGTATGAATCGGGCGGCCGAGCTTGCGTGCCTCATCGAGCACACCGCGCAGACTGTCGGACGTCATCACATGCTCCACGCCTACATTATGCGCTTTCTCGTGGAGAGTGGGCTGAGTGCCCATCCACACGATATGGTCGATCGACAGCTCGTCGCCAAACAGCATAGCCTCTCCGCTGTCGGCATCGATTACCGCGTTGAGTCCGGCATACGGAAGCCCGAAATAATACAGAAATGTAGAGTCCTGACGGTAAGGATAAGGCGCATCCTCGAAATTGCGTCCCGACTCGTCGTTACCTAACAGCAGTATCAGGCCGCCCCCCACCTTCTCGGCAAGTTTGCGACGGCGCTCTATATAAGTTTCTTTTCTGAACATTATATCTTGTTTATTACTTTTCCCATGTAAATCAAATGACCGTTAAAAACACGGCCAAACTATGCAAAGATACAAAAACGAGACTGTATAGCCTCGTTTTTATTATCATTATCTTATTTTTTAATAATATTTATACTCTTCAGGAGTATGTAGAGATTTAGAAAATGCTGCAACACCCGACCGATGTCAGCGGGAGCGGCGGTAGAGGAGCGTGTCGACAATGAGGGGCGGGAGCAGCGGGTCGAGACCGAGGGGATAGAGGGCCGGAAGCGAGGCGCGGAAGCGTTCGAGCCACGCGGAGAAGTCACCGTCGAAATTGTCGGCCGACAGGCCGAACAGGTTGATTGCTTCAGGCATATCCTTGTCGAGCATGGCCGCATAGCCGGCATTGAGATAGTCGGCATATCCGGCGCCCGAGGTGATAAGGCGCGAATAATATTCGCGTGCTCTTGCGGTATCGCCTGTAAGGAGCAGCGACCACGCAAGCGGACGCACGGCCCGTTCGGGTTTCTTCCCGACGAATTCGGCCTTGAAGAAATAGTTGAGCGCCTCCTTGTGGCGTCCGAGTTCCACGAGGCAATGGCCAATATTGAGCGCGATCGACGCATCGTCGGGGCGTGCCTTTTCGGCTATGCGGAAATGCCCGAGCGCCTCCTCCGTACGTCCCAACAGACGGCATACGGCACCTAGGCGCCGGCGTGTCCACAGGCTGTCGGCATTGAGCAGCTCGGCCTGCGAGTAGTTGCGCAACGCATCCTCCAGGCGTCCGGTCTGCTGATACGCATATCCGAGTTTCTGAAACAGTTCCGCCTCAACAGGCCCCGCACCGACAAGCCTCTCGAGTACCTCGGCGGCATCTTCATAATATCCGCGCCGGAAATAGAACTCACCCACGGCGCTCAGCGTCTCGGGCGAATGCAGATCCTGTTCCAGGAGCGGAAGCACAAGCAGATTTATGGGCCGCGCGAACGGATCGGCAAATTCCCCCTTGCGCCGGAACAGCTTGAAGAAGCGGTAAAGCCCCTGCACGTATTTGGCGGCTGACGTGTCGCGCGCCGACGCATCGCCCGCAGCATCGAGCGTAGCCTGGCGCATCTCCAGCTGGGAGAGAGCCTCAGGATTGATCTGCGACAGCATAAGGCGACGCTGAGCCTCGGGGGCCACAGCCAAAGCGAGACAGAACGAATACTTGTCGCCGTCGCACAGGAAAGGTGCCGCAGCAATCAGTCCGCCGATTTTCGCAGCCTCGGCGCCCAGAGCATCGGTAATCGACGAATGGTCGGCGCGGAAAGGCATGAACCAGTTGGCCATCTCATGAAAAAACGGGAACGTCTTGAGCTGTGCGAATGTAGGCATCATCACGTCGGCACCCTCCTCCTGCATCTTCATCAGCTCCTTGAGCTTATCGGCCACGCCGCTGTCGCGGAGCATGTCGTTCCACTCCGGATTGTCCGACAGCAGTTCCTGAAGATCGTCGATCGACGAGGCGTCCATGTCGAGTTTCAGCATATCGGGTCGCAGCTTCTTCAGCCGCGGTATGAGGTCGTCGTTGATGGTGTGGCTTACGCGGTCGGTATCGCGTGAGCGTATGAACTGGAGGAACACCTTCTGCACGTCGGCGCTCCATGAGGTAGTATCGCGCAATGCATCGATACGGGCCCGCAGACGGGTAATGTCGAGCGACTTGCGCCCCGTATACATCGCCATGAGCGCCGCACAGAGAGCCTGCATGGCCACGCGTCCCGAGGGGGAGGTGGCGTAGACGTCGAGCAGCAATACCAACCGGCGTTCGTCGTAATGCTCAAGCACCCCCAGCAGCAATGCCGAAATCATCAGCGACTTGAAGTCGTCGCTGTAGGCCGGCGACTCAAGAGCCGCCTTCAGCTGTGCCGTCAGCTCCGCAGAGAGGGGAAAAGCAACCCACAGACGCATGAATATGCGCCGGGCCAGGGCCTCGCGCTCGCGGGCGTCTGACTTTTTGTCAGCCTCATCGCCGCTGAGTATGGCATTGAACGCCGAGTCGCGGTCGGCAAGTTCACGGTAACGGTCGAGAAGTCCCTGCATGGTCTCTCCGCGCTGCAAAGCCTCGTAGCGCAGGGTTGAGTAATATAATGTAGGCGAGTCGCGGCGCTCTATGCGGTAGCGTGCCCTGTCGGCGATACCGCGCAGGTTAGCCACAATCGAGGCATACAGATCATCGCGCCCCGGGTCGGCATTGCCCTTTGCGGCATAATCGAGCATCATCGTATAGGTCTGCTCAAGGCGGTCGATCTCGTCGGTGACGCGCCAGTCGGATGCAAGCGCGGCAAGCGCGCGCAACTGCACGAAAGCATCCCTGAGCCGGTGTTCGCCTATATATCTGTCAATCCGCTCTATGTATTGTTGTGGTGTTGTTGCCATATCTATTTTCAGAAGTTAGTGGTGGCACATAATGCCCCATTAACAGACATAACAAAAACCGAGCCAAAAAGATGCACAACGCGCCGCAACCCCGTTCCCGGGACTGCGGCGCGCGTTATGTAAACTACGGCATATGCCGTAATCCTTCAGGAAAATTATTTCACGAGAACTTTCTTTGTGAGTGAGCCTTGACGGACTACATAGATGCCGGGGACGACATGCTCGGCGGGAATGCGGATACCCTGAAGGTTGTAGTACTCAACGGGGAGTTCGGGGTCAAACTCAGCGCCGACGGTATCGAGGCCGGATGTCCCCGACACGAACTTGATGCGCGGAGAGATAGCAAAGGAGATCCCTCCCTCATCGGTATTCTCATACCACACGCGCTCACCTGTCGGCTGATTGTTTTTGTCAAGTATATCAAGGAGATGGAAAGCGTTATTGCGTTCACCCATCTTGCGAAGTGCAATATACATGGCAATATCGTCGCCATCGGCGTTGGGGAATCCTTCGATTGTAATGAAGAATTCATCCTCGACACGCACGGGATTTGCGAATGTAAACACGGTTGGGTCGTTGTAGGTCTCCGACGCATCGACAAGCTCCGAAGCCTTGAGCTGAGCGGTGGCGAGTACGGCACCGGGAAGCCCGTTCTCCGACTTGGCGACAGATACCGTTATAGGTGCATCGGCCGAAACGGCAGTCGCCTTAGCGAAGTACACGTTCACACTCGAGATCTCGGCGGGAGCGAGCGGCTTGGCGAATTTCTCGGCGAAGCCGGGCATATCAAGCCAATTGGTACCGCCATAGTTCCCGTAATAACCAAGTGACACATACCCCAGGTCGGTATTTTCCTCGGTGGAGATGTTCCAAGCATTGGCTTCCTGACCGGCCTTGATCTGATAGAGATAGGTGGTCGATACGCCGGCGGAGTTCTTTACGGTAAGGTCAAGATCGTACGTGCCGGCCTGGGTATAGCGGAAGGTAACCTCCTTGTCGGCAGAGGTAGTGATGTCGGCGCCCTGGATTTTCCATTCGCGGCTGTCGACATTGCCCTTGGTGAGGTCGGTAAATGTAAGATCGACGCCCACGGGCACTACAAGCGCAGCCTCCGGAGAATAGTAAGCCTGCGCGGGCACGCCGATAACAGCCGTCGGGGGAATAGCGCGCACATTCACGAAGTTCTTGCGTGTTACCGTGCTCTTCTCGCCCTTCTCGTCGGTAATGGTGAGCGTCACGTCGTAACTTCCGGGAGTATTATAGACGACATCGGGATTCTGTTCGACAGATGTTGCGGTTTCGGCGCCGGGGAAACTCCATTCCCAGGCAACGGGATAACCTCTCGACAGATCAATGAAGTTGACCGCCTCGCCGGTCACTACGTTGGCCACGGCATCGTCGGCGGTGTTGGCTGTAACAATCTCCAGATCATCGATCATCACATCCGCGCCATACGTACCTTGATACAGGAACGCAAGTTCAACTGTCTTTCCGGCAAATGCCGACAGATCGGCAGTATACTGCGTCCATTTTGCATCATCAGTTCCTGCCTCCTGCGACGTAAGGAATGCATTCCATACAACAGTAGCGTTTTGGCCCTCCACCACAACGAGCTGGAGATTGGCATCATATATCCACACGGGGTCGAAAACAGCCCAGAAACGGGCCTTTGCATTCTCAGGCACCGTCATCTCGGGGGTATATGCTGCATCCGACACATAGTTGCGGTTATAAGGATGATAGAGCGAATATTTGCTTGACGGATTTACCGAAGCAAACGAAGGCACGGTACTGCTGTAATCGGCGGAGACCATGGTCCACTGCGTACCCTGCGAGACCATCCAGTCGTTCATCTCCTCCTCCGAGTCGAAATGCCATGCGGCGGTGGTGACATCGGTCTGCTGCGCGGTAAAGCGGGCAGCCAGTTTCTGGTTGACGGTGAAGGATGCCTTCTTGACTTCGCTCCAGATATTGTCGCCCACGGCCTGCACCCATATGGTGGTGGTGGCATCAAAGGTCTTTGTCATCGTAGGCTCATGGTTGATCTCGAAGTCCTCGAGAAGTCCCCACTCGTCAACTGCGGGCTGCTCCTCGCCGATGGTGTACCATAGTGCCTGCGCGCGCTCGTCGGTGGCGGTAAAGGTCACGGTTACTTCCTCGTCGAATGTGCCGCCATCGGGAGTGATTATCGGGGCATCCATCGGCGGCTTGGCCACAACATGGAGCTGATAGGAGGCTTCGGCGGGATAATATGTGTCGTCACCGGCAAATATCGCGCGGATTACAGTCTCACCAACCTTAGCAGAGGTGATCCAGCCGTATTTGTCGACATATGCCACGCCGGTATCGTCGCTCTTATAGGTGACAGCCACGTTATTGGGGTTGTTGAGGTACACACCGTTGCCGTCGTCGGGCCATTCGATAGTCATCTCGCTCTTCTCGAAACTGATAGCTGGATCCTTGCGGATTACATACTGCGCGGTAGCCACGGCACCATATACGCCGTCTTTGCGTGCAACGGCCTTCAAAGTCGCCGACTCGGTGATGGCAACAGGCGCGGAGTACACAACGGCCGTCGCCGACGAACGCGGATTGCTGCCGTCGAGAGTGTAGACGATCTCACACCCTTCGGTAGCCGTGATGCTTACAGTCTGTGCTTCATCGTAAGTCCCTTCGGCAACAGAAAGCACCGGGGCTTCGAAAGCCGGAGCCACTTCTTCCCACTCAACCTCAATTTTACGAACCATAAAATTTTTATCCGGCTTTTCTGCCGACCATTCAATTTTAATTTCTCCTTCCTGAGGTGTATCGGAGGTAAATGTATATGACTTCATTGCAGATGAAGATGCCGCATTGATATTCCCTTTGACTTCCCCATCTGTAAGATATGGAATTCCATTTACGCTTACCTGGACAGTACCAGAAGCAACCGCGATTCTGGGATCGACTTTTATGCTTTTAATTTTACCCTCAAAGCCGTTTGAGGTCATATTAAACCAATCAGGAGTATTTGCTCCTAAACCGACAGTCTGGCCGAGAGACGCAGAACATGACCATTTATATCCTGCGGGGACATGAATAGTCCATACTACTCCATTAAACTCACGATCCTGTTCCGTACGATTTTCATCATAACTTGTGCCAAAATTATAAAATGACACATCCGTGTGTGCAGACCCCGCAGTGGTAGGCCAGTCGTAGCTCCATGTGGCGGCATTGGCCTGGAAGGCCGTCAGCAGCGCAACAAGGAGCGGTAAAAACTTCAGGTAAACTTTTTTCATACAATAAATGTGTAAAATTTATATCGTTATTAACAATTAATCTATTTTCGCAAGCAATTTCCGCAAATATACAACAAGGCAACCGCATATGCAACACTTTTTCAAATATCACATGCGTTTTTCATGCATCCGCATAAATATATATGTGTGCTGCGGCTATTTGTCGAGCTGCTTGCCGGTGACGCCAATGCCGAAGAGAGCATAGTCGTAATAGACGGGATCGGCGGGACGCATGCTGCGGAGAACGGAGGTAAGCTGCTCCACGGCACGGCGGTCGTTGCCGCGACGCTCGAGTAGCCCGAGCGAACGGGCTGTGTTGCCTACATGCACGTCGAGAGGAATGTAGAGGCGCGACGGATCGATCACCCCTTTCCAAACACCCATATCAACAATACCGTCGTCGCGTACAAGCCAGCGCAGGGCCATGTTGACGCGCTTTAAAGCCGTACTGTCGAGATTGCCGGGCAGACAGCGCGAGTCGTGAATGCCGCCGGTAGCCTTGTCGAGCTCGGCATTGATCAGTTCCACAAGGTGCCATGCCGGCGCCTCGACCTCCCCCACCCTGTTGGCGCCGGCAAAGTCGGCAAGCGATCCGTGGCGCTCGTAGATACCGCGCATGCCCGACAGAAAATTGGCGAGATTGCGCGCGAAAAACGTGCGGTGAATGTTCATCGACGGATCAAGATCCTCGTAACCGCGGTCCATCATATACTGATACGGCTGATGATCCATCAGCGCGAGCATACGGTCGGCGTCGCGGCATATCATCTTGCGGTTGCCCCAGGCGATGGCCGAGGCGAGGAGCGACACTATCTCGATATCGGGCAGCGACTCGAAGCGGCGCGGAAACTGCACGGGATCGTCGGCGATAAACTCCGGTCGGTTGATCAGCGCGGCTTCCCGTTCGAGGAACTCCCGCATGTCGTTCATTTCAAATTCCATGACCATGAAAAATGACAGGGATGACAGCGGCATGCCCGAAAAGCGTGCGTGCTGTCATCCCGTATAATTATATCTGTAATATTATTCAGCCTCCTCGCGCATGTTGTGGAACACATTCTGCACGTCCTCGTCCTCCTCGATGCGCTCAAGCAGCTTCTCTACCGAAGCACGCTGCTCGGGGGTGACATCCTTGAGGTCGTTGGGGATACGCTCGAACTCCGAAGAGATGATCTCAAAGCCGTTGTCCTCAAGATACTTCTGGATATTGGAGTATTCCTCGAATGCGCCATAGAGGATCACCTGCTCCTCGCCGGTCTCGTCGTCGACGATATCCTCTAGTTCGTCAACACCGTAGTCGATAAGCTCGAGCTCGAGATCCTCAAGTCCTACGCCCTCTTTGGGTTTGATCTTGAACACGCTCTTGTGGTCGAAAAGGAATGTGAGCGAACCCTGTGTGCCGAGGCTGCCGCCATGCTTGGTGAAGTATGAGCGCACATTGGCCACGGTGCGGGTATTGTTGTCGGTAGCTGCCTCTACGAAGATGGCGATGCCGTGGGGGCCGTATCCCTCGTAGGTGATCTCCTTGTAGTCGCCTGCATCCTTGTCGGTAGCCTTCTTGATGGCACGCTCTACGGTGTCCTTGGGCATGTTGGCTGCCTTTGCGTTCTGCATGAGGGCGCGCAGACGGGGGTTGGTCGAGGGATCGGGGCCACCGGCCTTTGCGGCGATGGTGATTTCCTTGCCTATGCGGGTAAATGTACGCGACATGTTGCCCCAGCGTTTCAGTTTTCTTGCTTTGCGGTATTCAAAAGCTCTTCCCATAGTAGGTGTATGTGGTTAATTATATATTATTATATGTATGGAATCTATCGTAGCGAAGCGCCGAGCTGCTTGGTAAGATTGGCGACAATCTTCTGCATCACGGCATCGATCTGCTTGTCCTGAAGGGTCTTTTCGTTGTCCTGGAGAGTGACGGTGA
>JAHZGZ010000017.1 GCA_019420545.1 Bacteroidales bacterium | reverse complement strand
CACGCCATATATCGGCCGGAAAAAGCCGCGAGAGGATAGATTTCATCGTTTCGTGTTGTCGAGATAGAGGTAGGCGTGTACACAGCCTACAAAGAGCGCACCGCCGATGATGTTGCCGAGGGTGACGGGGATGAGGTTGTCGACAATCATCTGCGAGACTGTTATACCGGCACCTTCGAGCATTGCGGCGGGGATGAAGAACATGTTGGCGACGGAGTGTTCATAGCCGAGTGCCACGAACGCCATCACGGGGAGCCAGCAGCCGAACATCTTCGCTCCGGAACTTTTGGCCGACAGCGCGAGCCATATGGCGAGGCACACACACCAGTTGGCTCCTATGCCGCGCATGAATGTGGTGAGCCACGGTAGCGACACCTTTGCCTGCGCCACGGCAATGATTGCCGAATGGTAGGGATCGGGGTGAAGAAGTCCGGTAAGATATACGAGCAGATACACGAAGATCAGTGCACCGACAAAGTTGCCGAGATATACGAGCGTCCAGTTGACTACGACGTCCCATGCGGAGCAGCGGCGCATGATCCACGAGGGCATGAGGAGGGCGTTGTTGCCGGTAAATAGTTCTGCACCGAGCACCACCACAAGGATGAGTCCGACAGGGAATGCGGCTCCGCTGAGCAGTTTCTGCATGGCGGGGTTGGCGGCTGTAATTTCCGGAAATCCGAAACCGAGTATTACCGACAGTATTCCTCCGAAAGCAATGTAGGCTCCGGCAAGGAGGGTGAGGATGATGAAACGGGTGAATGTGCCGTTTTTGCCCGAGCTGAGGGCGGCCTTGTTGGCGCCTATCCCGGCTGCTATTTCGATAACTTCCTTAGGGGTGCGTGTGGCCATTATTGCAGGTTTTCGAGTATGCGCTTGAGTACTACCTGGGCGGAGATCTCACGGTTGGCGGCCTCGGGGATTACAAGCGAGCGCGGCCCTTCGATAACGTCGTCGCTGACAATCATGTTGCGGCGCACGGGGAGGCAGTGCATGAAGCACGCGTTGTTGGTGAGTGCCATCTTCTCGGCGGTCACGGTCCAGGAGCGGTCGGTGGAGAGCACCTTGCCGTAGTTGGGGTCGGCGAACGCGCTCCAGTTTTTGGCATAGACGAAATCGGCACCGGCGAGGGCCTTGTCCTGGTCGTATTCCACGGTGGCATGGCCAACGAAACGGGGGTCGAGCTCGTAGCCGTGGGGATGGGTGATGACGAACTCGTAGTCGGTGGCATTCATCCATTCGGCGAATGAGTTGGGGACAGCCTGGGGGAGTGCCTTGGGGTGTGGTGCCCAGGTCATGACTACTTTCGGCCGGCCGACGGTCTTGTGTTCCTCGATTGTGATGAGGTCGGCGAACGACTGGAGGGGGTGGCGCGTAGCGGCCTCCATTGAGAATACCGGGCGCCCCGAGTAGCGGATGAACTGGTTGATGATCTTTTCCTGATAGTCGTCTTCCTTCGACTCGAAGCGGGCGAACGAGCGCACACCGATTACGTCGCAGTAGCATCCCATGACTGGGATGGCCTCAAGCAGATGCTCGGGCTTGTCGCCGTCCATGATTACGCCGCGCTCGGTCTCGAGCTTCCATGCCCCCTGGTTCACGTCGAGCACTATGACGTTCATGCCGAGGTTGAGGGCGGCTTTCTGTGTGGAGAGCCGGGTGCGAAGCGATGAGTTGAAGAATATCATGAGCAGGGTGCGGTTTTCGCCGAGATGCTTGTAGGCGAAACGGTTGGCCTTTACCTCAAGGGCTTCGGCCACGGCGCGGTCAAGAGGGCCTATGTCGGATACGGAAGTGAAGTTGCGCATAGTCAATGAATTTTTTGATGTAGAAAGGTACTCAAACCTTTTGGCAAAGATACGAATAAGTCGAAAGCAAAGCCAAATTTATTTGGGCTTTGCTGAGCGAGAGTATCTAAGGCGTAGCCAAAGATACGAAAAAGCTATGAAATCAGGGCTGTTTTCGCGATGAAGCGAGTGGAGATGGGAAAAAGCGGAGCTGAAGCTACGGAGCGGAAACAAAACAGGACTTTTTCGCGCTGAAGGGCTCTCGCGGCTAAAAAGGCAGGCGCGCCTGAGGAGGGGCGCGCCTGCGGAGTGTAGGATGGTAATAGATGATTTTCTTGAGAGAGGGGCTCGTGAGAGACGAAGGGGTTATTCCTCGGTCTGGGTTTCGGCGTAGGCTTTGAGGAGTTTCTCCTGAACGTCGGCGGGAACGAGTTCGTAGGAGCTGAACTTCATGGTGAAAGAGGAGCGGCCGCCGGTGATCGAGCTGAGGGCGGTGGAGTATGACGACATTTCTTTCAGAGGCACGCGGGCCGAGATCTTCTCGAAGCCGTTTTCGCTTGCCATGCCCATGATTATGGCGCGGCGCCCCTGGAGGTCGCTCATCACGTCGCCCATCACGTCGGCGGGAACGAATACGTCGACATCGTATACCGGCTCGAGGATCTTCGGGTTGGAGTTGCGGAAAGCCTCGGAGAAGGCGTTGCGGCCTGCCAGACGGAAGGATATTTCATTGGAATCCACGGGGTGCATCTTACCGTCGTAGATACATACGCGCACGTCGCGGGCATAGCTGCCGGTGAGCGGGCCCTGCTCCATGCGGTCCATGAGGCCCTTCACGATGGCGGGGATGAAGCGGGCGTCGATGGCTCCGCCGACGATACAGTTGCAGACCACGAGCTTGCCGCCCCATTCGAGGGGTATCTCCTGGGTGTCGCGCACGTTCATCTTATATTCCTGGTTGCCGAACTTGTAGGTGTCGGGCGCGGGCATACCCTCGGTGTATGGCTCGATGATCAGATGTACCTCGCCGAACTGTCCGGCGCCGCCCGACTGCTTCTTGTGGCGATAGTCGGCGCGTGCGGCCTTGGTGATTGTCTCGCGGTAGGGGATACGCGGTTCCTCGAATATGATGGGGAGCTTGTCGTTGTTTTCGACACGCCATTTGAGGGTGCGGAGGTGGAACTCTCCCTGGCCGGACAGGATGGTCTGCTTCAGCTCTTTCGACTGCTCAACCTGCCATGTGGGATCCTCCTCGTGCATGCGGGTGAGAATTTCGGAGAGCTTTTCGGCGTCGGCCTCGGTTACGGGGCGCACGGCGCGCTGATATTTCGGAGCGGGGTATTTGATGAAGTCGAAACGGTATTCGCAGCCCTTCT
>JAHZGZ010000169.1 GCA_019420545.1 Bacteroidales bacterium | reverse complement strand
CCAAAGGTTACAACGTCGATTACGAACTTCGGCATCGATGCGCAGTCGGGCATCACCATCGCATGCTTTGTCAACGACGGCACATCGAAAGAATTCATCAAGCATGACGAGGCCGTGATCGATGCCACCATCCAGCCGGGCGAGACGTATTACCATACTTTTGACAAACCGGTCGATATTTCCGCACCCGGTAAGACCTACACCCTGATGGGCGAGATCATTACTAAAGTCGGATCCGACACACAGAACGACAAGAGCCTCGGCCACGCGCTCACCCACTATGCCGTGCAGGAAGTCCCGTATCGCAACGGTTTTGAGGACACCGACCGCAATGCGCAGTGGACCATGTTTACCGCCGACGGAAGCAACGGCTGGATGATATCCCGCCAGATCGGCAATACCTACGAGGGTAATTTCATACTTGGCCATACATCGGTCAATGCCACTGCCGCTGCCAACGACTGGGCATTCTCGGAGTGTATCCACATACCCGCCGGTACGTATGAGTTCACCATGTTCTACCGCACGTTCAAAAACATGACAGCCGACAATTACAAGCAGAACTTCAAGGTGATGCTCGGAAAGGATGCCACAGTCTCCGCCATGTCGCAGATCATCGTGGATATGAAGGATGTGATTGTGTCGGGTGCGGTATGTGAGAAATACGTGTCTGCGATCACTGTGGCCGAGGAGGGCGATTATTATATTGGATTCTACAGCGACAGTCCTATGGGGCGCGGTGTGACCTATCTCGATGCCGTCTCCATCGTTCCTGTCGCTGCCGGGCGCGAATGTGCCTATGAGGCGCATTTCGCTGATGCCCCCGACGAGTGGGATGTATACTATACTACCATGAACAGCTGGACATATAACGCCGCTGACGGGGCTATGGTGATGAACCGTAATGCCTATTATGCGGCTATGGTAGGGTCGGCCGGATGGCTCGTATCGCCGAAACTCAGCTTCGAGGGAGCACAGGCCCATGAGGTTACGTTCGAATATTCTCTTACCGGAGATGCCGCCGACTCGCCTGCGCTGGGCATTTACGTCGGAGCCGTCAATAACCCGTCGGACTTCGTTCTCATCAAAAGTTTTGAGCCTGCCGAGGCATTTACCGAAGGCAAATGTGTGATTCCGGCACTTGAAGAGGCCGCCGACCGCTATGTGGCCATACGCCCGACCATGGAGAGCGCCAAGAAAGGCTATGTCGCCAAAGTCAAGAGCTTCAAGGTAGCCCATTCATCCACTTCCGGAATTGAAAATATCGGCTCGGAGGGCGTGGATGCCGCAGTCAGTGAAGTTGCCCGCTACGATGTCAACGGACGCCCTGTCACTGCCGCATACAAAGACTTTACCATCGTGCGCCTCTCCGACGGCTCGGTACGCAAGGTATTCGTGAAGTAAGTTTCCACCGCCCATTTCTACTTATACATAAGCAAGGCGCTATGTCCGTTGAACGTGACATAGCGCCTTGCTGTGTATAGTAGCAACTTTAGCCGTTACGGGAAGGTTGCTATAATGTATCGGTTATTCCGCGGGAGCGAAGATATTCGTCGTAAGAGCGGATATAATCGGCTTCATCATAAGGATGTGACGCAAGGGCCAGACATACGGCCCCGGAGCTGAAGTCATCCAGTGTACGCCATATTCCGGTGGGGACCAGTAGCCCTTCATAAGGGTGATTCAGAAGGAACGCTCTACGGTTGATACCATCATCGAGTGTAACGGTAAATGATCCGTTTACTGCAATCAGCATTGTGAGGCATTCCTTGTGGGCATGGCCGCCGCGGCATTCGCCGCCTGGGACGTCGTAGACCCAATAGGCACGATGTATGTCAAACGGCACGTCGGCGCCTGACTGCGCTACGGTCAGGTTGCCTCGCCGGTCGGTAATTTTACAGAACGGGGTGATTTTTATATCTTCGATTGTATTCATGGAGGGATCAGAGTGTGAATTTGTTGATGATCGCAGCGATCTCGTGGGCGTCGTCAGGCGATGTGCATGCCGGAGAAATGGGGAGGCTCGTTATCTCCCCGGCAAGACGCTCGGCTACAGGCATGCTGAAATGCGCCAGCTGGGTATAGCAGTTCTGTCGGTGGGGCGGACAGGGATAGTGTACCAGCGTCTCTACACCGTTGTCGAGCAGATAGCGGCGGAATGCGTCGCGATAGGGTGTGGTGACAACGTACTGGTGGTAGACGTGCCTGTCGGGGCCGGGAGCGGGGAGCGATACGTGCGGATTCCTGATCTCAGCGTCGTAAATGGCCGCTATCGCGCGCCGGCGGTCGTTCTCCTCGTTGGTGTGCGGCAGTTTCACCCGTATCATTGCAGCCTGTATAGGGTCGAGGCGCGAGTTGGCTCCGAGATGGTCGAAATAATATGCACGGTCGCCCGATCCGTAGTTGCGTAGCGAGCGGAGCATGGGGGCAAGTGCGGGATCGTCGGTGGTGACGGCTCCGGCATCGCCGAGCGCACCGATGTTTTTTGTGGGATAGAAGCTGAAACATCCCGCGTTGCCCAGCGCTCCGCACCGGCGTCCGTCGGCGAGCGATGCACCGATGGCCTGTGCGGCATCCTCAATTACCAACAGCGAGTTGGCATCCACGAAATCCTCGAGCCGCTTGTCCCAAGCCGGGCGTCCGTAAAGATGCACGGGCATCACGGCACGTGTGCGCCCGGTCAGCGACTTTTCGAGTAGAGCGGTGTCGATATTGTGGGTAGCGGCGTCGGCATCGACAGGTACAGGGGTGAGTCCTGCCGCGCTTATGGCGAGCACCGAGGCGAAATATGTGTTGGCGGGGACGAGCACTTCGTCGCCCGGCGTAATGCGCCCGAGTTCTATCCAGGCCATAAGGGTCAGCCGCAGGGCATCGAGGCCGCTTGCCACGCCTATTGCGTGGCGCGTGCCTGTGAGCCGCGCAAGTTCTTCCTCAAAAGCCTCCACCTCCGGGCCGCCGATGTAGCGCCCGCTGTCGACAACGCGCGCGCACGCCTCCTTCAATGCTCCGGCATACGGTGCGTTGACCTTTCCGAGGTCAAGAAATGTATAATGTTTTGGCATGATGGTTCAGTAAGAGCTTGTTTAATAATAAATGTTACCGGCAGGGCGGTCAGTCATCGAGCAGATTTTCGTTTGTGATGAGGGAGTTATGGGGTTCCATAACGACCGAAG
>JAHZGZ010000168.1:2321-4575 GCA_019420545.1 Bacteroidales bacterium | reverse complement strand
CTATGCAGTGTGCTCCGGAGCCAGGCTTAGGAATATGACGTAGGTTGCCTGACAGGCGCAGCTGTTGTAATGTATCGCTAAACGTTGGCATCAGCAATGCTTGAAACTCATGTCAAGACCTTTAACCGAGTGGGTGAGGGCACCTACGGATATAAAGTCGACGCCGCATTCGCCATAATCTCGGAGTGTGTCGAGTGTAATGCCGCCTGATGATTCCACCTCGGCGCGGCCGTCGATAAGCTTCACGGCCTCACGAGTACGCTCTGGAGTGAAGTTGTCGAGCATGATGCGGTCGACTCCTGCCTCAAGTGCCTGGAGTATTTCTTCAGTATTGCGCACTTCCACCTCGATTTTGAGATCTTTCCCCTTTTCAGCAAGATATTTTTTTGCCGATGCTACTGCCTGGGGGATTCCTCCTGCGAAGTCGACATGGTTGTCCTTGATGAGTATCATGTCGAAGAGGCCGATACGATGGTTCTCGCCGCCGCCGATTTTTACGGCCATCTTCTCGAGCATGCGCATGCCGGGAGTCGTCTTGCGCGTATCGAGTACCTTGGTTTTCAGTCCGGCGAGGCGCTCCTGATAGCGCGCGGTCATTGTGGCGATACCGCTCATGCGCTGCATGATGTTAAGCATGACACGCTCTGTCTGGAGCAGTGAGCGCACCGAACCTTCGACTACGAAAGCTATATCGCCGGGTTTTACATGCGCTCCGTCGTTGATATATACGGTAATCTTGAGCGAGGGATCAAATTTTGCGAATACCTTCTTTGCGATCTCGACTCCGGCAAGTATGCCTTCTTCCTTAACAAGGAGATGCTGGCGTCCCATGGCCTCTGCCGGAATGGTGCTCAGTGTGGTATGATCTCCGTCGCCTACATCCTCGGCAAACGCGAGAGTCAGAAGATCGTCGATCAGTTGGTCGGTAGTTTTCATATTGAAGCTATCTCTTTGGAGTTAGAAAGGGACAAAAGATACTGCGGGACATGGTTGGGTGTCGCCAGCGGTTCTTTTGTCCCGATATGGTTTTATTACGATGCTTTCAGATACCTGTCGTCGGTTTCTTAGAGCTTTTCGTAGCCTGAGATGGTAAGATCAGCGCCTTTGCCGATCTTGGCAACGAGACCCTGAAGTACCTTGCCGGGGCCGAATTCGATAAATTCGGTGGCTCCGTCAGCGATCATGTTCTGTACGGTCTTGGTCCAGCGTACCGGAGCGGTAAGCTGTGCTATGAGGTTGGCCTTGATCTCAGCGGGATCGGTGTGGGGAAGTGCGTCGACATTCTGATATACGGGACATTTGGGAGCATGTACCGGAGTCTTTTCGATGGCGGCGGCAAGTTCGGCGCGTGCAGGCTCCATACAGGGACTGTGGAAGGCACCACCGACTTTGAGTTTGAGGGCACGCTTGGCTCCTGCCTCGGTGGCCTTGGCGCAAGCGGCATCGATAGCATCGATCTCGCCGGAGATCACCAGCTGGCCCGGGCAGTTATAGTTGGCGCATACGACAACTCCGTCGACGCTTTCGCAGATCTCCTCAACCTTTTCGTCGGGGAGGGCGATGATGGCAGCCATGGTCGAGGGCTTGAGCTCGCAGGCTTTCTGCATGGCCTGGGCGCGGGCGCTTACCAGACGCAGACCGTCCTCGAAACTGAGGGCACCGGCTACTACGAGCGCGCAGAATTCGCCGAGAGAGTGGCCTGCAGCCATATCGGGCTTGATGCCGGTAGTCTCTTCGATTACTTTGGCGATGATAACGGAGTGGAGGAATATAGCAGGCTGGGTAACTTTGGTCTGACGGAGATCCTCGTCGGTACCTTCAAACATCAGATCTGTAATACGGAAACCCAGAATTTCGTTGGCTCTCTCAAACATTGCGCGGGCTTCGGCATTGTTCTCATAGAGGTCTTTGCCCATACCTACGAACTGTGCGCCTTGGCCGGGGAATACAAATGCTTTCATAATTAACTGATTGGTTATGTATTATGCTTAGTTGTTTATTTTGTAATGAGGGCGGAGGAGAATGGGGGATCAGGCATTCATGCTGCGGAGAAGCTCGTCGTTGTCGCGGGTCTTTTCCATCTGGTCGCGCATGAATTCCATTGCCTCGATAGATGTACGATCGCTGAGATAGCGTCGCAGAATCCATATGCGCTGAAGAGTTTCCTGACGCTGGAGCAGATCGTCGCGGCGTGTACTTGATGCCATGATGTCGACGGCCGGGAAAATGCGCTTGTTGGAGAGTTTGCGGTCGA
>JAHZGZ010000168.1:0-2311 GCA_019420545.1 Bacteroidales bacterium | reverse complement strand
CCGCCACCTTCGATGTTTCGAGCCGCTCCGAAGAAGCGTTTGGGCTTCTGGAGTGCGTTGGCATCGACACCACCCGAGAGTATTTTGCCGGATGCAGGCGATACTGTATTGTATGCGCGGGCAAGTCGGGTGATCGAGTCGAGCAGGATCACTACATCATGGCCGCACTCAACGAGGCGCTTGGCTTTCTCAAGCACGATTCCTGCGATTTTCACATGGCGCTCGGCCGGTTCATCGAAAGTAGATGCTATAACCTCGGCGTTGACACTGCGGCTCATGTCGGTAACTTCCTCCGGACGCTCGTCAATGAGAAGAATCATGATATATGTTTCAGGATGATTCTCGGCGATCGCGTTGGCGATATCTTTCAGTAGAATTGTTTTACCGGTTTTGGGCGGAGCGACGATAAGGCCGCGCTGTCCTTTGCCGATAGGGGAGAACATATCAACGATACGAGTGGAAATGTTGCTTGAGCGTCCGCCGGTAAGATCAAATTTCTCGTCGGGGAACAGGGGGGTGAGATGCTCGAAGGGCACACGGTCGCGGATGAATTCGGGGGTGCGTCCGTTTATGTCGCGCACTTCGCCGAGGGGAAAGTATTTCTCATTTTCGCGCGGAGGACGGATCCAACCTTCCACAACATCACCGGTCTTGAGACCATACTGCTTGATCTGCTGCTGGGTAACGTATACATCGTCGGGTGAAGCGAGGTAATTGTAGTCGCTTGAACGCAGGAATCCGTATCCTTCGGGAACGATTTCAAGCACACCGGAAGCAAGGAGCAGACCGTCGAAATTATAGCGTGGCTGCTGTTGCTCCAGAATGAAATCGCGATTGTTATTGTTGCGGTTGCGTTTGTTCTTTTTATTCTGCTGCTGTTGCTGCTTCTGCATAGCCATATTCTGGACGGGCTCCTGTATTACTATAGGAGCGGCGGCGGCAGCGGCGGCGGCTTCTTCTTTCTCGCGTTGCGAGCGTGGTACAAATTTTCGTTCTGTACGGAAGAACGAACCGAACGAACTGTCTTTCGACGGTCGGAAATCGCGCTTGGCTTTCGGGTGTTGCTGTTGCTCGTCAGTATTTTGGGATTCGGCTGCAGATGGTTCGGGTTGTATTTCGCCCTGTGGTTCTTGTTGTGCCGGGGTATCTGTTTGGGCTGCCGGCAGAAGTCGAGGCTCGTTTTCCGGCAGCGAAAGTACAGTTTCGGGAGCAGCCGGTGCCGGTTGTGATTCTGATGCAGGAGTATTTTGTTCAGATTCAGGTGTGGGCAATTGCTGTATGGCGATAAGTTCTGCGCGGGCTTTTTCGGCAGCGGCCTCTGCAGCGAGTTGTGCCTTTGAGGGGCGACCTGGTTTGCGGCGCGGCGGCTGAGGAAGCTCGGTCGAAGCTTCGGACTGAGGCTTTTCCGTTACCGGATTTTCGGCAACAGTCTGTTGTTCGGCAGTCGGTTTGTTTTTTTTGCCCGTACGCTGATTGTCGTTGCGTTGTTTCTTCTCTTTTGGTTCAGAAGCTACTTCAGATGTAATCTCCGGCTGTGTGCTTTCAGTTGAGGCAGATGCATCTGGTGCCGGATTTTTAGGCTGACGACCTTTCTTCTGCTGTTTGGGCTGACGTGTTTTTTTGTTAGCATTTGTAGCTGCCGAGTTAGTAGCGGCTACCTCGGCCTGCTGGTCGAGAATTTTATATACAAGGTCTTCCTTATTTTCGGCGTTGATTCTTTTTACGCCTAAGTTGTTGGCTATGTCAACCAACTGTTGGGACGACATTGCGTCGAGTTCGTCATACTTATACATATTGCCTTGTTTGGAATGGCTGGTGAGAGGTTTGATGGCTTAAATAACGATGTACGGTTGTTGTAAGCATGCTACATGCTTTAACGCATCTCCGTAATTCATTTGAGAAAAGCGTGAAATTACATCAATGAACTACATTACAACCGCCGAATTTTTGTGTTTCCTATGATTTGCTCTCCGATGTACTCTTGCCGAAGAACGCCGGGGTGATGAAATCGGACTGGAAGTTGTTGTTAGTGAATCGCGTACAGAGCCTTTAACATCGGTACACCGAATTGTGGATTTTGGTGAACTTTGTCTTTATTGCCGATCGGCAAAGTACTTTGGAACATATGGTCTGGAACCTTGATTCCTGCTCTGAACGAGCTTGATAGCTGAAATCGGCGCAAAGTTAATAATTTATGCTGAATTAACAAATTAATTCATCCAAAAGTTTAAAATCATGAAAAACGGAATGCATCGGAATGCGGAGGCAAGAGGTGAAAACCGGAGCGGTTCACAAATGATTGGAGTAAATG
>JAHZGZ010000167.1:6707-8212 GCA_019420545.1 Bacteroidales bacterium | reverse complement strand
CTCGCAGCGCCTCATCAAGCATGCAAAAGAGATAGCGCAGGAGAAGGGTATCCGTGTGATGCACGGCGTATATGTAGGCACACAGGGACCGACTTTCGAGACTCCAGCTGAATACCGCTATTTCCACATCATCGGCGGTGATGCCGTAGGCATGTCGACCGTTCCCGAGGTAATCGTAGCGCGCCACATGGGCATAGAGGTGTTCGGCGTATCGGTGATCACCGATCTCGGCGTAGAGGGTATAGTGGAGAAAGTATCCCACGAAGAGGTTCAGAAAGCCGCTCAGGCAGCCCAGCCCAAGATGATGGAAATCATGACCGAACTGGTCAACCGTTTCTGATCATCCCGTATTTTCACCGACATATCGTCCAACGATATGGAGGGTGTTGCAAAACTATACCGTTATTATACCTATCATAGAATGTAGGGACGCGGCGTGCCGCGTTACATTATGCAAGCCGTATAAGCCTGATTATCTTGGTGTAACGCGGCACGCCGCGTCCCTACATTTTTCGCATTTTGCAACACCATCCTACATTATTAATTATATGGAACAGAACCTTACCGAAATATCCAGCATAGGCGAGTTCGGCCTGATCGACCGCATCACCCGTGAATTTCCGTTGGTCAACCCAAGTTCGCTGCGCGGCACCGGAGACGATGCCGCCGTCATGCGCTACAACGACACCGACGTGCTCGTCACCACCGACATGCTGCTCGAAGGCGTGCACTTCGACCTCACCTACGTACCCCTGAAGCATCTCGGCTACAAGGCTGCCGTGGTCAATTTCAGCGACATCTACGCGATGAACGGCACCCCCCGACAGATAGTGGTGTCGCTCGGCATCTCGCGCCGTTTCGCCGTAGAGCATATCGACGCGCTTTACGACGGACTGCGCACGGCATGTCAGGTCTACGGAGTTGACCTTGTGGGGGGTGACACCACGGCCTCACGCCAGGGGCTGGTAATCTCGGTCACCTGCATAGGCGATGCTCCTGCCGACAGAATCGTATACCGCGACGGCGCCAAGGATACCGACCTCATATGCGTGAGCGGTGACCTCGGAGCCGCATACATGGGGCTGCAACTGCTCGAGCGCGAAAAGATAGCATCAGCAGGACAGAAGGATTTCGTGCCGAAGTTCGACGGCAAGGAATACCTCGTAGAGCGCCAGCTCAAGCCCGAGGCACGCCGCGACATAGTGGAAGAACTGGCCCGCGCCGGCATAAAGCCCACCGCAATGATGGATATTTCCGACGGTCTTTCGAGCGAACTGCTCCATATCTGCACGGCGAGCCACCCCGGATGCCGCGTCTACGAGGATCGCATACCCATCGACTACCAGACAGCCGTAATGGCCGAGGAGCTGGGCATGAACCTCGTGACGGCAGCGCTCAACGGCGGCGAAGACTACGAACTGCTCTTCACCGTACCCCTCGCCGACCACGAGAAGGTAAAGGATCTGCCCGGCATAAAGGTCATAGGCCACATCACAAAAGAGAGC
>JAHZGZ010000167.1:0-6697 GCA_019420545.1 Bacteroidales bacterium | reverse complement strand
GACGGCAACGAACTTCCCCTGCGCGCACAGGGCTTCAACCATATGGCTCCCGCCGACTCCGCCGGAGATACGGCCGTTGCCGACACATCCGCCGAGGCGTGATCCCGCAGGCGTTTGCACCATACAGCAAAAAGCATTACCTTTGAGGAAAAGTTTCTTTTACGAATGCTTAAATACAACACCCAGCAGCGGCGTCTGATTCTTCCAGAATATGGCCGCAACATACAGCAGATGGTAGAGCACTGCCTCACGATCGAAAACCGCGACGAGCGCAACGCGTGCGCCCGCTCGATAATCGAATGCATGCTCACCCTCTTTCCCGAAATAAAGCAGAAAGACGGCTACGAGCAGCAGTTGTGGGACCATCTGGCCATCATGTCAGACTTCAAGCTCGACATCGATTACCCCTTCGAGGTGATACAGCCCGACAGCCTGGAGTCGCGTCCGCAGCCGGTATTTTATCCGCAGAACGGCATCAGCAGCCGTCATTACGGCCACAATCTTGAGGCCATGATAGAGACGGCATCCCATATGGAGCCGGGCGAAGAGCGCGACGCGCTTATCTCTATGCTGGCCAACCACATGAAGAAGATGCTACTGGCCATCAATCCCGAAGGGGTCGACGATGCCAAGGTATTCAAGGATCTCGCCCAGTACAGCCACGGCGCCATACGCCTCGATCCGGCCACCTATCGTCTGCATCAGTTCAAGGTAGTGGTCCCGCCCACACCGTCAAAGAAGAAAAAGAAGAAAAAATGAGCACATTCATTGTAGAAGGCGGTCACCGCATGCATGGCGACATCACACCCCAGGGTGCGAAAAATGAAGCCTTGCAGATAATCTGCGCCACCCTGCTCACTCCCGAGCGTGTGGTTGTCGACAATGTGCCCGACATACTCGACATAAACAATCTCATCTCGCTCCTTGCCGAGATGGGCTGCAAGGTCGAGCGCCTCTCCCCCCACTCCTACGCCTTTAAGGCCGACAATGTGAACATCGGCTACCTCTCCACGCCGGAATACCGGCGCCGTGCGGCCGCTCTGCGCGGATCGGTTATGCTGCTCGGGCCGCTCGTGGCACGCTTCGGCTACGCCGTGCTTCCCAAGCCCGGGGGCGACAAAATCGGGCGCCGTCGTCTCGACACCCACTTCATCGGCATACAGAAACTCGGCGCGAATCTCGAGTACCGCAGCGACATAAAGTCGTATGAGGTGAAAGCCGACGGCCTTACAGGCACATACATGCTGCTCGACGAAGCCTCGGTTACCGGCACGGCCAACATAGTGATGGCCGCAGTGCTTGCCAAAGGCACCACCACCATCTACAACGCCGCCTGCGAGCCTTACATCCAGCAGCTGTGCCGGCTGCTTACGGCGATGGGTGCCAAAATCGACGGCATAGGATCAAATCTGCTCACCATCCATGGCGTAGAGTCGCTCGGAGGAGCCACCCACCGTGTGCTGCCCGACATGATCGAGGTAGGCAGTTTCATCGGCATGGCGGCAATGACCGGCAGCGGGATACGTCTGCGCGACGTGGCCTACGACGATCTCGGCATCATTCCCGACAGCTTCAGCCGTCTGGGCATCACCATCGAGCGCCGTGGCGACGATATCATCATTCCCGAGCGTGACTCCTACGAGATCGAGACCTTCATGGACGGATCGATCATGACATTCGCCGACGCTCCCTGGCCCGGACTGTCGCCCGACCTGCTGAGCGTGTTTCTCGTCGTGGCCACACAGGCACGCGGCAGTGTGCTCATCCATCAGAAAATGTTCGAGAGCCGCCTCTTCTTCGTCGACAAGCTCATCGACATGGGCGCGCAGATAATACTCTGCGATCCGCACCGCGCCGCCGTAATCGGCTCGGGACGCCTCAACTCACTCCGCGCCACCACCATGGTATCGCCCGACATACGTGCCGGCATAGCCATGCTCATCGCGGCAATGAGCGCCAAAGGCACAAGCCAGATACAGAATATCGACCAGATCGACCGAGGCTACGAAGGTATCGACAAGCGCCTCAACGCCATAGGCGCGAAGATAATCCGTGTTACCGACTGACATCAGCCACACAAGAAACTCCCGTTTTCACCCACCACAACCAATGATTACCTCCGACCAGCTCACCGAGATAGGCCGATTCGGAAAGCCCCACGGTATCAACGGCGAGATCAACGCCTACCTCGAGCGCGATATCGACCCTGAGGCGTTAAAGCGCATAGTGCTGCTCATCGACGGCATCTACGTGCCTTTCTTCATAGCATCGTTGCGACAGAAGCGTCACGACACATTCATTGTGGCGCTCGACGACGTAAACAACGAGCACGAGGCGGCCGAATTCACCAACCATCAGCTCTACGTGCTTACAGCCGACAACGTGGTCACCGACACTGACGACACCGACCCCGACGGCGACGGACTCTACGCCTCCGATCTGATCGGCTACACCGTAACCGACGATGCCACCGGCAATACTCTCGGCACCATCGAGGATATCGACGACAGTACCGACAATGTGCTCTTCATCGTAACGACTCCGGAGGAAACCACCCTCTACCTGCCCGTGGCCGACGAGTTTATCACCGACATCGACACCGCCACCTGCACACTGACTATGAACCTGCCCGAAGGACTCCTCAACATTTAGGCTCTGTTAATATCCTTGAAACGGCAATCGGATTACGTAATAGGAATTCCGAGAGCCTCAAGCTGGGCACTGTCCTTACTTGAGGCTTCGGCCAGTTTCCACTTGTCATCGAGCCAGACGATTCTCTGACGGCAAAGCACCCGGATTGCCTCACGTGTAGAAAGTTTTTCGGTGAGCTTGTTTTCCACTATATGGCGTCTGAGCATATAGAAAATATGCAGAGCAACAAAATTGATGAACATCCACCTTTCGAGGCGGGCGTCATCGTGCATATATGATGTCAATGAGTCCAGATCAGTTTTGAGCACATCGATTTCCTGCTCCACCTCACATCTTGTCTTGTAGTCATCGAAAGCAGCCTTGGGCTCAGTCTGTCCAGATACCATAAGGGCGATGGTGCCGAATTGCGGCGCCTTCAGCGCATAGGTGTCCATTGTGTAATTTTCATATTTCCCATCATCGACACGTCTTAGGTTGTCGGTCTCTTCTTCGGCGGCATGCTTGGCGTCATAATACAGATACACCGTAAGTATTGGGCAAAATACTGTTTAACGATCATATAAAAGCTCTGGCATGGATTGGAACTATTATAGCATTTACCGGCGTGGGCATTGTCGTTTTTAACAGTTCCAAAAAGTATGGCGTCAATCCTTGGGGAGATGTCCTTACCTTTGTTGCAGCATTATCTTGGGCTATCTACTGTCTTTTGCTGAAAACGCTGAGCGGACGATACTGCAACCTGTTTATCACCCGCAAAGTATTTGGTTACGGAGTAATTACAGCAATGCTATATTATATACTGACTAATGATATACATGGATTTACTGTCACAAGAGCAATAATCGGAAATCTGCTTTTTCTCAGTATCGGAGCGTCATTTGTCTGCTATCTCATGTGGAACGCATCGGTAAAGAATATTGGTGCAGAAAAAACATCCGGCTATATCTATATAGTTCCACTTGTTACTATACTCGCCTCTGCGTTGATTATCGGTGAACCCATAACGATTGCCACACTCTTGGGAACACTGCTAATCTTTGGAGGCGTTTTCTTGACAACGACTTGAATATTGTTGAAGCTCGTACATGGTCTTAATTTTCCGGAAACAAGGCACAGAAACCCGGTTTGTTGAACTGATAATACATTTCTACGCGTTCAGGCGTGTCATTTTTAAGCAACAGGAGAAGCTCTTTGGCAAACTCGAGCGCACCGGATCCATTTGCCGTCACGATGTTTTTGTCACTGACTGCCTGAACATGAATGTAGCCGTCCTGATTGGTATAGTTTTCACCTCCCCATAATTTCAGTTGCTCCAGTCCGTTGCCGGTGTGCTTCACATTGTTGAGGAATCCACATTTTGCCATGAACGAAGCTCCGTTGCAGATGGCCCCGACAATCTTACCCTTTTTGATTGCTCTTCTGACAATCGGTTTGACTTCATCTGCGATGGGCGTCAGCCATCCGTAGCCGCCTATCAGCACAAGCGCGGCAAAATCGTCCGGCATACTGTCGAATGTATAGTCCGGGATAACCTTGAATCCACCAATAGCACTTACGGGGTCTGTTGTGGGAGCCACAATCCTGTTGACGTATTTCGGACTGGGTTTCAGTTACTGCTCGTCGCTGCTTATGGCTTCCATCAGATACACCATCTCATGCGAGGCAAAATCCGGAAGGATAATATATAATATCTCGTTACTCATCGTTTGCTTTTTGACGGTTTGTCATTATTGTATCGAAATTTTCTCGTCCCCAGTTGATGGGGGCCTCAACGTGTGGTAAAAGGGTCTTGCCGAAATCTGTCACGGAATATTCAGTGCGCGGAGGTACATCAGGGAACAGCTTGCGGCGTATTATGCCGTCGGTCGTCAACTGACGGAGAACTTGCGACAGTACCTTCTCCGACACCGACGGGATGTTGCGGTACAGCTCGTTGAAACGCATCGGCTCGTTCTCGGAAATCTTCACGAGAACCACCAGCGCCCACTTGTTGCCAAGCCATTCGAGCATAGGGGCAGCCTTACAATATTCGTAGTCTAATTTTTTTGCCATATCCGGTCATGCAGAACAGGCTGATAACGAGTAAAACGAACTTTCAGGTAAGGGTCAAACCTTTCGGTTAGTTATTGTTTTGGCTCTGACTATCACCTAATTTTGCATTACAAAATTAACAAAAAAATATCGAGATATGATATATCCTGAGCTACATTTCACAGGTCAGGTGTGGCGACCTCCATACGAAGCCAATTCCCAACTGCTGCAACTGACCTCCGGCTGCACATGGCACAAGTGCAAGTTTTGCAGCCTTTATCACGGCACACCGTTCCGTATGTCTCCGCTTTCGGAGGTGGAGGAAGACCTGAAAGTAATTCGTCAGTGGCAACCGCGAGCCCGGCGAGTCTATCTCACCGGCGCAAATCCTTTCGCGTTGAGTTACAACAAACTTATGGATGTCGCTCTGCTGCTGAGAAAATATCTGCCGCACATGATGTCGTTCGGAATGTTCGCCCGTGTCACAGACATAACACCCAAATCAGTGGAGGAACTAAAGAATCTCCATCATCTGAAACTCAATAGTATAAACATCGGCATCGAGACCGCCCATGACCCGACACTGGAGCGGATGAACAAAGGCTATCACGCCTCCGATATTCTTGAACAGCTCTCAAAACTCGACGAGGCCGGAATACGATACAACGTGTTCTACCTCAACGGTCTTGGAGGAAAAGGCTACGGCGAGGCAAGCGCGATAGCCACTGCCGAAGTGCTTAACCAACTCCATCCCTGCATAATCAATATAGTTTCACTAACGATATTCCCCGAATCCCAATTATATTTGGAGGTATTGGATGGCACATATGTTGAGGAGCCGGAGGTTGAGCGTCTGGTTGAGATGCGGACTCTTATCGACCGATTGAAAATCCGTGTCAACCTACTCGGGCATCATATTTCCAATACGGTACCGATCACGGGAGGATTGCCGGACGACAAAGCCGCGATACTCCGTGAATTTGATAAAGCGATAGCTCAGTTTCCTGAAAAGGAACTGAAAGCCTATCGGGACAGGATATGGCATCTGTGAAGATTTCGATCCTGCATTCAGCCTGCTCATTTTGGGCAGGCTTCTTTATGCTTATTTGCCCGATTTTTAGTAATTTTGTGTTTGTAATACTTATCAAATTCAAGACAATATGACTAAAGCAGATATAGTTAACGAAAGTGATTATGGAAGAAGAAAACGAAGAGGAACAGTCCAAGATCGAAACCATCCATATTCAATCAAACACCTGCAACTGCGCTGAATGTCAGGAGAAACGCAGTAAGTATGTTACCATACTTGATGTTGACCGATATATAGAATCTCTTAATGACTGGGATTGAACCGACATTAGAAAGAGGTGTTCTGTGTATATGACACAAGAACAATCTCATAAGAAAACATTTTAAGAGTAGATTTTTATGAAGACAAACAATATATCGTTCATTGCTGGTGTCGCATTATTGGTGGCAACGGCAACTGGATGCACGAGCAACAAAGAAGCAAAGGCAGATAAGCTTGATAACAATGCTAAGACCAAAATCGCTAACGCCGACATTCGCGGACAATGGTATATCGAGAACATCGTTTTCAGCGATTCCGACTATGTGCGCCCCGATGAGACGTCATCGAGCATGAAACAGTATATCGTCTTTGAAGACAGCACGTATTTCATCATGACAAACTGCAACTCCTTCAACGGGTCATATACTGTTAAAGGAGATTCCATCAAACTCGGTGACGGAGCCATGACCGAAATGGCGTGCGACGACATGAGGACAGAAGATGCCATACGTCGTATTCTTCCGCGTATATCCACAATAGACGTTCAGAATGATTCTGTCGTAAGATTGAATGGCTTGGCTCCCGCCGAGTGTATCCTGCTTCGCAAAGCAAAAACTGAAATCAAATGATGAGGGCTTTTCTCTCCATTACAATCCTCTTGTTGACCATTATTGTCGTTGGATGCAAGTCTCAGAGGATTGATGCGCCGGAGTCTGTTGTTAT
>JAHZGZ010000166.1 GCA_019420545.1 Bacteroidales bacterium | reverse complement strand
GCAATCTAAACGGGATTGCACATCCCGCAATATCTTTATATAATCAAAGAATATGGAAAAGACAGAAAAAACAGAGCAGCCCGGCCTTGACTATGGCGGAGGTAAAATCGGCATCCTCTTCTCCAAAATGTTTTTCCCTACGCTGTTGGGGCTAATTTTCAATGCATTGATTACGATTGTCGACGGAATTTTCGTAGGGCAGGGTGTAGGCCCCGACGGAATCGCCGCCGTCAACATCATAGCTCCGCTCTTCATGGTTGTTACGGGGCTTGGACTGATGTTCGGCATCGGATCGTCGGTGGTGGCGGGAATTGCCATTGCGCAGAACGACGGACGTAAAGCAAGTGTCAATACCACACAGGCTTACGTGCTGTCGGGCATACTGATTGTGATACTTGTTACCGGCCTGTCGCTTTTCCGCGAGGAGACGGCGAGGATGCTCGGGTGCTCCGACGCGCTGATGTCGGGTGCCATGGATTATCTGACCTGGCTTATCCCGGGCATGTTTTTCCTTATCTTCGAGTGTATCGGCATGATGGTGATCCGTCTTGACGGCTCCCCGAAGTTCGCTATGTTCTGCAATATCATTCCGGCGGTAATCAACATTGCGCTCGACTACTATCTTGTGTTCCCATGCGGGATGGGTGTGAAAGGAGCGGCAATCGCAACGTCGGCGAGCATTGCTATCGGTGCCGCCATGGTGTTTGCTTACTTCATATGCTTTTCATATGTGATTAAGTTCCGGTGGAGCAGCCGACGATTTTTCACCAACAGCTGGCGCCAGATATGCATCGGTTCGTCGGCGTTCATCACAGAGATTGCCATGTCGGTGATGATGCTTACCGGCAACTACATGTTTATGAAATATTATGGCGAAACCGGCGTGGCTGCTTTCAGCATAGCATGCTATCTGTTCCCGCTAATGTTTATGATGAGTAATGCCGTGGCTCAGTCGGCACAGCCGATTATCAGCTACAACTACGGTGCAAAGGCTTTGGAGCGTGTGCGCAAGGCGTTCAGGCTCAGCATTGCTGTTGCAGCTCTTTGCGGTATGATCGCGTTTCTTTCTATTGCTCTCGGGGCGCGTGGTATTGTGTCGCTCTTCATTTCTCCCTATTGCGAGGCCGGGCGGCTGGCTATCTACGGGCTGCCTGTCTATTCTCTCTGTGCACTGTTTTTTGCGATAAACATTTCATTTATCGGGTATTATCAGAGTATCGAAAAGGCGGCTAAGGCTATGTTGTTTACGCTTATGCGCGGTATAATCATCCTCGTGCCCATGTTCTGCCTGCTTCCCGCCATATTCCCGGGATGGGGGATATGGGCCGCTATCCCTGCCTCGGAGGCGCTGACCCTCATTGCCATCGGCCTTACATATTTTGTGCAACACCGCCATCAAGGTGCGCCGACCACTGTTCGCCGACTTCGGTAAAAACTTTATTTCTTCAGATCTGTTGCTAATATTGGAAACTTTAATTAATTTTGTGTATAGTGATATCTAATTGGCTATGGCTAACAGATTTGATGAAATCGGATCGTTATTTCTTCAGCGACGGAAGGTGCTCGGCCTCACCCAGGAACAACTGGGAGAGAAAGTCGGCGTGACCAAATCCGAAATCTCCAAGATTGAAAATGGTAGGGGCATCACTTTTACCACAATCAATAAATTGTCGGAGGCTCTTGGTGTGAAGGCAGAGGTGAAACTGAGTCCGGTCTCTACGGTTTCAGGTGATGTCATCCATTATATTGTTATGAGTCTCGGGTTGTTTGCGCGGAAATATAACCTCTCTAAAAAAGAGGCCTGCAACTATCTGGCTCGATTCAAGGGCCTTGAATTTTCGATTGACAACTACGAGGCTGAACATCAGTTGTCATTGCAAGACTGTGTGAATGATATGGCTGCAGTCTGCCGAAGAAATGGAGGTGGTATATGATAAAACTGTATCATGGATCAAACATGCCGATTGTGAGTGTCGATCTGTCAAAGGGTCAGAAGTACAAGGACTTCGGGCAGGGCTTTTATACCACGCATTTGCAGGAGCAGGCCATATACTGGTCAAGAAGAATTTCGGATAGATTCGGTGGGACGGCAACCGTTACTGAATTTGAATTCGATCTGGATGCGGCACTCGCGGATGGTCTTAATGTGAATGTGTTCCAGCAACCCGACAAGGAATGGGCTTTATTCGTAATGGCGAATCGCAGGCAGGACCGCGGGGACTTTTGCCACGACTATGATATTGTCATAGGCCCCGTGGCCGACGACCGGATGGCGCGTCTGTTCGGACTTTATGACATGGAGATCATTGATTTGGATGCTGTGGTTGCCGGATTGATCTATAAGGATCTCAATTCACAGTATTTTTTTGCTACGGAACGTTCTCTTAATTACATAAAGCGCATATGAGTTCGGATAATAACTTTGAGTTCTTAGTAGAATACATCACCGCTAAAGTGACCGAGTGGTTTATGCGCGATGAGCATATCGGCCTTGAAAGAGCGCTTGTGACGTTTCATAATTCAGAGACATTTGACAAACTCTGTCAGCCGAATACCGACATGTATATAGCGAGTCCTGCATATATTTATGAAATTTTTAAAGAGGAATTGCGCAGAGGCACTCTGAGAGGATTGACTGAATGAACCTTGTCTCGGTTAAAGGGAGAACAGTCTGAAGGAAACACGATAAATGTTTGAAGGTATTGTCACGCCAGCACAGCTATATTGCCATTGACCTGAAGTCGTTTTATGCTTCAGTGGAATGTGTCGACAGAGGGCTCGACCCTCTTGACACCAATCTTGTCGTGGCCGATTCGTCGCGCACCGAGAAGACTATCTGTCTGGCCGTGTCTCCATCGATGAAAGGTTATGGCCTTCGCGGTCGCCCGCGTCTGTTTGAGGTGGCACAGCGCATGCGTGATGTGAATATAGCACGCAATGGCGCAGCTCCAGGACGAAAGTTTACCGGAAAGTCGTTTTCAGCGCATGAACTTGAGTCGCATCCCGAATTGGCGGTTGATTATATTGTGGCGCGTCCGCGTATGGCTGAATATCTGCGCCGCAGCGCAGAGGTATATAAAGTATATCTCAAGTATATCGCTCCGGAGGATATACATGTATATTCGGTTGATGAAGTGTTTATCGATGCTACGTCATATCTGCGCTGTTACGGCACTACGGCGCATGAGCTTGCTCTGCGTATGATACGCGATGTATTGTCGGCGACCGGAATTACTGCCACTGCGGGTATCGGTACTAATATGTACTTATGTAAGGTGGCGATGGATATTGTGGCCAAGAAGATGGCGCCCGACGCGCAGGGCGTGCGTATAGCCGAACTCGATGAGATGAGCTATCGCCATATGCTATGGGAGCACCGTCCGCTTACCGATTTCTGGCGTGTGGGGCGGGGAATTGCAAGGCGTCTGCAACAGCACGGTCTCGATACGATGGGCGATGTAGCCCGGTGTTCGATAGAAAACGAGGAGTTGCTCTACTCTCTTTTCGGGGTAAATGCCGAGCTTCTGATCGACCATGCATGGGGATGGGAACCGGTGACGATGGATTGTGTGAAAGCATATCGTCCGGAAACGCGTTCGATGAGCAGCGGACAGGTGCTTTGCAGTGGATATACGGCAGAGAAAGCTCGAGTGGTAGCCCGCGAGATGGCCGAGACGGTATCGCTTGATCTCGTCGCCAAGGGACTTGTTACCGATCAGATTGTATTGAGCGTGGGTTATGATGCCGAATCGCTCGAGCGGCCTGAGATTGCCGCCCGGTACCATGGCCGCATGTCGGTTGATTTCTACGGCCGCCGTGTGCCGTTTCATGCACATGCCACGGTCAATATGCCGCGTTACACTTCGTCGGCCAAAGAAATAATCGACGCTGTTACCGAGCTGTACGATAAGTCGGTTAACCCTATTCTTCTTGTCAGACGTATAACTCTTTGCGTCAACAGGCTTATCGCTGAAAGTGACGCCGAGGCTATGCGTCCGACTACAAGTCAGCTTGAACTGTTTGTCGACTACGACGAGCAGCGGGCGCGTTGCACACGTGAGGCCGAAGCGCGTAAGCGTGAGCGCAGCCTTCAGAAAACACTTCTGAAAATCAAAAACACATACGGTAAGAATTCCATACTTCGCGGCCTGAACTATGCCGAGGGTGCAACCCAGCGCGACCGCAATTATCAGATAGGAGGACACAAAGCATGAGCAAATACGACGACATAATCAATCTTCCCCACCATGTGTCGGCTACGCGCCGTCCGATGTCGATGGAGGGACGTGCGGCACAGTTTGCCCCGTTTGCCGCACTGACAGGCCATTCCGAGGTACTGCGCGAGGCCGCCCGTCTCAATGAGTCGGAGTACGCTCCGCGCTATTCGGATGAATATTGATGTACAATATTGAATAAATTTGGCTTTGCTCTCGACTTATTAGTAACTTTGCGGGTGAAACCAAAATCACCGACTATGAGAGAATGGACAACTATCAAGGAGTATGAGGATATACTCTTTCAGCAATATGGCGGTATCGCCAAAATTACGATCAACCGCCCGCAAGTATATAATGCATTCCGGCCCAAGACCAACTTCGAGATGCTCGATGCGATGGCTATCTGCCGTGAGCGCCCCGATATTGGTGTGGTAGTGCTTACCGGCGCGGGCGACAAGGCATTCTGCTCGGGTGGTGATCAGAAAGTGAAGGGTGTGGGCGGATATATCGACGACAACGGTGTGCCGCGCCTCAATGTTCTTGACCTCCACAAGGCAATCCGAAGCATCCCTAAGCCTGTAATCGCTATGGTCAACGGTTATGCTATCGGTGGCGGGCATGTGCTGCACGTTGTATGCGACCTTACCATTGCATCGGAAAACGCACGCTTCGGCCAGACGGGTCCCAAGGTGGGGAGCTTCGATGCCGGGTTCGGGTCGAGCTATCTTGCCCGTTGCGTAGGGCAGAAGAAGGCGCGCGAGATATGGTTCCTCTGCCGCCAGTACACTGCCAAGGAAGCCGAGGAGATGGGCATGGTCAACAAGGTGGTGCCCTTCGACCGTCTTGAGGATGAGACAGTGGAGTGGTGTGAAACCATATTGAAACGCAGCCCGATGGCTATCCGCATGATCAAGCGCGCTCTCAATGCCGAGCTCGACGGACAGCGCGGCATGATGGAGTTTGCCGGCGATGCCACTCTCCTCTATTATCTCATGGCCGAGGCCCAGGAGGGTAAGAATGCGTTCCTTGAGAAGCGCGATCCTGATTTCAGCAAGTTCCAGAAATTCCCCGGCTGATCGTGAAGGCTGAATATTGCAGTTACCGGCTTGTGTTTCATGAGCCGGCGATTACCTCGCGCGCGGTGATGAACGATAAGGAGACATATTTTATACGTATCTCCGACGAATCGCGCCCGGGTATATACGGCATAGGGGAGTGTGCATTGTTCCGTGGACTTGGTGCCGACGATACTCCCGATTATGAAGAGCGTCTTGCCGCAGTGTGTGCCGATATATCGCGGCATGGGCTTACCGCCGTGCTCCCCGACGACAGCAGTTCGATACGCTTCGGTGTGGAGACCGCACTTGCCGACCTGCGCCATGGCGGACGTCGCCTGCTGTGGCCCGGGGCATGGACGGAAGGCAAAACTGCCATACCCATCAACGGTCTCGTATGGATGGGTAGCCGTGACCGTATGCTCGAGCGAATCGACGAGAAGATTGCAGCCGGATTCCGCTGCATAAAACTCAAAATAGGGGGAATCGGATTTGATGAAGAACTCGATCTCATACGCCATATCCGTGACCGCTATACCCCCGATGCCCTGGAGTTGCGCCTTGACGCAAACGGAGCCTTTGCTCCCGCCGATGCAATGGATTATCTGCGTGCGCTGGCCCCCTATGGGGTGCATTCTATCGAACAGCCTATCCGGGCCGGGCAGCTGGAGGCGATGGCTGAGATCTGCCGGACAAGCCCCATTCCGGTGGCTCTCGACGAGGAGTTGATAGGATGTCGCGGCACCCAGGAGAAAACAGCATTGCTCGACGCCATACGTCCGCAGTACATCATCCTCAAACCGTCGCTTTGCGGTGGTTTCGCCGCCTCGGAGGAGTGGATACGGCTTGCCGTAGAACGCCGGATAGGGTGGTGGGCCACCTCCGCACTTGAAAGCGATATCGGTCTGAACGCTATCGCCCAGTGGTGTGCGTCAATGAATACTGTGATTCCGCAGGGACTTGGCACCGGACGACTCTACACCAACAATATCCCGTCTCCGTTGCGCCAGATAGGCGACGGACTTCGGTATGATCCGTCCGGAGAATGGCATATTCCCGAACTGGAATGGAAACAACCTGTATAGCCATGGCGCAGATACCACGTATTATTGATCCTGACGGGCTTGCCTCTGGATTTATCGAGGAATGGCTGTCGGATGCACCGACTGTGACTGCTCATACCTCAGGCTCGACCGGTACGCCCAAGGAGTTGCAGCTCCTCAAAAGCGACATGCTCCGTTCGGCCGAGGCGACATGCCGCTACTTCGGTATCGACCGTATGTCTGTACTTCATTTGCCCCTTTCTACATCATATATAGCGGGTAAGATGATGGTTGTACGTGCGATGGTGAGCGGTGCGACGCTGATTGTCGAGCGCGCGTCGTCTACGCCGTTGTCACAGATCCTGTCGGCAATAACGCATGTAGATCTTACAGCCGTGGTGCCTTCGCAGGTCAATGGTCTGCTTGCAAGCAGCCACATTGGCAAGTTACGCAATGTAATAGTAGGTGGTGGTGCTGTATCGGCTGAAATAGAACAGCGACTCAGGCAGTCGCCGGTGCATGCATGGGCCACATACGGGATGACGGAGACGTGCAGTCATGTGGCTTTGCGCGATCTGTGCGCGGACGCTGACACCTACGCCGCGTTGCCCGGAGTGGTATTCTCTACCGACGACCGCGGATGTCTCGTCATTGAAGCCGAAGGCTATTCCTTCGGTCACGTGGTCACAAATGAGATGGTTGAACTCGTGTCAGCACATGAGTTTCGCTGGCTTGGCCGATACGACAACGTGATAAACTCGGGAGGTATAAAACTGCATCCCGAAGAGATGGAGAAACGGTTGGAAGGTCTGCTCCCGTGTCCGTTTTATATTATCGGCCGACCGAGCGCACGTTGGGGTGAGGAAGCTGTGATTGTAGCCGAGGGGGCCGATCCTGCGATGTGCATGCGTATTATGGATATCGCGCGCGGAGTGTTCGACCGGTACCGTGTACCTAAAGACGTCATAAACATGACGCGCTTTATTTATGCCTCTAACGGCAAAATAAAGCGCGTGCTTCCGTAGTGTGATATGTAGTTTTTGAATTCCTTGCGGAGGGTATGTCCTATCCTGTCGGAATCAGCCGAACTTGCTGATTTTGCGAAGGGCCGATTCGTTCATGATTTTTATGCGGCGTCCGTCTACAATGAGTATCTTCTCGTTGACGAAGCATGAAAGGGTGCGTATGGCGTTGGAGGTAGTCATGTTGGAGAGATTGGCCAGATCCTCGCGTGCCATGTATATGCGGAGTGTGGCGTCATCATCCTCATAACCGTAACTCTCCCGCAGGGCTATCAATGCTTCGGCAAGGCGTCCGCGGATATGCTTCTGTGTGAGGTTTACAATCTTGGTGTCGGAGCCTCCGAGGTTGCGCGAAAGTTCCTTGATAAAGAACCATGCGAGTTTTACATTGTTCTGGATAAGCTGCTGAACGAGCGACATAGGCAGACATCCCAGCGTCGATGGCTCAAACGCAGCCGCTGTGGATACATAGGGCTCTTCGGCAAAATATGCACGATAACCGAAGTACTGTACCGGACGGATCAGGCGCAGTATCTGCTGACGGCCTCCTATGCCGTCCTTGTATAGTTTAACCTTTCCCTTGAGCAGACACCAGAGGTGTTCGGGCATCTCCTTTTCGGCATAGATTATCTGATTTTTTTTGAAAGTGTGAGTTGTGAAGTTATCTACAATTAGATGCTTGTCATCGCTGCTTAACGTTGACCAAAGCTCTGAGAGATCTTCTGAGATCACCCTTTCCAATGTACTTTTGTTAATCATTGTGTCGCGTAGCTATGTTGTGCAACATGCTTTGCAAAGTTACAAATATTTCTTAATATCAGGTATGTTGAAATCAAAAAAATGTTTTTTCTTGGGTCAATATTGCTCGAAATCTCAAAAAGTCTGCTTGAGGTTATTATTTTTGTCGTAAATTTTGACCAATAAGGCGGATTTTATATACCTTTGCCATATTAAATGCTGTAATTAAATATTCATATATGGCAGAACGGATAGAACGCACCTACGGACTCATCGGATTTCCGCTTACTCATTCATTCTCACAGAACTATTTCAATCAGAAATTCGAGGCTGAGGGCATTTCTGCCCGCTATCTTAATTTTGAATTGCCTGATATCGGCGATCTCATGGAAGTAATAGCCGAATATCCGAATCTCTCGGGACTGAATGTAACAATCCCTTATAAAGAGAAAGTTATACCCTATCTTGACGAAATGGATGAGGATGCCCGCAAGATTGGGGCTGTGAATGTCATCAAGTTTATCCGCAAGAAGGGCAATGATATAAAACTCAAAGGTTACAATTCCGATG
>JAHZGZ010000165.1:573-4385 GCA_019420545.1 Bacteroidales bacterium | reverse complement strand
TCAACTTGTTCATCCGCTCGTTTTCGGCCGAATTGCCTTCTTGTTGTATGAGCATCTGTCCGTTACCTCGCATAAGCCATTCAGCTGAAATTTCCGGAAACGCGTAGAGCACACTCATAATAGTTTCAATGCTCACAGAACGTAAACCTTTAATTTGCTTATCTAACGTGGGTTGACTAACTCCACATTTGATTGAAAATGCACGGACGGATTGGCCCGAGTATTTGAGAACCTCTTTGAGTCGCTGAAGAATATCCATAAGGATTAAGTGTTAACAATAATTAAAACTAATCCAAATGGAATCATTGCGCTTGCACAATTAGTCCAAATGGATTAACTTTGCATCATCTTAAATCAAACATCGCAAATATAGCGATTTTGGTTGAGATAACCGCAACGTAATCAATAAAAAGTCAAGACATGGCAACTACAATCAACGGAAAAGAAATCAGTGCTCCCATTTGGGGCGGACAGAAACCGGCACTCCTGGCTCCGTGGAGCGAGATAAAGAAACTCGGTTTCAAGAAGTGTGACCGCTCTTTTGGTACCATAGAGGATGAGAACGGCAGGCATATACAAGCTCTCTTTTTCTACGCCGCCAAGCACTGTTGTTCCCTCACCGATGAGCAACTGAATAATTGCCGCTTTGAGTGGTATGTAACAACAGAGAGTCTTGATGAAATCTCCGACTAAACTAAATGTAATCAATATGTCAGTAACCGAAACAAAAATTGACGCAATCCTTGACGCTATCAGTCAGGACATCGCAGAACGCGAAACAGTGGCCAATCAAGCCATGCACACCCTTGAAAAGATGAAGCCCTCGGCCGAGGAGTACAAAAACGCCAATCTCCAGTTCGGAGCAAACACCTATGTCGCCTGCTACCTCAAAAGAATACAGGAAATAGTCAAGGAGCGCGACATCAAAAAAGCCGAGAACATCATCCGCTTCCACCATTACCAGCAACACACTATCGGAGCACTCGATGACCACCGCGACATATCACTTGGCCAAGCAACCGTGGCCGTCATTCTCGGCGGATATGTAGAGCGATTCTTCAACAAATAACCCTCCCAAGTCAAACCACCAACCAACACCAAACCAAAATGGAACAAACCACCCCTTACCGTTACGAGGCTAAAAATGACGGTTCATACAATGAACTTGCAACTTATGCGGCCTTACTCATGGGCAATGTATCCCTTTTTCCGGGACATCGGACTATCATAATTGACGGAAGATTCGCAAATGATGTAGACAAATACATCACCAAAGAAGGTCTGGATTTCTTTATCAGCCCAATCAAGATTGAAGACGATAATCTTATAAACCTTGTAAACACAGAGGCTATTGATTCAGAAACACTGCGTAGAGTCACTAATCGTATAATTGAACTGTCTCACTGCGCTGCCGAGAAACAAAATAACATCATCGCCGAAATAACCGCAGCGGATGAGGCTGTGAAGAAAGACCGTGATTATTACCGTGAGCTTTATCTGAAATATGTAGGTAAGAACGACCGCATCAAGGAACAGATCCGAGCCATCGGCACTCTTGTAGACTCAATCTTCCCCAAAGAGTAACCTCCACCAAAGTCAAACCAATTACGGTGCTCAAGAGAGAGCAATGCCGAGGGTCAAGAGAGACCCGGCCCCGAAAGGGGTTGCAAATGGGAGTGTAGATAATCTCAATTGGATAGAGGCTCGCTGACGAAAGCGAGTGGTTGCAGGTTCGAGTCCTGCTGCTCCCACAAGGTCAATAAAATTTGCGATTAGCTAACGCGAAGACCGAGAGGATGTGGTGTAATGGTGCACAATGAGGGCCCGATAGGTGCAGGTTCGACTCCTGTCATTCTCGCTACCAAAGAAGAGTTCCTTGACATATTGGAATTTCCACTGCATAACGCGATCAGGCCAGACGGATGATGCCGATGCAGTGATGAGCGACACGGTAGGCCGTGTACGCGATAAGAAATATCTCCCGGTGCTTATGCCGAAAATGACCGGGAGCGGGTTGAGTGTGTCCCCCCGTGGCAAATGGACCGGGTAATTAACTATTATCCCTGGTTGGAGTAAGCAACTATAATTTTACGCGAAACAACCGGCAAATATATCAGAACGGTGTAGCTCAGTTGGTAGAGCAACGAGGTACGATAATCCGTAGGTCGGCGGTTCAAATCCGCCCACCGTTCCTAATCAAATTTTACCGTTATGGAAAAGACTATAAGAATAGCAACCCTCGGAATTGCAGAGGAGTTTCGCCGCATGGAGATTGGCGATGTCGTGCAGTTTCCCACGGCACAGTATAATTACAATTCTATCAGAGCAACACCAAGCACATCGCTTGTGAATGAGAGAATGGAAGGGAAACGCTGGAGAACTAAAATAAACTTTGACAATAAGTGTGTCGAAGTTATAAGAATCGCGTGAGCCTATGGGAAAGTTTCATACAACATCGTTAAATCCGGAGGCTGTTCAACTACAGAATATTCTCGCTGTCATGGCTGATGAGAGTTTCGGGAAAGACCTCTCGGCAAAAATAGTAGGAGGTGTGAAGAAATTGGAAGACTTGATTGCCACTGGCGCAATCGAGGCCCACAAACCGAACAATGTTCAAAACGGCAAGTGGTTCTGCAACGCCGCTCAGGTATTACAACACTGCCGTAATATGAGGAAACGCAAACGCAAGTAACCATATAGGTACAATGCCCGTGAGGGTATGTTAATGTTATCATATTGGATCGCCTTTGAGTGCCCGTGAGGGTCGCGGCATCATCTTAATCAAACCCCGACAGCCGAGCGGGTAATCTCGGCCACTTGGAGCAGAGGCGAAACTGGCTTACGCTGAGTTCACTCTTTAGACGTGGGTGTGCCAGATGAAAAGGGCATGGCACCGGACATCCGGAGTAAAAGCAAACCTTTCCCTTGACGACAATTGAAACAAGAATGGCGCGCGATATTCTTGAATTGATTAGCCGTAGGAAACCCACGCATTTTGCAGGTTCGATTCCTGCCTGCTCCACACCCCAAATTAGAATAATGACATTAACGCCGGATGGTCTGTGAAGATAGTCCGGTTTCTCTTACGGGAGAATTGCACTTGGCAAGTGCTACCAGTAGAGTCTGGCTTCGGTAAATACGGATATGGGCATCGCACAGGGCGACGGGACGCATATCGAATAGCCGACAAGTTGGTTCGACTCCAACTCTCCCGACTACATCATCATAATACATCATCATGAGAAAACCGACCAAGACAAAGAGCGTCAGTGCCGGAACTCGTATCTACTACTTTGACGCTCACAATGACAACAAGGGTCAGCCGTATCTCTCCATCACAGAGGTGCCGGTTGACCGTAGCCCCGGACCTAAAAAGCGTCAGCGTATTTTTATTCACATAGAGGACATCGAAAAATTCGCCGACGCATTCAACGAGATGGCAAAACACATCAAATCTTCGTAATATGGATGATATAGACCCATGCAGAATTGCTGACAGAAAATTAGCTGAAATCAAACGGAAAATGTTCCTGTCTGTCCAGGAACATTGTGACAATTTAATCATTGACTCTCTCAAAGATTGTAGTTTGTTTTATTGGACTACAAGGGAAGGAGAACGATTGTTTGTTGGTGACATGAAAGACAGTCATCTTCTTAATTGTATAAAGCATTTAGCCCGAAATGGTAATTATAATCCGATAATTGCCTATGAATATGTGCGGCGGCAACTTAAATCCAAAAATGAATCTGAACGATGATCCGCTTGTTTTACTCGGCTGGAGCTGCCCGTATTGTGGAAATCCAACTAAACC
>JAHZGZ010000165.1:0-480 GCA_019420545.1 Bacteroidales bacterium | reverse complement strand
GGGCGGTCATATGGCACGAAGTGCTATATCTGTGAACCGTGCGGTGCATGGGTCGGCTGTCATAAAGGCACAGACAAGGCACTTGGCCGGATTGCGAACAAAGAACTGCGAGGACTGAAACATCAGGCTCACGAGGCTTTCGACCCGCTCTGGAAAGATGGCTATCTCTCCAGAACTGCCGCCTATGGGGTGCTGTCATGCGCTTTCGGACTACCTACGGAACAAACTCACATAGGAATGTTCAATGAGGATATGTGCCGGAAAGTAATATCATTGTCAAACACAATTCTTAAATACATCAGACAAGATGGCTAAACAAATAAAACGCGGCTCGTTTCTCCTTATAGAATGTACCGCTGGTGAGCTGATGAACGCGATCGGCTCCGACATCTGCATCTGCGATTGGTGTGGTAGACCATACCTCCCCTCTGAAAAAGGGGTCTACATTGCAGTACTTAATCATTGGTACTGCATGGACTG